>NZ_JBIBHN010000011.1:0-212489 GCF_042957035.1 Streptomyces sp. NPDC008137 | reverse complement strand
GGCCACCCGCTACGACAAACTCGCCCGCCACTACCAGGCCCTGGTCACCATCGCCTGCCTACAACTCTGGCTCCCCTGACATTGCGGACACGACCATGGCCGTCGGGGCTTACATCGCGCAACGCTGGCAGCGTCGCGTCTAGGTGTCCGTCTGTCCCGCCCCCGCCAGCGCCGCGACGCGCTCCACCCCGAACACGTAGCCCTGTACGCCGCAGCCCGCGATGACCCCGTCGGCTCGCAGCGAGACGTAGGAGTGGTGCCGGAACGACTCGCGCTTGTGGATGTTGGAGATGTGGACCTCCAGCACCGGCATGCCGTCACAGGTGTTGAGGGCGTCCAGGATGGCGACGGAGGTGTGCGAGTAGGCACCCGGGTTGATCACGATGCCGCAGTGGTTCAGCCGCGCCTCGTGGATCCAGTCCACCAGCTCGCCCTCGTGGTTGGACTGGCGGAAGTCGACCGTGCCGCCGTGCGCGGCCGCCGCCTTGGCGCACAGGGCCTCCACGTCGGCGAGGGTGTCGGAGCCGTAGATCTCCGGCTGACGCTGGCCGAGCAGGTTCAGATTGGGGCCGTTGAGGATCATGATCGGGGCGTTGGCCAGGGTGCGGGGCACGGTTCCTCCGGTCCGTTCAGGGTCGCGCGGCCCATGACGGACCGCTGCTCGCACCCGGTTTATCACGGTGCGCCGACAGCGCGCCGGGCCGTAGCCTCCCGGCATGACGAGCCTCTCCTATCCGCCCAAGCCGTCGCCCGGCGACCGTATCGCCGTGATCTCGCCCTCCTCCGGGCTGCCGGGGCTCTTCCCGCTCCCCTACGAGCTGGGGCTGGAACGGCTGCGCAAGGAGTTCGGGCTGGAGCCGGTCGAGTACCCGGCGACGCGCAGGATGGGCTCCTCACCCCGGGAACGGGCCGACGACATCCACGCCGCCTTCGCCGACCCGGACATCAAGGCGGTCATCGCGTCGATCGGCGGGGACGACCAGATCACCGTGCTGCCGCTGCTGGACCGGGAGTTGATCCGGGCGAATCCGAAGCCGTTCTTCGGAATGAGTGACAACACCAACCTGCTCGCGTTCCTGCGCAACAGCGGCATCGTCGGCTACCACGGCGGGAGCGTCATGTGCGAGCTGGGCCGTCCCGGTGCCATGCACCCGCAGACCGCCGACTCCCTGCGGGCGGCGCTGTTCACCTCCGGCCCGTACGAACTGAAGCCCGCCGAGCGGTGGCGTGACACCGACCGTGACTGGGCGGATCCGGCGACCTTCGACGCCGAACCGGAGACCCGGCCCGGGACCGGCTGGACCTGGCTCAACGCCGACCGGGTGGTGGAGGGCCGCAGTTGGGGCGGGTGCCTGGAGATCATCGGGTGGCTGCTGATGGCCGACCGCGAGATCGCGCACGACCCGTCCGAGTACGACGGCGGGGTGCTGCTGCTGGAGACCTCGGAGGACATGCCGAGTGCGATGGAGGTTTTCAGCACGCTGCGCAACATGGGCGAGCGGGGGCTGCTCCAACGCTTTCCGGCGCTGCTGATGGGCCGTCCGAAGACGTGGTCCTTCGAGCGGCCCAACACCCCGGAGGAGGCGGCTCGTTACGCCTCCGACCAGCGTGAGGCGGTCCTGCGCGCCATGCGCGCCTACGCTCCCGACACCACGATCGTCTTCGACGTGGACTTCGGGCACACGGATCCGCAACTGGTGATCCCCTACGGGGGCGCCGTGCGCGTGGACGGACCGGACCGGCGCATCACGGTCACCTACTGAGGGCCCCCGAACCTCCGCACGCCCCCGTAACCGGCCGTCACCGTGGGTAGTTGACGCGGCATGCACGACGTACGCACCGTAAGGGCACCCTCCATGCCGCGCCTCGCGGCCGCCTCGCTCGCCGGCACGGCCATCGAGTTCTACGACTTCTTCGTCTACGGGACCGCGGCGGCCCTCATCCTGGGGCCGCTGTTCTTCCCGACCTTCTCGCCGGTGGCGGGGACGCTGGCCGCCTTCGCGACGTTCGGCGTGGGCTTCGTGGCGCGGCCACTCGGGTCGGTGCTGTTCGGGCACATCGGCGACCGGCGCGGACGACGCCCGGTCCTCGTCGCCTCCCTGCTGCTGACCGGCGCCTCCACGGTCGCGGTCGGCTGTGTGCCCACGTACGACACGATCGGCGTGCTCGCTCCCCTGCTGCTCCTGGTGCTGCGCTTCCTGCAAGGGCTGGGGCTCGGCGGGGAGTGGGGCGGGGCGGTGCTGCTGACGGTGGAGCACGCGCCCGCCGGGCGGCGCGGGCTGTGGTCGAGCTTCCCGCAGGTCGGGCCCGCCGTGGGGTTCCTGCTCGCCAACGGTGTGGTGCTGGGGCTGTCGACGACGCTGTCCGAGGCGCAGTTCGCCGCGTGGGGATGGCGGGTGCCGTTCTGGGCGGCGGGGGTGCTGGCGATCGTGGGGCTGTGGCTGCGCTCGTCGCTCGCCGAGAGCCCCAGCTTCCTCGAACTCGACGACCACGCGCGCGTGCCGCTGGTCGAGGTCCTGCGCGACCACTGGCGCCTCCTCCTGCTGACCGGCGGGGCGCTCGCGATCGGCTACGCGATCTTCTACGCCGTGACGACCTGGTCCCTCGCCTACGGCACGGAACGGCTCGGGGTGAGCCGCAGCGTCATGCTGACCTGCATCATGGGCGCGGTGCTCGTGAAGGGCGCGCTCACACCCCTGGTGGCGATGCTCGGGGACCGCTACGGCCGCCGGCCCATGTGCCTGGCCGGGTGTGCGGCGGCCGCCCTGTGGATGTTCCCGATGGTCGCGCTCCTCGCCACCGGCAGACCGCTGCCGATGTTCCTCGGCTTCCTCGGGGCGATGCTCTCGTTCATCACGATGTTCGCCGTGATCGCCGCGTATCTGCCGGAGCTGTACGAGCCGCGGGTGCGCTGCACCGGCGCCGCCGTCGGCTACAACCTCGGCGGTGTCCTCGGGGGCGCGCTCACACCCATCGCGGCGACCGCGCTCGCCGAGCAGGGCGGGCGGGTGCCCTGGGGCGTGGCCGCCTATCTGACGGCGATCGCCCTGTTCAGCCTGGGGTGCTTCGCCCTGCTGCCGGAGACGCGTCCGGTGCCCGTGGAGTCGAAGGCTGGAGCGGAGATGGAGGCTGAGCCGTCTACGGGTTGACCGCCAGTTCCAGGTACGCCGCGAACAGCACCAGATGGACCCCGCCCTGGAGCGGTGTGGCCCGGCCCGGGACCACCGTCAGGGAGGCCACCACCACGGTCAGGGCGAGCAGCACCATGTGCGTGGCGCCGAGACCGAGCACGAGCGGGCCGGACAGCCACACGGACGCGAGCGCGACGGCGGGGATGGTCAGGCCGATGCTGGCCATGGCCGAGCCGAGGGCGAGGTTCAGACTGGTCTGCACACGGTCGCGGCGTGCGGAGCGCAGCGCGGCGATGGTCTCCGGGAGCAGTACCAGCAGCGCGATGATCACACCGACCACGGCCTGGTGCAGCCCGGCGGCCTCCACCCCGGACTCGATGGTGGGCGAGACGCCCTTGGCCAGGCCGACCACGCCGATCAGCGCCAGGCCCAGCAGCCCCAGGCTGATCAGGGCGGTGCGGGCGGTCGGGGCCGCCGCGTGCTCCTCGGCGGTGATCACGTCGCCCTGCCGGGTGATCGGCAGGAAGTAGTCACGGTGCCGCACGGTCTGCGTCGCGACGAAGAGGCCGTACAGGATCAGCGAGGAGAGCGCCGCGAAGGTCAGCTGGACGGTGGAGAACTCCGGGCCGGGCTTGCTCGTGGTGAACGTCGGCAGCACCAGGCTGAGCGTGGCCAGGGTCGCGACGGTCGCGAGTGCGGCGCCGGTGCCCTCGGGGTTGAAGACGGCCGTGCCGTGCCGCAGTGAGGCGGCCAGGAGGCACAGGCCGACGATGCCGTTGCAGGTGATCATCACGGCTGCGAAGACCGTGTCGCGGGCCAGTGTCGCGCTCTTGTCCCCGCCGTCGACCATCAGGGTGACGATGAGGGCGACCTCGATGATCGTGACGGCGACCGCGAGCACGAGGGAGCCGAACGGCTCACCGACCCGGTGTGCCACCACCTCGGCGTGGTGGACGGCGGACAGAACGGCTCCCGCCAGGACCAGCGTCACCAGCGCGACGACAGCGGCAGGCAGATCGCGCCCCCAGGTGAGGGCCAGCAGCACCGCCGCGAGCACGGGCACCAAGGTCGTCCACTGTGCCGTGAGCGGCCTGCGCCGAGCGATCATGCAGTGATCGTCGCAGAGGCACGGGGGCCCCGCACTCCGGTCGCGCGGGGCCCGTCCCGGGGGCTATTTGAGCTCGCTCGCGTCCAGGAGGTCGCAGTTGGTGTAGACCCGCTCGCCGATGCACAGCGCGCCCAGTCGCTCCGCCATCCTTCCGGTCTCCGGGTCCTCACTGTTGCGCATGGCCTCGTCGAACGACTCGAACTCGATCAGCGCGAGATAGCGGCGGGGGTTGTCGCGGTCCTTCAGGAGCGTGCGGTGCGTGGGGCCGCCCGTCCGACCGGCGGAGCGCCGCTCCGCGTCCTTGAAAATCTGCTCCATCTCGTCCAAGCGCTCGGTCTCGAAGTCGATGATCTGCACGAACTTCATGGCACCTCCAGCCGGCCCCGGCGCCCCCAGGCCGGGGAACGCGTTCAGAAACAAGCAAGCACCGTGACCGGCAGTCGGCAATTCGCCGACCACCGGTCCCGGTGATGGTTGTTACTGCGTCCGGCGCGGTCAGACGTCGATGCTGTCCTTCGGAGCACTACCGCTCTGCGCCTGCGCCGCCTCGGCCGCCGCCTGCTTCTTGGAAGCCCGCAGGCTGGTGATCGTGGTGACGATCAGGACGGAGCAGATCACACCGAGCGAGACCGGAATGCTGATCTCGGGGACGTGCACCCCGGACTCGTGCAGGGCGTGCAGCACCAGCTTCACGCCGATGAAGCCCAGGATGATCGACAAGCCGTAGCTCAGGTGGACCAGCTTCTTCAGCAGGCCGCCGATGAGGAAGTACAGCTGGCGCAGACCCATCAGGGCGAACGCGTTGGCCGTGAACACGATGTACGGGTCCTGGGTCAGGCCGAAGATCGCGGGGATGGAGTCGAGGGCGAACAGCACGTCGGTGGAGCCGATCGCGAGCATCACGACCAGCATCGGGGTCATGACCCGCTTGCCGTTCTCCTGGATCCACAGCTTGGTGCCGTGGTAGCGGTCGGCCACACCGAACCGGCGCTCGGCGGCCTTGAGCAGCTTGTTCTCCTCGAACTCCTCGTCCTCCTCGTCGGCCCGGGCCTCCTGGATGAGCTTCCAGGCGGTCCAGATCAGGAAGGCGCCGAAGATGTAGAACACCCACGAGAAGCTGGCGAGGATCGCCGCACCGGCCGCGATGAAGATGGCCCGCAGGACCAGGGCTATGAGGACGCCGATCAGAAGGACGCGCTGCTGGTACTGCGATGGCACCGCGAACTTCGCCATGATCAGGACGAAGACGAAGAGGTTGTCGACGCTCAGCGACTTCTCGGTGATGAACCCCGCGAAGAACTCACCGGCGGGCTGGCCGCCGCCGAACATCAGCAGACCGAGCCCGAAGAGCGCGGCAAGCACGATCCAGACGACCGTCCAGATCCCGGCTTCCTTGATCGACACGTCGTGCGGTTTGCGGCCGATGAAGAAGTCGACCGCGATCAGGGCGGCGAGGCCCACGATCGTCAGGACCCATAGGGTCACGGAAACATCCACTGCGCCTCCGGCAGTCGTTAACGGCAAATGTCAGCGTCGTCGCTGCCGGAGGTCTCTTCCACCCAAGGATGGGCCGACGCCCCGGGATCTGGCCTGATCCGTATTGACGGGTACGTCGCAGCAGACAGGGAGTACTCCCCTCCGTGCCGACAACAGTACCCTCATCACCAAGAAAAGGTAAAGCGCTTGGCAAAATTAGGATCAAAATCCCAGGTCAGAAGGCTTTACATCTACTTGGTACGGGTGGCCGCGACCTGGCTGAGCACCCGCTGGAGGACCTGGCTGCCGGTCGGCACGAGCGACGGCTCGTACGTCCAGGCGTGGCCGACCCACGGGTCGGCGAGGTGGTCGTCGGGCACCGGGGTCAGTCGCAGCAGCGAACGCCACAGCGGGTCGAGCAAAGGCCCGTATCCGGAGGACTCCTCGCGGTCGGCCACCATCATCAGGTGGACGCCGAAGGCGGGGCCCTCGTCGGCGAGGTAGCGCAGCTGGTTCACGGCACGGTCGTCGAAGCCGTGCGGGAAGTCGTTGACGATCAGCAGTTGCTGCGAGGTGTCGAAGCCGGACGGCAGGGAGTCTGCGGCGCCTCCCCGCACCGCCATCTGCACCAGGTCGACCCGCTGGGTGAGCCGCCCCAGCACGTCCGCCACCCCTGCGGCGCCGAGCGCGGGCGGGGCCGCGAGCACACCGCTCCGCACGAGAGGTGCCAGCGGCTGCGCCCCCGAGCCGGCCGGGTCGATGACATGAACGGTGAACTCACCCGCCGGATGGACGGCGAGCAGCCGGGCCGCGTGCCCGACCGCCGCCTCCATGGCGAGAAGTCCCATGGCGTGCGAGTCGGTGAACGAACCGTCGGACGATCCGGTGTGGCCGCTGTCGATCCACAGACCGCGCTCCAGCGGCAGCCGGACCAGCATCGGGATGCGGATCCGGTCGGCCTCCGGGAGATGGAGGTCGCCCAGCCGCAGCGCCATGGGGATCTCCATCGGCGGCCGGTAGGCATGCCACACGGGGTTGTCCCAGCGGGCGTACGCCGGTGGCAGGGCAGGTTCGACGATGTCGGCCTCGGCCGTGAGCTGGGCGATGTCCCGGTCGAGGGCCTCCCTGGCCTGGGCGACGAGCTGTTCGTGCCGGGCACGGGCCGCCTCGCGCGCGGCGTCCCCCTGCCCGCCGAGTCGGCTGCGCGGGTCGGACAGGACCTGCTCGAGCTCCTTGTCCATACGGGACTCGGCGAAGTCCACGGCGCTGCGGTAGGCGGCGGTGGTGCGGGCCAGGTCCTCGAACATGCCCCACACCTGGTTGTAGAGCCGCTCGTCCATGGACCAGCCGGTCGCGTCGCCCGCCACGGGCAAGGCGGGCTGCCCGGGCGCGGCGGGGGGTGCGGTGGGCGGAGGCGGGGGCGGGGCGGCGTTCCGGCGACCGGGGTGGCTGTAGTCGATCGGGCCGGCCGGGGCAGGCGCGGACGGCTGGGTGACGGAGGACGGGTCCGGCGCGGCGCCGGTGTACGCCGACGGCTGCGGTCCGGACTGCCCCGGCCCGCCCGGCGTCTGCCCACCGTACGGGGACATCGGTGGTACCGGCCCGGGCTGAGGCGCGGTGCCGCCCTGGTCCGGGCCCAGGGCCGGGGCCGCCGTCCGGCGGGAACGGTCGCCGTCCGCGCTGCGCGGCGGGGGCGCCTGCACCGAGCGGGCCAGTCCCTGGGACACCGCCTCGTCGATGCCGCCCGCGAGCTGCCGGGCCTGGGGCAGCCCCTGGTCGGTGAGGAGTTCGGCGAGGCCGCCCGCATAGCCCTGGCCGACCGCGCGCACCTTCCAGGCGCCCTGTCGGCGGTAGAGCTCCAGGGCGACCACGGCCGACTCGGTCTCCAGGCCGGTGAGGGTGTAACTGGCGATCTCGCCGCCGTCGAGGCCGGTGACGGCGACGAACGGGGCGGCGACGGCGCCGAAGCGGACCGGGCCCGCCCCTCCTGCGGGCAGGGCGAGCAGCACTCCGACGCGGTGGACGGCCTCCGGCAGGGCGTCCAGGTCCACCGCGAGGCGGTGGTCGGCGGCGGCCTGCCGGGAGACCTCGAGACCGGGCTGGGTGGGTGCGCCCGGATGGGCCACCCAATCCACGCCCTGGATCCTGCCGGTCTCGTCGCTGAGCGCGGCGGCGGCCACGATCGGCGTGCCGGCCGAGACCCGGATCTCGAGACGGGCCTGGGAGAGCGGGTGGTTCTGCCCCCGCACCAGCTCGGCCGTCATCGCCTTCGTCCCCCTGTGTCGTTGTGTGGTGTCGTGTGCCGCTCGCCGGCCCGCCCCGAGCGGTTGCCCTGTGGCCCTAGAGGACGGGCAGGATCGTCGGCATGAGGTCCTGGAAGGTACGGCCGTTGGCCGGGTTGCCCAGGGCCGTCATCGACCAGCCCGAGCCCGAGCGGTGCACCTTCGCCATGATCTGGGCCGTGTACTGGCCGCCGCCGGCCAGGGTGTAGCGGGCGAGTTCCTGGCCGTTGGTCTCGTCGACCAGGCGGCAGAACGCGTTCTGCACCTCCTGGAACGTCTGGCCCGTGAAGGAGTTCACGGTGAAGACGATCTGGTCGATGTGGACCGGGACGCGGGAGAGGTCGACGAGGATGGCCTCGTCGTCGCCGCCCTGGCCGACACCGCCGACGAGGTTGTCGCCGGTGTGGCGCACCGAGCCGTCGTCGCTCACCAGGTGGCGGAAGAAGACGACGTCGACCGGCTGCTTGTCCGCGAACAGGACGGCGGAGGCGTCGAGGTCGACCTCGCGCGTCCGGGAGCCGAACAGGCCGCGCCGGGGAGCCGCCTGCCAGCCGAGACCCATCCGCACCGCGGTCAGGCTGCCGCCGTCGTTCTTCTGCAGACTGATGGCCTGACCCTTGGTCATGTTGACGGTCACGCGCTGATTCCCCTCTCGAACGTCCCCTGTTGCCGCGCATTCGCGGTTGCCCAGAACCCTACGCAGGGGCGCTGACAGGGACGTACCCCCGTCGGCGCTTTGTGTCGGTCTTGCAACACTGCGCATACGCGGTCCGCTGTCAGGCCAGGCCCGCCTCCTTCATCTGGCGCAGTTCCTTCTTCATCTCGGAGACCTCGTCGCGCAGGCGGGCCGCGATCTCGAACTGGAGGTCCGCGGCGGCGGCCCGCATGCGCGTGGTGAGTTCCTCGATCTGCTCGGTGAGTTCGGCCGCGGGACGGTCGGTCGGCACCGTCTCCTTGGCCTTGCCCTTGCCCTTGGCGGGCTTGGCCCCGTCGGCGGCCTTGCCGCCCAGAGAGGGCACGGGCGCCTTGGCGCCCCCGCCGTCCTTGCGCCCCTTCCGGTAGCCCGAGCCGAGCAGCTGCTCGGTGTCGATGTCCTCGCGGGCGATCTGGGCGACGATGTCGTTGATCTTCTTGCGGAGGGGCTGGGGGTCGATGCCCTGTTCCGTGTTGTACGCGATCTGCTTCTCCCGGCGCCGGTTGGTCTCGTCGATGGCCTTCTCCATCGCCGGGGTGATCTTGTCGGCGTACATGTGGACCTGGCCCGAGACGTTTCGCGCGGCGCGGCCGATGGTCTGGATCAGGGAGGTGCCGGAGCGCAGGAAGCCCTCCTTGTCGGCGTCCAGGATCGCCACCAGGGACACCTCGGGCAGGTCGAGGCCCTCCCGCAGGAGGTTGATGCCGACGAGCACGTCGTACTCGCCGGAGCGCAGCTCACGCAGCAGCTCGACGCGGCGCAGGGTGTCGACGTCGCTGTGCAGATAGCGCACCTGGATGCCCAGCTCCAGGAAGTAGTCCGTGAGATCCTCGGCCATCTTCTTGGTGAGCGTGGTGACCAGGACGCGCTCGTCCTTCTCGGTGCGGGTCCGGATCTCGTGGACCAGGTCGTCGATCTGGCCCTCGGTGGGCTTGACGACGACCTCCGGGTCGACGAGGCCGGTGGGGCGGATGATCTGCTCGACGACGCCGTCGCCGCGGGAGAGCTCGTAGTTTCCGGGAGTGGCCGACAGGTAGACCGTCTGGCCGATGCGCTCCTGGAACTCCTCCCACTTCAGGGGGCGGTTGTCCAGGGCGGAGGGCAGCCGGAAGCCGTGGTCGACGAGGGTGCGCTTGCGGGAGGCGTCGCCTTCGTACATGGCGCCGATCTGGGGCACCGTGACGTGCGACTCGTCGATGACGAGGAGGAAGTCGTCCGGGAAGTAGTCCAGCAGGGTGTTGGGCGGGGAGCCGGGCAGGCGGCCGTCGAAGTGCATCGAGTAGTTCTCGACGCCGGAGCAGGAGCCGATCTGGCGGAGCATCTCGATGTCGTAGGTGGTTCGCATCCTGAGGCGCTGGGCCTCCAGGAGCTTGCCCTGCTTTTCCAGTTCCGAGAGGCGCTCGCCCAGCTCCTTCTCGATGTCGTTGACCGCCCGCTCGAGGCGCTCGGGCCCCGCGACGTAGTGGGAGGCCGGGAAGACGTACAGCTGCTGGTCGTCGCTGATGATCTCGCCGGTGAGCGGGTGGAGGGTGGAGAGCGCCTCGATCTCGTCGCCGAACATCTCGATGCGGACGGCCAGCTCCTCGTAGACCGGGAAGATCTCGATGGTGTCTCCGCGGACGCGGAAGGTGCCGCGGGTGAAGGCCATGTCGTTGCGCGTGTACTGGATGTCCACGAAGCGGCGCAGCAGCTCGTCCCGGTCGAACTCGTCGCCGACCCTGAGGGGGACCATGCGGTCCACGTACTCCTGCGGCGTACCGAGGCCGTAGATGCAGGAGACCGAGGCGACCACCACGACGTCGCGGCGGGTGAGCAGCGAGTTGGTCGCGGAGTGGCGCAGCCGCTCGACCTCCTCGTTGATCGAGGAGTCCTTCTCGATGTAGGTGTCCGACTGCGGGACGTACGCCTCGGGCTGGTAGTAGTCGTAGTACGAGACGAAGTACTCGACGGCGTTGTTCGGGAGCAGCTCGCGGAACTCGTTCGCCAGCTGGGCGGCCAGTGTCTTGTTCGGCGCCATCACGAGGGTGGGGCGCTGGAGCTTCTCGATCATCCACGCGGTGGTGGCGGACTTGCCGGTGCCGGTCGCGCCGAGCAGGACGACGTCCTTCTCGCCTGCCTGGACGCGCCGGGCGAGATCGGCGATGGCCGTCGGCTGGTCGCCGTTCGGCTGGTAGGGGCTGACGACCTCGAAGGGCGCCACCGTGCGTTCGATCTGGGAAACGGGCCGCATGGAATCCACCGTACGACCCCGCACTGACAACGGACTCCGATCAGCGATTCTGCGGGGTCCGGGAGCGGCCGTGCTCCACGGGGCGGCGGGGGCGGAACCGCAGCCGATGCGCGGAGTGCTGGACGGCGCTGTGGGTGTGCGCGGGGATGCCGGGCTTGTGCTCGACGGGCGCGACGGTGGGCTTCCCCATGACCATCAGCGGGTCGAACATCACCACGACACCCGCGAGCAGGAGGAAGGCGAGCGGGCCTATCAGCATGGGCGCGAGCAGGGCCGCCGGCGACTCTCCCGAGGTGGGTGCGGCGGTGCCGTGGAGGTGGACGTCGAGGGCGGCCATGCCGGTGTAGTGCATGCCGCTGACGGCAAGCCCCATGACGAGGCTGGCGCCCACGCTCCACAGGAACCCCCGGACCTGGCCGGCCGCCCACAGTGCCGCGGTGGCGGCACACATGGCGATCGCGACGGAGATGCCGACGGTGACGGTGTTGTACTCCAGCTTCCCGTCCAGGCGCATGCTGGCCATGCCGAGGTAGTGCATCGACGCGATGCCCAGACCGGTGATGGTGCCCCCGGTGAACAGGGCCGTTCCCCGGGCTCCCTTGTAGCCCACGATGAAGACGCCGATACCCACCATGACGATGGCCACGGCGAGGCTCGCGAAGGTCATCGACTTGTCGTAGCGGATCGGGGTCTCCTGGACCGTGAACCCCATCATCGCCACGAAGTGCATGGTCCATATGCCGGAGCCGATGGCGGCCGAGCCGAGGGCGAGCCAGCCGGGGCGCCACGACTGGGCGACCAGCATGGATCTGGTGGTGCACCGCAGCCCCAGGGCGCCGCCGAGGCAGGCCATGAGGTAGGCCACCAGGGGTGTGACCAGGCCGTAGCTGAATCCGTCGACCGTGCCCTGCATGCGCGGCTGCCCTTCCCGCCCTTTACGTCCCGGAATTCCCGATGTGCGCCCCCTCCCAGGACCGCACGAGCGGTCAGGGTTGACGCAGAGAGTATGACTCCCACCGGAATGGTCGAACGACTTTCCGGCAAAGAAACACGGCCTTACCCCAGTTGTGCGGCACCAGTGAGCGGAGTTGGGTCATCTGCGTTCAACCTGTGGCCATCCTGCACCCCTCTCGCGTTGACCCTCTGCTGTCACAGTTGATCTGTCTGTGATGACGCCGAACGCTCACGCGAGGAGTACGCATGCACGCGCGCGCTGTTGCCGCCTCCACCACCGCACTCCTGGGGACCGCCGCTCTCCTCGTCCCCGCCTCCCCCGCCGGGGCCGCCGACGCCGGTGTGGCGCCGCTGGTCATCGCCCACCGGGGCGCTTCCGCGTACGCGCCCGAGAACACGCTGGCCGCCGTGGACAAGGCGGCAGAGCTGGGCATCCCCTGGGTGGAGAACGACGTCCAGCAGACCAGGGACGGCGAGCTGGTCGTCGTCCACGACGACAACCTGCGGCGCACCACCGACGCCGAGGAGGTCTTCCCCGACCGGGCCCCCTGGAAGGTGAAGGACTTCACGGCCTCAGAGATCGCCCGCCTCGACGCGGGCAGTTGGTTCGGCGCCGACTACGCGGGTGCGCGCGTGCCGACGCTGGAGCAGTTCGTGGACCGAGTCGAGCGGCACCACCAGAAGCTTCTCCTGGAGATCAAGAACCCGGAGCTGTATCCGGGCATAGAGCGCCAGACGCTCAAGGTGCTCAGCAACGAAGGCTGGCTGGACCAGTCGCATCTGGCGGGCCGGCTGATCGTGCAGAGCTTCAGCGCGGACACCGTCCGGACGGTCCACGAGCTGAAGCCCGGCGTGAAGACCGGCTTCCTGGGGACGCCCCCGGTCCCGGAGCTGTCCGCCTACGCCGGCTTCGCCGACCAGATCAACCCGTCGCACGGCTCGCTCTCCACGGCGTACGTCTCCGCCGTCCAGGCGTTCGACGGACCGCACGGCAGGCCCTTGGAGGTCTTCACCTGGACGGTCGACGACGCGGCCACGGCCCAGCGGGTCGCCCGGTACGGCGTCGACGGGATCATCACGAACAAGCCGGATGTGGTGCGGGAGGCCGTGGGCGGGTGATCCGTCGCCCGAGCGGCGGGAGGGCCGGCAGCCGGTTGCCGCCTGTCGGCCTTCCCGCCGCGGCGGCGTTGTCAGTGGCGGGTCGTACGGTGGGCGCATGGACAGCCATGGGCAGGTCGAGCAGCGGGTCGTGTGGAGCGTCGTCGACAGCGGTATCGGTCCGCTGCTGCTGGCCGCTACCCGCGAGGGCCTGGTCAGCGTCGTGTTCCATGCCACGGACACGGTACGGGACCGGGCGGTCGAGCGGCTGGCGTCGCGCCTCGGCACCGAGCCCGTCGAGGATCCCGGCTCCCCGATGCTCGCCGAGGCGATACGTCAGATCGCGGCGTACTTCGCGGGTGAGCGACGCGACTTCGACCTGCCGCTGGACTGGTCGCTGATCTCCGGCTTCAACCGCGAGGTCCTGCGCGAACTGGCCTCGGGTGTGCCGTACGGCACGGTCGTGGGGTACGGCGATCTGGCCGGGCGGGTCGGCCAGCCGGGCGCCGCCCAGGCCGTGGGCATGGCGATGGGCGCCAACCCGCTGCCGGTGGTGGTGCCCTGCCACCGGGTCGTCGAGAGCGGCGGCGGCATCGGCGGCTTCGGGGGCGGCCTGGAGACCAAGCGGCGGTTGCTCGCCCTGGAAGGGGTGCTGCCCGAGCCTCTCTTCTGAGGTCCCGGGCCTGGTCAGTCGTAGTGCCGCGCCTCGAAGACGTTGCCGTCCGGGTCCCGGAAGTAGAAGCTGCGGGTGGCCTTGCCGCGAGCCCCGAAGGAGTCGTACGAGAGTTCGGACACTGGTACGGCGCGTTCCTCGAGCCGGCCGAGAAGGGCGTCGAAGTCGCCGCGGGGCAGGGACAGGCAGACGTGGTTGACGGGGTGGCCCGCACTGTCCGCGGCGCCGGGCAGCATGGTCATGCGTTCGGCGAAGTTCAGCGGCATGAGGTCGAGGATGGTCTCGTCGTTGACGCGCACGGAGGGGAACGGCACCTGGCCCGCGGCGAACTCGGTGAGCCTGAGCGGCTCCATGCCGACGGCCTTCTCGTAGAAGTCGGCGGCGGCGACCGGGTCGCGCACCCAGAGGACGACGTGGTCGAGACGTGCTGTGTGGTCCGTCATGCACTCCAGGCTCGTGACCTCCGTGACAGCCCGCAAGGGTTTGGCCCGGCGCGCCGCCCGCCAGAGATGAGGGAGGACCGACTGACAGGAGGCAGACGCGTGGTGCTGGTGATGTCGGAAGAGGTACGGACGGCGCTCGAAGCGCGGCAGCCCGTGGTGGCCCTGGAGTCCACGATCATCGCCCACGGGCTGCCTCGGCCGCGCAACCTCCAGGTGGCTCTGGAGCTGGAGGCGGTCGTGCGGCAGGATGGGGCCGTGCCCGCGACGATCGCCGTGCTGGACGGGCGGCCCCATGTCGGACTGGGCAAGGAGCAGCTGGAGCGGGTCGCCAACGAGGACCGGATGCGCAAGCTGGGCCATCGCGATCTGCCGCTCGCGGTGGCCTCCGGGGCCAGCGGGGCGACCACCGTCTCGGCCACCGCGCTGCTGGCGGCGCTGGCGGGGGTCCGGGTGTTCGCGACCGGCGGGCTCGGCGGGGTGCACCGGGAATGGACGGCGACGCAGGACGAGTCGGCCGATCTGGGGCTGCTGGCACGGAAGCGGATCACCGTGGTGTGTGCCGGGGTGAAGTCGATCCTGGATGTACCGGCGACCCTGCAACGGCTGGAGACGCTGGGGGTCGCGGTTGCCGGGTACGACACCGACCGGTTCCCGGGCTTCTATCTGTCCGACTCGGGGCATCCGGTGGACTGGACGCTGCGGACGCCGGAGCAGGTGGCGGACGTCATGCGGGCCCAGGACGCACTCGGCGAGCCGGAGTCGGCGCTGATCGTCGCCAACCCCGTCCCCGAGGAGGAGCAGCTCGATCCGGAGCTGCACGCGCGTGTGCTCGCGGACGCGCTGCACGCGTGCCAGGAGGAGGGGGTCACCGGCCAGGCGGTCACGCCGTTCCTGCTCGACCATCTGGTGCGGCACACCGACGGGGCCTCGCTGAGCGCCAATCTGGCGGCGGTCCGCGGCAATGTGCGCCTGGCGGCGCGGATCGCGACGGCCTGGGCCCGGGGGTGACCGGAGCCGGGGACGGGGCAGGGGCCGGGGGTCACCCCACGGGACGTGAGGAGCGGTCCGTGGAGGGTGCGGCGCTGCTGGTGGTCGGGGATGTCATCACCGATGTCGTCGCGCGGCACCGGGGGTCGCTGGCGGCGGGCACGGACACGGCTGCCTCGATCCGGACGGTGCCCGGCGGGGCGGGCGCCAATGTGGCGTGCTGGGCGGCACACCGGGGCGGGGCCGAGGTTCGGCTGTTCGGGCGCGTGGGCGCGGACGCGGCCGCCTGGCACGAGCGTGAACTGGCGGCCCACGGCGTGCGCCCGCGGCTCGTGATCGACGCACGGGCGCCGACCGGCATGGTGATCTGCCTGGTGGACCGGGACGCCTCGGCGGAGCGGACCTTCCTCACCGACAGCGGCGCCTCGTCGCGGCTCGAACCGGCCGACTGGTCGGACGCGCTGCTCGACGGGGTGGCCCGGCTGCATCTGTCGGGCTACCTCCTGTTCTCCGAGACGAGTCGCGCCCTTGCGGCGGTGGCTCTGAAGGCGGCACGCGCGCGGGGCGTACCGGTGAGTCTGGACCCGGCGTCGGCCGGGTTCCTCCCAGGGCTGGGCGTCGAGCGCTTCCTGACGCTCGTCGAGGGCGTGGATGTACTGCTGCCGAGCCGGGACGAGGCGTGCCTGCTGACGGGGCTGGCCGACGCGGCCGACGCCGCGGCCGAGCTGAGCCTGCGCATCCCGCTGGTCGTCGCCAAGCAGGGGCGCGAGGGGGCACTCGTGGCCCGCTCGGGGAAGGTGTGCGCCCGCGTTCCCGCCGCCCCCGCGACGCCGCGGGACACCACGGGCGCCGGTGACGCCTTCACTGGCACGTTCCTCAGCGCCCTGCTCGCGGGTGCCGGGCCGGAGGAGGCGGCGGAGGAGGGCTGCCGGGCGGGTGCGCTGGCGGTGGAGCGGGTGGGCGGGAGGCCGCCTCTGCCTGGCTGAGGCGGGGCAGACCTCCCTGCCCGGCGGAGGCGCTACTGCTTGCGTCCCCACGCCGAGATCATCGGTGGCGTCGTGAGGTCGAGCGCGCCGGACGTCACGTTCGTGAGGTGCCGCTGGATGTCCTGGTCCGTGGCGAGGCCCGCGGTGACCAGCTGGTCGCGGATCTGGCGGACCGTGGCGGACTCCAGGGCCGCACAGGCCGGTGAGGCGATGGGGAAGTAGGCGTCGGCCTGGACTCGGGTCAGGCCGGCCTCCCGGAGCAGGCGCGGGAGGGTTCGGCCGCAGGGGAGGTCGGTCCCGCGGTCGGCGAGCAGTTTGCGGAAGCTGTGCCGCAGCCGGTTCGCGAGCTGCTGCTCGGGGCCGTGCTCGTCGGGACAGAGCAGGGGCTGCAGGGCGGGGTCGACATCCTCGACGAGGAGGCGCCCACCGGGGCACAGAGAGTCGGCCATGGACCGCAACGCCCGTTTGCGGTCGGTGACATGGACCAGGGCGAGGCGGGCGTGCACCAGGTCGAAGCCCTCCCCCGGCGGGTCCTGGGCGCCGAGGTCGTGGACGCGGACCTCGACGGGCGGCCGGGCGCCCCGGGCGAGCCGTGCGGTGTCGGTGGTGGTCGCGACGACGCGTCCGGTCGGGCCGACCTTCTTGGCCAGCCAGGACACCACCGACGGACCGCCGGCGCCTACCTCCCAGCACCGCCAGCCGGATCCGACGCCGAGTGCTTCGAGATGCCGGAACGTCGTGGGGTCGAAGAGCGCGGCGAAGGCGCTGAAGTGCTCGGCCGCCTCGGTCCGCCGGTTGTCGAGGAGGTGCCCATCGGTTCGCGTCATGCCGCGATCATCCCATTTGTCTTACTTGTTCGTAATCGTCGACGCTCCGGTAAGTCGACGCTCCGGCGGTGAGAACCGCACCCGCGCCGGCCCGCGTCGATGTCTCGGAGCGGCGGCACCGGCGAGTCGTTCGTCCACAGCCGGGAACAAAGTGGAATGGGTCGTTTCCACAGGCTTACCCGCAGCTCACGTGGGCCTGGCAGACTGGCGCGCCAAGGCGCAGGAACGGCGCGAGGAGTTCCATACAAGGAGATCCGGATGTCCATGGCAGGGAATCTGCGGAAGGTCACGAGCCTCGGCGGGGTCGGTGGCCTTCGCAAGGTGGCTCGGCTGGCCAGGCGGCGCCCGCGCGTCGACCTGAGTCACCCGGCCCGCTCCCCGCTGGGCTCCTCGGTGGTGAACTGCGTGACGTACCGGGACGGTGTCCGCACCCCCACGCGCGGCGATCTGGTGGATGTCGTGGAGCGGGTGCGCAAGAGCCGGGAGGGTTTCGTCTGGCTCGGACTGCACGAGCCGACCGACCAGGAGTTCGCGGGCATCGCCGAGCTCTTCGACCTGCACCCGCTGGCCGTCGAGGACGCCGTCGAGGCCCACCAGCGCCCCAAGCTGGAGCGGTACGGAGAGACGCTCTTCGCGGTGTTCAAGACGGTCTGCTACGTCGAGCACGAGGAACTGACCGCCACGAGCGAGGTGGTGAACACCGGCGAGATCATGGTGTTCGTCGGCGGGGACTTCGTGATCACGGTCCGGCACGGCCGGCACGGCTCGCTGGGCCCGCTGCGCGAGGAGCTGGAGTCCGATCCCGGCCAGCTGGCCAAGGGCCCGTCCGCGGTGCTGCACGCGATCGCGGACCACGTGGTCGACGACTACCTGACCGTCACGGACTCGATGCAGGCGGACATCGACCATGTCGAGACCGATGTCTTCGCGGAGACCGGTGCGCGAGCGGACCCGGGACGCATCTACCAGCTCAAGCGCGAACTGCTCGAGCTGAAGCGGGCCGTGGTGCCGCTCAGCCGCCCGCTGGAGGATCTCGCCACCCGGCCGATCCGAGCGGTCGACCCGGAGATACAGGCGTACTTCCGCGACGTCTCGGACCATCTGCTGCGGGCGAAGGAGCAGATCGCCGCCTTCGACGAACTGCTCAACTCCATTCTGCAGGCCCACCTGGCGCAGGTCACGGTCGCGCAGAACGAGGACATGCGGAAGATCACGGCATGGGCCGCGATCATCGCCGTGCCCACGATGGTCTGCGGGGTGTACGGCATGAACTTCGAGCACATGCCGGAGCTGCACTGGCGGTACGGCTACGGCATGGTCCTCGGCGTCATATCCGTCGCGTGCGTGACGCTGTACCGGGCGTTCCGGCGCAGCGGCTGGCTCTGACCCGGGCCGTGACGCGCGGGGAGTGACCCACGGGGGTCAGCGGGTGGTGGTGGAGTAGACGCTCTCGGCCCAGGAGGCGATCTGGTCGTCCGCCAGGTGCCGGGCCAGGTCGGCTTCGCTGATCATGCCGACCAGGCGCTTGTCCTGGATCACGGGCAGCCTGCGGATCTGGTGCTCCCGCATCTCACGGAGCACTTCGCCGACATCGGCGTTCGCGTCGATCCAGCGCGGGGTGCCCTTGGCCATCTCACCCGCGGTGATCCTGGCGGGGTCGTGCCCCATGGCGACGCAGCCGACGACGATGTCGCGGTCGGTGAGGATGCCGCAGAGCCGCTCGTTCTCGTCGCTGATGGGCAGGGCGCCGACGTTCAGTTCGCGCATGAGCTGGGCGGCGCGGTCGAGGGTTTCGTGCGCGGGGATCCACCGGGCGCCGCGGTGCATGATGTCTCCGGCGGTGGTCATGGAGTACCTCCCGATGCCGGACGGCCGGCGCGGCGCGGGACGCACCGCGAGTCCCGACGCCCTTCATTCTCGCCGCGCCGCCGGATGCCCGCACACGGAAGCCCCATCCGCCGGATGCCCGCACACGGAAGCCGAAGCCGTCACGGGATGCCGAACCCGGCACCCTCCGCTCCCACGCAACCGCGAGCAGCCGCTCAACCGCTCCACGCCGGATGGCGCGGATCATCGGCCCGTACCAGGACGTCGGCCGTGCCGGCCGGGTCCGTCTCGTGCTCGTAGCGCTCGAAGGCCGGGAGGGTCCAGTGCTCGGTCTCGGGCGTGCGGCGGCGCAGGGCACCCGGGGAGAGCAGGACGTGAACACTCAGGTCGAAGGGGAACCAGTGCCGAAGGAGGAAGGGTCCGTGCAGCAACAGGGCACCACCGGGCGGGAGTTCGACGTAGGGGCTGCGTGTGGCGCGGTCGGCGGTTGGGTCCCACAGGTCAGGCAGGACGCGGCCGTCGCCGCCGGTTTCGAGAGGGCCGAACACCTCGCGCCACAGTGCGCCGGTGTCGTACCAGCCGTTGTAATAGGCCTCCACGTCCCGGTGGCCGTACTCCAGACGCACCGAGGCGGGGCGCAGGAAGCCCTCCGTACCCACGACGAGCGACGAGCGGCCTCGTACGCGCAGGGCCTCGGAGACACGCTGAGCGAGATCTCCCGGGCGGGCGGCCGGGGCGCCGTCGAAGGCGACGCGCGGCGAGGGAGCGCCGTCGGCGGGCTTCAGGTCGAGGAGGCGCTCGGCGAGCAGGTCGCCGAGCCGGTCCCAGGTGATCGCTTCGAGTCGCACACAGCCCATGATGCGTCAGGCCGGGGCAGGAGCTGTCGCGCCCGCGGGCTCCTCGGACACCGGGGAGGGGCAGGCCTCGGGAAGGCGGCGTCGAGACGGCCGGGGTCGGTCGTGGCGGGCGTAGTTCGTCCCGTCGTCAGGGGGAATGAACCACGTATGGTCCCGCGCGCGATGCTTCCGCCCCTCACCGGGCTCCTCGTCTTCCAGCCTCTCAAGGGCCGGTACTGCGCCGAGTGCCGGCGAGGGCCGCTGCCCCTGCTCACCTTGGAGGACCGTGCCCCGCGCTGCCTCGACTGTGCCGACCTCGGGCATCTGGTGTTCCTGCCGAGCGGCGACACGGCCCTGACGCGCAGATCGCGGGAGGAGAGCACCCTGTCGGCGGTGGTGGTGCGGTTCAACCGGCGCAAGAGCCGTTACGAACGGCAGGGCGTCCTGGTCGAGGAGGAGGCGCTGGTCAAGGCCGAGCAGCGATGTCTCGCGGACGCCGAGGCACGGCGGCGGCGCCGGGCGCGGGACGCGCGGCGGCGGGCGGCCCAGGACGAGCTGCTCGCTCTGGCGTTCACGGCGGAGATACGGCGGCTGTATCCCGGATGCCCCGCCGACCGGGCACAGGCCATCGCCGCACACGCCTCGGAGCGCGGCAGCGGACGGGTGGGCCGCAGTGCGGCGGGACGGGCGCTGACCGAGGGCGCGGTGGCCTCGGCGGTCGTGGCGTCCGTGCGGCATCTGGACACGCCGTACGACCGGCTGCTGATGAGCGGGGTGCCGCGACACGAGGCGCGACGGCGGATCGCGGCGGCGGTGGAGACGGTGCTGAGAGGGTGGGCCGAGGCGGGGCTCGGTTCCGCCGGGTGATCCGGCACCGCCGCGACGGCATGCCGCCACACGGCAGACGGCAGACGGCACTCGGCACTCGGCCCGGTGTCGTCCGGTGGGCACGGCCGTCCGGTGGATCGTGGACGATCGCTTACGGCCCCGCGCCGATCAGCCATGGTCACTGTGCTCGTACGGGAATTCACTTGTGGTGAGGAAGGGTGCCGGGCAGGATCCCGGCTGGACGGGCGGGAGAGGCTGACATGATCGACGGACCGTACTTCGTACTGACGGTGCTGGGTGTGCTCGGGACCGGCCTGGTGGCCGGGGTGTTCTGCGGCTTCTCGACCTTCGTCATGCGGGGCCTGGCCACGCTGCCGCCCATGCAGGGGGTCGCCGCGATGAACGCGATCAACGTGGCCGCTGTGACGCCGCCCTTCATGGTCGTGTTCCTCGGGTCGGCGGTGCTGTGCGCGGTGATCGCCGTGGTGACGTTCGTGCTGTGGCCGGAGGAGGGGACGGTGGAGCTGCTGGTGGGCAGCGCGCTGTATCTGTTCGGCTCGTTCGGGCTCACCATGGTCGCGAACGTGCCGCGCAACGACGCGCTGCTCAAGCTGGACCCGGGCACGTCGGAGGCGGCCGCGTACTGGCCGGCGTATGTGCGCGAGTGGACGATGTGGAACCACGTCCGCACGGCCGCTTCGGCCGGGGCGGCGCTGGCGTACGTGCTGGCGCTCACCTGACGGCCGTGGCGACGGGCAGCGCCCCGGAGGCGGACGTATCGTGGCCGGAGGAAGTACCGCCCGACGACGCACGGCCTGTCACACGCGCACGCAAGGAAGACGGCCATGGCCGATCCCAAGGGTTTCATGACCACCCCCCGCCAGGACTGGCCGCGGCGGCCGGTCGAGGAGCGGGTGCGGGACTGGGACGAGGTCTACGTCCCCGGGGCGCTGCTGCCGATCATCAGCAAGCAGGCGGATCGCTGCATGGACTGCGGCATCCCCTTCTGCCACGAGGCCTGCCCGCTGGGCAATCTGATCCCCGAGTGGAACGACCTGGTGTCGAGGGAGGACTGGCGGGCGGCCGCCGACCGGCTGCACGCCACGAACAATTTCCCGGAGTTCACCGGCCGGTTGTGCCCGGCGCCGTGCGAGGCGGGGTGTGTGCTGGCGATCAACCAGCCGGCCGTCACCATCAAGAACGTCGAGTGCGCGATCGCCGACCGGGTGTGGGAGGAGGGCTTCGCGCCGCCGAGGCCGCCGGAGCGGCTGTCCGGCAAGACGGTCGCGGTGATCGGTTCGGGGCCCACCGGGCTGGCCGCGGCCCAGCAGCTGACCCGGGCCGGGCACACGGTCGCGGTGTACGAGAAGGCCGACCGGCCCGGCGGGCTGATGCGGTACGGCATCCCCGAGTTCAAGATGGAGAAGCACCATCTGGAGCGGCGGCTGGAGCAGATGCGGGCCGAGGGGACCAAGTTCCGTACGTCGACGTCGGTCGGGCAGGACATCGGGGCCGCTGAGCTTCGGACACGCTACGACGCCGTGGTGCTCGCCACGGGGGCGACCGCGTGGCGTGAACTGACGGTACCGGGGCGGGAGCTGACGGGGGTGCACCAGGCGATGGAGTACCTGCCGCTTTCCAACCGGGTGTGCGCGGGCGATCTGGAGGCCTCCCCGCTGTCGGCCGCCGGGAAGCACGTCGTCATCGTCGGCGGCGGCGACACCGGGGCGGACTGCCTGGGCACGGCCGTCCGGGAGGGTGCCGCGTCGGTGACCCAGCTGGACATCTACGCGCTTCCGGAGGCGCAGCGCGACGAGGACGCCGAGCCCTGGCCGACGTATCCGATGCGGATCTACCGGCTGTCCGCCGCGCACGAGGAGGCCCGTGATCTGCGGACCGCTCCGGTCGCCGACGCGGACGCACGGCTGTTCGCGGCGTCCACGCTGCGCTTCGACGGCGACGCGGAGGGACATGTGCGGTCTTTGCACCTGGTCGAGGTGGACACGCGGCGCCGCCCGGTGGAGGGCACCGGGCGGACGCTCCCCGCCGACCTCGTGCTGCTCGCCCTCGGCTTCTCCGGGCCCGACCGGCAGGACGGGCTCGTCGACCAGCTGGGGCTGGCCATGGAGCCCCGCGGGACCGTCGCGCGCGACGCCGGTTTCGCCACGAACGTGCCCGGAGTGTTCGCCGCGGGCGACGCCGCCCGGGGGCAGTCGCTCATCGTCTGGGCGATCGCCGAGGGGCGGGCCGTGGCGGCCGCGGTCGACCGTCATCTGACGGGCAGTTCGCGGCTGCCGTCACCGATCGGGCCGTACGACCGGCCCATGGTGGTCTAGGACGACCGCTCCAGGGTGCTCCGGAACGACGACCGCTCCAGGGTGCTCCGGCAGGACGACCGCTCCAGGGTGGCCCGGAAGGACGACCGCTCGGAAGGCGGTCACCGCTGTCACCGCTCGTCAGTGCCCGCCACCTTCGCCGTGGACAGCGCCACCCGGTTCCAGGTGTTGATGGTGCAGATCAGGGCGATGACCTGGGCCAGTTCCCGTTCCTCGAAGAGGGACGCGGCCTGCGCGTAGACGTCGTCCGGGACGCCGGCGTCGGCGACGAGGGTCATCGCCTCCGTGAGAGCGAGGGCCGCCTGTTCCCGCTCGGTGAAGAAGTGGCGGGCCTCGCGCCAGACGGCGACCATGTGCAGCCGGTCCTCGCTCTCACCGGCCTTGCGGGCGTCGTTGGTGTGCATGTGGAGGCAGTACGCGCAGTGGTTGAGGTGCGAGGCACGGATCTGGATCAGTTCGACGAGGGCCGGGTCCAGGCCCTCGCGGGCGGCGGCGTCGAGGGCGATGAGGGCCCGGAAGGCCTTCGCAGCGGCCTTGGCGAACTCCAGCCGGGCTGTTCCCGTCGAGTGCGCCCGCGTCGTGTTCGTGATCGTGTTCGTCGTCATGTCCCTCAACCTACGAGGCACAAAGACCCGCTGTAGGGTGCATTTCCATGGCGAATTCGTGGGTCAATTCCGCGGAGCGGATCGGGTCCGACCTGCATCTGGAGATGTCCGGGCCGGGCGGCCGGCGCACGGCGCTGATCCGGGCGCTGCGCGAGGCCGTGCGCGACGGGCGGCTCGCTCCGGGCACGCGGCTGCCGCCGTACCGTTCGCTCGCGGCCGACCTCGGTGTCGCCCGCAACACGGTGGCCGACGCGTACGCGGAACTCGTCGCGGAGGGCTGGCTCACCGCCCGTCAGGGCTCGGGCACCCGGGTCGCGGAGCGTGCCGAGCCGCTGCGTCCTGCCGCTCGCGTGCCCAAGAGGGCACCTCCACGCGTGCGTGGCCCCCGGCACAATCTGCTGCAGGGCACGCCGGACGTCTCGGCGTTCCCGCGCGCTGCCTGGCTGGCCTCCTACCGGAGGGCGCTCCAGCAGGCGCCCAACGAGGTGTTCGGCCCAGGCGACCCTGCCGGCCGGGCCGAACTGCGGGAGGCGCTCGGGGAGTACCTGGCCCGCGCGCGGGGCGTGCGGACCGAGCCCGGCCGGATCGTGATCTGCTCCGGCTTCGCGCACGCGCTGCGGCTGCTGTTCGGAGGCGGCGTGTTGCGCGGGCCCCTGGCCGTGGAGGCGTACGGGCTCGGGTTCCACCGGGAGATCCTCGCGGACGCCGGGGTGCGTACCGTGCCGCTCCCCCTCGACGAACACGGCGCCCAAGTCGACCGGCTGGGGCGCGAGCGTGCCGTGCTGCTCACGCCGGCGCACCAGTTCCCGACCGGCGGGCCGCTGCACCCCGCGCGCCGGGCCGCCGTGATCGACTGGGCACGCGCGCGTAACGGGCTGGTTCTGGAGGACGACTACGACGGGGAGTTCCGCTACGACCGCCGGCCGGTCGGCGCCGTCCAGGGGCTCGACCCCGAGCGCGTGATCCACATCGGCTCGGTCAGCAAGAGCCTGTCACCGGCGGTGCGGCTGGGCTGGATGGTGCTACCGGCGCGGTACGTCGAGGACGTACTCGCCGTGAAGGGCGAGCGCGAGGCATGGGTGAGCGTCCTCGACCAGCTGAGCCTCGCCGACTTCATCGTCTCCGGGTCGTACGACCGTCATGTACGGCGGATGCGGCAGCGGTACCGGAGCCGCCGGGACCGGCTCGTCGCGGCGCTCGCCGAGCACGCGCCGCAGGTCGAGGTCACGGGCGTCGCGGCCGGGCTGCACGCGGTGCTGCGGCTGCCGCCGGGCACCGAGGCGTCCGCGGTCAAGGCCGCCGCCTGGCAGGGCATCGCCCTCGACGGCCTGGCCGCGTTCCGGCACCCTGACGCGGACATGGCGGTGAGTGACGGCCTCGTCGTGGGCTACGCGACCCCCTCGGAGCATGCCTACGGTCCCGCGGTGGAGGCGCTGTGCGGTGCGCTGCCGCCGCCGTCGACGGGGGATGCGAGGCCATGAGCGCCGAGCCCGCGTACGGCGACGGGCCCGGGCGCATGCGGCAGCAGGACCCCGTCACTTGGTCATCCGCGATTCCGCGAGCGGGTACGGAGGCGTACTGAGAGTCGTACCGCCGTCGCGGACCGGCCCACGTCCGCCGGCGGGCGGGTCGAGCCGTCAGGCGCTCGGCGGCGGCGAAGCTCGCAGGACATCGCGCCGACGCCCGGTGATTCGGGCGTTCCCCGAGAGTCGTACGCCGGGGAGCACGCAACCCGACCACTCCTGGGAAAGGGAGGATTCGCCTTGTCACGGGTTGCCGGGAACGGGATCCTGCTTGCTGTTCAAAACCGCGGGCCCACGGCGACAAGGGCGTCGGCCTGCGGCGTGTTCGGTCGTGAAGCCGGGGGGAACATCGGTGACGGACTTTGCTTTTGACCCGCCTGACCCGCCTGACCCGCCACCGCCACCGCCACCGCCACCGCCACCACCGCTACCTCCCCCTCCCCTGCCGGATCCTCCTCAGCCGACGCCCGCCCCGCTGCCGGAGCCGCCTCGGATGCCCGATCCGCCGCCCGTCGCGGACATCCCGTCTCCGGTCGGTGAACCGGCCGCCCCGGCCGTCGACACCTGGGAACCTCCGGACGTCTGGGAGCCTCCGGAGCAGGCGAAGGCTCCTGATCCGCCGCAACAGCCGGATCCGGGGGACAAGGCGGCGCTCGACGCGCGGGACGAGGCGCAACGAGTGGAGCAGCAACTGGGCGCGGCCGCAGGGCAGGGGGCCACCGCGGCCAATGAACTGGCCGCCGCGGCCCAGGCGGACAGGGCCGTCATCGAGGCCAACGCGACCGAGGACCTCTTGCAGCGACAGCGGCTGGACGACCAGGCCGCGGACCCGGCGCGCCGGCTGGACCTGGAAGTGGATCGCGCTTTCACCGAGTGGGACCAGAACGGAACGGCGGAGCAGTCCGCGTACGAGACCACTCAGCGGCTCGCCAAGGGACTGGCGGGAGAGAAGGCAGCCGCCGAGGCCTTGGCGTCCCAGGGATACGACGTTCTGTACTACAAACCTGATATCGCGGGCACGAATCAGGGAGGAATCGACATCGTCGTCCAGAAGGACGGACAGCTCTATCTGGTGGACAACAAAGCACTGGAGGGCTGGCGCAATGTCAGTTCCGTGAGCGCCCTGGACAAGAACCTGACGGCGAACACGCAGTCCATGGCCGAGCTTTTCGATACCTACGCGAACGATCCCGCGCGGCCGGCCGTCGAGCAGGAGATGTATGGCGCGGCGGCCGAAAAGCTCCGCAGCGGCGGCTACGAGAAAGTGGTCACGAACGCGAACCTGGCCGCCGTCTCCGGCTTTCCTCAGGATGTCTCCGGCCGGCTGGACGAACTCGGTTTCCAGATGTGGGATCTGATGGGAAAGGCGAGTCCGCACGACCCGGACGGCGGTGCGGCCGAGCCCGGAACGCGGCAATTCTGAAGCCCGGAAGAGGATCATGGCGACACATCGAAAGCACTCGCTGGGCGCTGCCTGGCGGGAAGCGCGCAAGCTGACGAGTGATGCCGTCTCGGCCGGGATGTCCCGTGCGGAGACGGCGAATCCGGAATACGTGCGGCGTGTGAAGGACGCACGCGCCAAGGCCGCTCATCGCGCCAAAGAGCTCGGCCGCACGGCTTCGCGGAAACGGGGCGAGTTGACGCTGCGCTTCGCCGCCACCTCGATGGGTACGGCCACCGGGCGCGGCGCGGCGAAACTGGGCAGCACCATGAGCACGCTTCCCGTGCTCTCTCTGCCCGCGGATGTCTTCAACGAGCGAAACGGCATCAATCGCCTCGCCGAGAGGTTGCAGGAATCTCCCGACGACCCCTTCGTCAATCTGGTCCTCGCTGAATCGATCTCCCGCATGCAGCGGGAGCTGCTGACCCTGACAGCCGTGCGCACCGCGGTCACCATGTCTCCCGTGGCCCTGCTGATGCGAGAAAGCATGAAGACCGCGAGCGCGTTGAACAAGGCGAACGAATTACCCCTGGTCGACAAGCTGCTGAAGCGGGCCTACGGCATGGCGATGACCCGACTGCGCACACACCCAGGCGAGCCGGCGTCGCTCCACATCATCTCCCGCGTCTACCTCGCGAAGCGCAATCCGCGGGGATGCCTGAAGCCGGCCCTGCTGGGAGTATGCCGAGACGACACCCCTGGGGAAAGCGGACCGATCTTCTACACGATGAGCAGGGCCTATCAGTCCCTGGGAGACAAGGAGAACGCGCGGTCCTCCGCCCAGGCCGCGATCGACGACGACTTCTCCCTCGGCTGGCTGACACTCAGCGACCTGATCTACGAGGACCCGGACCTGGCGACCGCCAAAGCACGCCACCATGCGTATCTGGAGGCTCTTTCCCGCGTCGCACAGGAAGACCTCGCCTGTTACGCCGGAATCGACCCGCAGACCAAGGAAATCGCCAAGAGTGTCTATGCGCTGCAGAAGACCAAGGCCCTCACCGCGTACGCCAACGCCAACCAGGCCGTGAAACGCGTCCACGAGAACGTGACGCAGCGTCTCTCGGCTGCCAGGCAGGTGACCGACAAGCCCCGGACCCCACCGTCCCTGCCTCCGGGCGGAGGCACCGATGGATGACATCTTCGCGATGCTCGACGAGCTGCTGCTCGATCTCGGTGACGCTGAATCAGTGTCGCCGGACATCGACTTCGGCCAGGAAGCGCACTGGGCACCTGTGGAGGTTCCCGCGCAACTCCCCACCGAACTCATGGACCTCCTGGAACTGTCCGACTCCCCGCCTCCCGCGGCCCCGGACACCGCTGCCGCCACGGCTGACGGAATCAGGTGGGTGACGTTCCCCAATCCCTTCCGCGACGCCGAGGGGTAGGCGGCCCCGGGCGCCAGGGGCCGGCCAGGAGATGGGGCACACGTCCACGCCGAGAGCTACGGTTTGCGCGCCACCGCCCCGTACCCCGGAATCACCCCGTCGTCCTGCCCCGGCACGGGCTCGCCCAGCTCGGGGTGCCAGTGGTGCGGCACCTCGACACCGGGTTCGACGAGGTCGAGGCCGTCGAAGAAGCGGGTGAACTCTTCGCGGGAGCGCAGGGCCAGGGTGACACCGGCGGCGCGGAGCTTCTCGGTCGCCGCCCTGGACTCCTCCGGTGTGAAGTCGGCCGTGGCGTGGGTGATCACCAGGTAGCTTCCGGAGGGCAGTTCGGCGAGCAGTCGGCGGACCAGCTCGTGCCCGCCGTCCTCGTCCGAGACGAAGTGCAGCAGCGCGATGAGCGACAGCGCGACGGGCCGGCTGAAGTCCAGGACCCTCCGCGCGCCCTCCAGGATGGCGTCCGGGTCGCGGACGTCAGCCTGGAGGTACTCGGTGGCGCCCTCGTCCGTGCCGCGCAGCAGGGCCGCCGCGTGGGCCAGGACGATGGGGTCGTTGTCGCAGTAGACGACCCGGGCGTCCGGGGCGATCTCCTGGGCGACCTGGTGGAGGTTGGGTTCGGTCGGTATGCCGGTGCCGATGTCCAGGAACTGCCGTACGCCGTTCCGGGCCAGCCAGCGGGTGGCCCGGTGCATGAAGGCTCGGTTGACGCGCGCCATCACCGGCACCCTCGGGTCGAGGGCCAGCATCTGACGGCCCATCTCCTCGTCGACCGGGTAGTTGTCCTTGCCGCCGAGGTACCAGTCGTACATCCGCGCGGGGTGGGGTCTGGTCGTGTCCATCTGGACGGACGTCGTGAGGTCCTGCCCGGTCATGAGGCACTCCGTAAGGCGCGAAGGGTGTTCAATTCAACATCAGCGTCAATAAGTGCAGCATCAGGAAGTGGAGCGGCGGAGATTCGAGCGGCAGAGAGCCGAGCAGCGGCAAAGGGCGATCACGTCAGGACAGCAGGAAGTCCGCCTTCCCCGCCTTCGCCCCCTCGATGAAGGCCGTCATCTCGTCGGGGGTGTAGATCAGCGCCGGACCGTCGGGGTCGGTCGACTGGCGGACGGCGATCCGGCCGTCGGCGAGCTTCATCGCCTCCAGGCAGTTTCCGCCGTTCCCGCCGCTCCACGGTTTGTGCCAGCCCTCGCTGCCCAAGTCACGCGCGGGCATGCCGTTGTAGACCTGTTTGCGCGGCTTGATGCGATCCATTCACAGCTCCTTGCGGAGATCCCGGAGGATCTCCTTCGTGCGATGTGCCGTAGCGGCCTGCGCCGCCATGCGGTCCATGACCTCGAGGTGGGTCGCCACCTCGGCGCGCGCGTCGAGATAGACCGCGCCGGTCAGGTACTCGCTGTAGACCATGTCCGGCAGTTCGGGCATGGCGAATCGGAACAGCACGAACGGCCCGTACGTGCCCGGGTGCGGCCCATTGGCGAACGGGGCGACCTGGAGCGTCACGTTGGGCAGCTTCGTGGCCTCGAGCAGCCTGTCGATCTGGGCACGCATCACCTCCGGGCCGCCGACCGGGCGCCGCAGCGCGGTCTCGTCCATCACGACCCACAGCCGGGGCGCGTCCTCGCGGGTGAGCAGGTCCTGGCGCTGCATGCGCAGGGCGACATGGCGCTCGATGTCGTCAGGCCTGGTCTGGCCGATGGCGCCGGAGCGGAGCACTCCGCGCGCGTAGTCCTCGGTCTGCAACAGGCCGGGGACGAAATGGGGTTCGTAGCTGCGGATGACGCCGGCCGCGCCTTCCAGGCTCACGTACATCGAGAACCAGCCGGGCAGGATGTCGTGGAAACGCTGCCACCAGCCGGGTCTGTTCGCGTCCTCGGCCAGCTGGACGAAGGCGTCGGCCTCCTCGTCGGAGATTGCGTAGGCCTTCAGGAGCAGTTGAAGGTACGGGATCTTGAGCGCGACCTCGGCCATCTCCATACGACGGACCGTGGCGGGGGCGACGCGGAGGATGCGGGCGGCCTCCTCGCGCTTCATCCCGGCGCGTTCCCGCAGGTCCAACAGGCGTCGGCCGAGGACGACCTGACCGACCGTCGGCGCGGACCGCGGTTCGCTCACGCTCCACCTCCATGAAGAGTTCTGACGAGCCGGCCATGAAAAGAACGCTGACAGCCCGGCGGCGCCATGCGAAGACCCTTTCGAAGAGCTGATCCGAACCGACGTTTCGAACGAATCTTCGACGATCTCAACTGGCGCCGCGCGGGGTGCTGTTGCGATGCAGTGTGCCACGGCCTTTCAGACCGTCACAGCGCACTCTGCAATTTTCAGAGTGACACTTGCCAAGTGTTCACGGCGGGGCGATAGTGGCAAGCGTGATTCCGTCCGCGCCCTTAGGAACAGACACCGCCGCAGGCCCTCTCGGCCTCGGTACCGCCGGAGTCGGCCCCGACGGGGCCGCTGCCGAGCGCCGGTTCCGTTTCGAGCTGGCCGCACATCCGGGTTCCCCCGCACAGGCCAGACGCCTGACGCGGGCCCGGCTGACCGGCTGGTCGGTGTGCGAGGACACGTGCGACAGCGCGGCCCTGGTGGTTTCCGAACTGGTCACCAACGCCATCGTGCACACGGCGAGCACGCACATAGTGTGCGAGTTGCACGACGGCGACGGCTTGGTGCGGATAGCGGTGCGTGACGAGGGCTGCGCCCCTGGCCAGCCCCACGCGGCCGGCCGGACGCGGCCCGAGGAGGAGCACGGGCGGGGACTGCTTCTCGTCGAGGCCCTCTGCGAAGCCTGGGGTTCCCATGAGCACGGCCCCGGGCTCCTGGTCTGGGCCGAGCTGCCGCGCACGGCGGACACCCCGCCTGCCCCGTCGGACCCCCGGAACGACCTGGGCTGGGGCGCCCGCCCGAAGCCGGGTCCTTCCGACGACTCGGACGACCGGGACGAAGCGCACCAGGCACGTCACACGAGGAGCGCGCCGGAGGTCCCCGCGCAGCGGCGACGCCGAGAGCAGGGGGCGGCATGACGTCCGCGCGCGGTGGCCGCGTCCTGAACCTGGACACCCTGGCCCGCCTCCGGCGCAGGCTGCGTACACCGCCGGGCCCTGCCCTGCGCCTGCCCGTGCCCGACGGCATGACCGCGCCGCTCGGCTGCGACGCGGTCGCGGTTCCCGTCCGTGTCGGCCGGCTGGTCATGCCCCGGCTGCCCCGCGCGGGCTGCGTCTACGCCGACGGGACGCACTGGTGGTGGCTGGTTCCGGCCGACTCCGACCACGCCCTGGAGTGGCCGACCCCCGCGCGGTACGCGCCGGGCGCGGTCCTCGCGGAGGCTCCGGAGCTCCCCGCACTGATCCACCGCCCGGACGGCAAGCTCCCGTACACCCCGCCGATACCTCTGTACCTGGCCCTGTGCCGTGTGACGGGGACGGCTCCGGCGTGGTCGCGGCCGGTCAGCGCGTAGGACTCGTCGAGCAGGGCCCGGACGGGGCCAAGCGGCACTCAGTCGGAGCGCAGCACTCGTCAGGCACGCCCCGGCCGGCGCGCAGGACCCGCCGAGCACGCCCCGGCCACCGCGCACGCCCAGCCCAGCACCCCCCGGCCGCCGCGCACACCCAGCCCAGCACCCCCCGGCCGCCGCGCACACCCAGCCCAGCACCCCCCGGCCGCCGCGCACACCCGGCCCAGCACGCCCGGCCCAGCACGCCCCGCCACCGCGCACGCCCCGGATGCTGCGCACACCCAGCCCAGCACCCCCCGGCCGCCGCGCACACCCGGCCCAGCACGCCCGGCCCAACACGCCCCGGCCACCGCGCACGCCCCGGATGCTGCGCACGCCCAGCCCTTCATGCCCCCTCCGGCGCGCAGGCCCCCCGAGCACATCCGAGCCGAGGCACACGCACCACCCCCGGCACCCCGCGCCGCCCCACACCTCCCCCGGTCCGGTCGTGCGCCCGCGCGCATCCGGCGCCCCGGGCTGCGCCCTGCCCGAGTGGGCTCCGCCCCCGAGATAGTGGCCGTTCGTTCACGAGCGGGCCTGAGCGGGGAGGTCGGTCGACGGTGGGGAAGAAGCGGACCGCGCCGGAGGTGTCCGAGTCGGAGCGGCTGCTCTTCGGCGGGCCGCTGCGCTACGACATGGGCTGGAGCCAGCACGCCGACGCGTTCCTGGAACTGAACTTCCGCGCCATGATCACCCGGTTGCCGTCCCTGCTGGCGTCCAGCCTCCGGCTCGCCCGGCAGGCCGACCGGAGCGCCGCGCGGATCGTACTGGCCTCCGAGGCGGGCCGGGGCGTCGCACAGGCGGTGAGTCTGCTCGCGGTCAACAGCGTCCTGGCCCGGCTGATGGGCGGCGGGCCGATCGACGACCGGCTGCGCGGAGCCGTCCCCGCGCTGGTCACGGTGGCCATCGTGATGCTGCTCGCGGCGCTGCTGCGGGCCGCGAGCACCTACGCCACCGGCCGCCTGGAGCCCAAAGTGGAGCGGGTGGCGACCGAGCGGTACCTGGAGCGGGCGGCGAGCGTGGAACTGGCCGCGATCGAGGACCACGCCTTCCACAAGCTGCTGGACACCGCGCAGTACGGCGCCGCCTCCGCCCGCCGGATGATCATGTACGGGACGCGTGTGATCAACGCGATGATCTCCCTGGTCGCGGCGGCCGGCGTGCTGACCGTGCTGCACCCGGCCCTGCTGCCCCTGCTGGTGACGATGACGCTGCCGAGCGCCTGGAGCGCGCTGACCGTGGCCCGGCGGCGCTACGAGTCCTTCCACGCCTGGGTGCAGCACGCCCGCGCGGGAAGGCTGCTGGGCAATCTGCTGATCGAACCCGAGGCGGCCCCGGAGATCCGGGTGCACGGAGTGGGCGCCTTCCTGCTGCGGCACTTCCGCGCGATGTCGGAGACGGCCGAGGCCGAGCAGGCCCGCCTGGCCGGGCTCGCCGCCCGCACCGGCCTGATCGCGGCGGCGTGGACGGGTCTGGCGACGGCGGCGACGTACGCGACGCTCGGCGGACTCCTGCTGGCGGGATCGATGGCGCTGTCGGTGGCGGGTACGGCCGTGATCGCGATCCGGACCGGTTCGCAGAGCCTCGACACCCTCGTGGTGGAGGTCAACGCACTGCACGAGGAGGCCCTCTTCGTCGGCGACCTGCAACGGCTGTACACGGAGGCGGCACAGCGCGCGATCCCTGCCGGCGGGCAGCCACTGCCGGAGGACCCGCGCGAGATCCGCTTCGAGAACATCACGTTCCGCTACCCGGGCGACTCGGCCCGCCCCGCTCTCGACGACGTGACGCTCGCCCTCCCGCTGGGCCGGATCGTGGCACTGGTCGGCGAGAACGGCTCCGGCAAGACGACCCTGGTCAAGCTGCTCGCCGGGCTGTACACCCCGGAGCGGGGGCGGATCCTGTGGGACGGCGTGGACGCGGCGACCGCCGACCGGCACCTGCTGGCCGAGCGGATCGCGATGGTGGCGCAGGACTTCAAGCGATGGCCGTTCACGGCCCGGGTGAACGTCGCCCTGGGGCGCACGTCGGCGCCCGTGTGCGAGGAGCGGCTGGCCGCGTCGATCGCCGAGGCCGGAGCGGAGACGGTGGTCGCGGATCTGCCGCGCGGCCTCGACACGCTGCTCGCCCGCAACTTCAGCGGCGGGCACGAACTGTCCGGCGGCCAGTGGCAGCGGCTCGGCATCGCCCGGGCGGCCTATCGCAAGGGCCGCATCCTGATCGTGGACGAGCCGACGGCGGCCCTGGACGCACGGGCCGAACTGGAGGTGTTCGAACGGATCCGCGCCCTGGCCGACAGCGGCCAGACGGTCGTACTGATCACGCACCGGCTGGCGTCCGTACGCCATGCCGACCTGGTGCACGTCCTGGACCAGGGCCGGCTCGTGGAGTCCGGGACGCCGGAGGAGTTGCTGGCCAACGGGGGGCTCTACGCCGAGCTGTACGCGCTCCAGGCGGAGCAGTTCACCAAGCCGCCCACGACGGTCGCGCCGCCCACGACGGTCGCGCCGTCCGCGACGGCTCCGCAGGTCGAGCCGGTCGCGAAGGTGCCGGCCCCGAAGGCGGGCTGAGCCACGACTTCCTCGGGGCGTCCGTCAGGCCGTGGCGTCGGCGCTGTCGCCGCTGCGCACGATCACCAGGAACATGTCCGTCGCGAGGTCCATGACAACCTCGGCGGGCAGGCCTTCCAGACGCCGCGCCTGCGCGAACTCCTCCGCAGGCCAGGAGCCACGCGGCCCACCGGCGGGAAAGCGCTCGAGCACCGTTCGCCCGTTCACCACCCTGCACCTCCATGTAGCGCTGTACTCGTAGAGTTAAACGCCAACGATGGGGTGAACGGCTCGCGAAGTGACGGTTCTGAGACGTAGTTGACACGCGTTCACCGCCATGTGTGACCAACCTCTCAGCCTCTTGGCGGATGTGCTCACTTTGCGTGTCAATCGTCGTACTCGTCGTGATAGCGGACCCGCTCGCTTCCCGCAGGCGCCCCAAGAGCCGACGAGCGCCCCTTGGGCTCCTCCCACGCCTCCTGCCTGCCCAGCGCTGTGAGGTCCAGCAGGCTGGTGGTCGAGCCGAGGCCGTCGAGGCCGCGCTCGTATGTCGAGTAGGTGTGGAAGACCCGGTCGCGGTCCCGCAGGAAGCAGCTGAGGCCGGGTCGCTCGGAGAGCTCCCCCTCATGCTCGAGCGTGACCTCGAAGTCGCGGTTGAAGTCGCTGCCGTAGGACGAGTACCAAGGCACCGTCCAGCCCATCCGGGCCTTGAAGGGCAGGATCTTCGGGAAAGGCGCCCGGGAGACGGCCGCGAACGACGTGTCACGGGCCTTGAGATGGGCGAGATGCCCTATTTGATCCAGGAATCCCGAGCAGCTTCGGCAGCCGGCGTCCCACTCGGGCGCGAACATGAAGTGGTAGACGACGAGCTGGAGCCGCCCCTCGAACAGGTCGAGCAGGGTGGCCTTGCCGTCCCCGCCCTCGAACACGTACTCCGCGTCGACCGCCACCATGGGCAGTCCGCGCCGCTCGGCGCTCAGCGCGTCCCGCGCGCGGGTGGCGGCCTTCTCCTTGACCAGCAGTTCCGCGCGCGCCGCGCGCCACTGCTCGCGCGAGGCGATCTCCGGTAGCGACATGAACCCCTCCTGTACAACGGTCCAACGGTCCCGTTCGAGTGGTGACCTCAGGGAGGGGCGGAACTCATCGGCGGCTCGCGAAGTTTTCCTGGGACTCAGGTGTCGTACTCCTGGATGCGCCGGCCGTGGCCGCGGTCCACCAGCGCGGGCAGGCGCTCTTCCAATTCCCCCGCCACCGCGGGCACATCGATGGTCAGCAGTTCCCGGTCGCGCATCAGGATCCGTCCGTCGACGATCGTGGTGCGGACATCGGCGGAGCGGGCGCTGTGCACGAGGGTGGCGGCGAGGTCGTGGACGGGCCGGGTGTGCGGGCCGGTGAGATCGACCAGGACGATGTCCGCCCTGCGGCCCGGCGCGATGCTGCCGACGCTGTCCCCCAGCCCCACGGCACGGGCGCTCTGCAGGGTGGCGTGGTGCAGGGCCTGGCGGGAGGTCAGCCGGCGGGGGTCGCCCTCGGCCTGCTTCTGGACGAGTGAGGTGAGGGCCATGGACTCCCACACGTCGAGGGAGTTGTTGGAGGCGGCGCCGTCGGTGGCGAGCCCGACGTCGACGCCGATGTCGCCCAGGGCGCGGACGGGTGTCGTGTCGGGCCAGGCGAACTTGAGGTAGCCGCGGGGCGCGGTGGCGACCGCCGTACGACCGCCCGCCAGCTCCAGGACCGGCAGGTCGCGGTCGGTGATGCCGGTGCCGTGGGCGAGGAGCACGTCCGTGTCGAGGATGCCGGTGCGGGCCAGGACCTCGATCGGGGTGACGCCGTGGCGGGCGAGGCTGGTGTCCGTCTGGCCGCGGTTCTCCGCGGCGTGCAGGTGCACGGGCAGGCCGTGCGCGCGGGCGAGCTCGGCGGTGGCGGCGAGGTCGGCGTCGTCGACGGTGTAGGGGGCGTGGGGCGCGAGAGCGGTGGTGATGCGGCCGTCCGCCGAGCCGCGGTGCCGCAGCGCGAACTCCAGTGACCGTTCCCGGCCCTGGGGGCCCTGCGAGGAGAAGTAGGCCTCGCCGAGCAGCGCCCGCATGCCGCACTCGGCGACCACCGCGGCGACCTCGTCCATGGCGAAGTAGTGGTCGGCGAAGCAGGTGACGCCGGCGCGGATCATCTCTGCGCAGGCGAGTCGCGCGCCCAGCTCGACGTCCTTCGCCGTGAGGTTGGACTCGACGGGCCAGACGACGTCGTTGAACCACTCCTCGGTGGGCAGGTCCTCGGCGAGGCCGCGCAGGGCGACCATCGGCGCGTGCGTGTGACAGTTGATCAGGCCGGGCAGCGCGACCTGGCCGCGGCCGTCGAGCCGCTCGGCGGCGGCCAGGTCCCGGGCCTCGGAGCTGCTCGTGACGGCCTCGACGATCCCGTTCCGTACGACGATCGCGGCGTCCTCCTGGAAGCCGATCCGCTCTTGATCGTCGTGCACGAGGACGGTGCACGCGCTGATGACGAGGTCGGCGGGACGGTCCGCGGCAGAAGGCGTCATCACGCCAACGTACGCCGGGGGCGCTATCCGGCGAGGGGTGTCCGGGGCAGTCGGAGCCCCACCCGTTCCCCGGGTCCGTTGAGTTCGTCGAGGACCGCGGCGAGGCGTTCCGTGTGGCGGGGGCCGATCCGGCCGGTGTCGTCGAGGTGCACGGCGCAGGCGGTCGTGGTGTCGACGAGGCGTTCGAGGAGGTCGGCCACCTCGTCCGCGCCCTCGGTGTGCCGGGCGAGGGCGGGCAGTTCGTGCGCGGAGAGGGAGATGGCCGTGCGGGCCTCGGCGAGGGTGCGGTAGGCCTCGCGGCGCAGGGTCCAGCGGGTGGCGCGGTGGTCGGAGGGGGTGCCGGAGCCGCCGATGCGCGGGGCGTCGGCCTCGTCGAGGACGTGGGTGAGATAGGCGTACGCGGCCCGGCTCGCCGCCGCGAGCCGCGCGCGCACTCCCCCGCCGCGCTGTCCGGGCATCGGCAGATGCCCGACGATCAGCACGATCGCGCAGGCCAGCAGCGTTTCGCCGATCCGGCCCGCGGAGGCCTGGGCCTCGCCGCCGACCATGACCAGGGCGAGGACGAGGACGGTGACGACGGCGGTCTGGGCGGCGAAGTGCCGGGTGGCGACGGGTATCAGCGCCCCGCTGAGGGCGACGAGCGCGATCAGCCCTTCCGGCCGGGGCAGGACGATGGCGAACCCGGCGAAGAGGAGAGCGCCGAGGACGGTCCCGGCGGCCCGGTTCAGCACCCGTGAGGCCAGCGGCCCGAGGTCGGGCTTGACGAGGAAGACAGCGGTGGCGGGCAGCCAGTACCAGTGCTCGTGCTCCCCGTACCACTGGCTCTGGTGCAGGGCCTGGGCGACCGCGGAACTGGCCCCGAAGCAGAGGGCGACGCGCAGTCCGTACTCGCGTCCGGCGGTACCGAAGGCGGCCCGCAGCCGGTCCCTGGCGGTACGGGGCCGGGTGTGCAGATCGCCGCCCCCGCCCTGGTCGAACACCTCGGCGGCCTGCAGCAGGGCGTCGTCGAGGGCGCGCAGGGCGGGCACCGAGCGGGAGGGTGCGGGCAGCGGCCCGGTGTGGGTGTTGTCGCGTACGGCGGCGGCGAGCCGCCGGGGGCCTTCGGAGGCCCGTTCGGAAACGGCCTCTTCGGCCCAGGCCAGCGCGGTGGCGGCCTCGGCGAGGGGCAGCGCGGCGGCGTACTGCGCGTGCAGCCGCCGCTCCGTGGAGGAGGAGGCGTACCGCCGCAGCCGGGGCCCGGCGAGGGCGTCCTGGGCGTGGTCGAGGGCGGCTGTGAGCGCGGCGCGGCGCCGGATGGCGTCCGGCCCGCCGACGGCGTCGAGCAACTCGGCGACCGCGTCGTACACACCGGCCACGGCCGCCCGCTCCCCGTCGAAGCGGAAGTCACCGGCCAGGGAGCCGGGCGTGGGCAGCACGAGCCGGAGCACGAGCAGCCAGCCGGCCCCGGCGAGGAAGGCGAGCGCGCGCTGCCACCCCGATTCGGGCAGGGGCATGCCCGCGCCGATCGCCGCGCCGACGAGCAACTGCGTACCGACGGCGGACGCCACGGGACCGATGGCACTGATGCCGCCCGCGACGAGCCCGACGAGCGTGAGGATCACGGTCAGCACGACCGCGCCGGTCTCGTCCCCGGCATACGTCCCGATCACCAGCCCGAGGGCACCGCCCAGCGCGGGCACCCCGAGCCGCTTGACCGAGACCCGCCTGCTCCCGGGCCGGTCGTTGATCCCGGCGAGCATGGCGGCGATGGCGGCGACGACACCGAGCGACGTGTGCCCCGTCTGCACGGCCACCAGCAGCAGCGGCCCGGCGGACAGGGCACCCCGGGTCACCGCGCTCCAGGGCACCGGTCCCCGCTGAGCGCGCAGGGCGTGCGCGAGCCAGGGCGGCAGCGCAAGGGACAAACGGTGGGACCGGGACACGGGGCTCCTGTCGTCTCATCGAGGGCAGGGGTGGGCCTTCGGGCGACGGTGGCCGGGGCGGGGTGTGGGTGTCCACGGTAAGCGGGGTTCCTGGAGGAAAGGTTTCCGGAACGTGACGGAGTGCGGGAGAGCCGGGTTCTTTATGAACGCAATCGTCAGGAGCGGGCCTCCTCCACGGCCTGTGCGAAGAGTGCCTCCGCGTCGCCGACCACGCGGGCCAGTGGGTCAGGTCCGGCGGTCATGCGCGTGACCAGTGCATCCGCTTCGCCCAGCCCGGCCCGTGCGACGAGCCCTTTCTCGTTGGTGACCCACTCCCCGCGCGCCGCCAGCACCGCGTGCGCCGTCTGCGTCGCGGCGAGGGCGATCGCGCCCGCGGTCTGGGTGACCGCGCCCTTCGGGGCGTGTCCCGCCTTGGCGTAGGCGAGGGTGGCGGCGGCCATGCCGTGCCAGTGCCCGGGGGCACGCTCGCGCAGGGCCCGCGGGTAGGAGGCGGGACGCGGCAGCTCGCCCCGCAGCACCTTGTTGATCGCCAGTTCGGCGACGAGCAGATACGTCGGGATGCCCGCCAGATGGAACATCAGCGGCTCGACGCGGAAGCGGCCCGCCTCGGCCTCCGCCCGCTCGTGTTCGACGACGTCCAGATCGCGGTAGTGGACGTCCACCCGCCTGCCCTCGATCGTCAGCCAGGCACCTCCGTTGAAAACACCGCCGCCCCACGCGCCGATCGCGGACACCTCGCCCTCCCAGCCGACCGCGCGGAGATCGGCCGGGTCGAAGGCGCCGCGGTAGTAGACGGCCAGGTCCCAGTCGCTGTCGGGCCGTTCGGTGCCCTGGGCCCGGGAGCCGCCGAGGGTGACGGCCTCGACGGCGGGGAGGGCGGCGAGGCGGTCGGCGGTGTGGTCGAGGAAGGCGGGCACGAGACGGCTCCTGGGCAGGCGGACGGCGCGGGGCTGGGGCAGCGTAGGGGAACCGTTCGGCCGTCGTGAAACGAAATACGGATGGTCGTGCAAGGAAATACGGGTGCGCTCGCCCGCCGGGGCCTCGCATGATCGGTGGGTTGTCCTGCCGCCGCCCGTAGATCGGAAGAATCCGTGATCCAGCGCGTCACCGTCCCGAGCCTGTTCCCGCCGCCCACCTACTCCCACGCGTCCGTCGTGGAAGCCGGCACCAAGCTGGCCTTTCTGGCGGGTGCCGTACCGCTGGATGCCAGGGGGGAGGTCGTCGGACCCGGGAATCCCGTGCGGCAGGCCGAGCAGGTGATCGCCAACCTGCGGGAGCAGCTGCGCGCCGTCGGCAGCGATCTGCCGCACGTCGTGGCGACCGACGTGTACGTCGTGAGCGGTGAGCCGGCCGTGCTGTCCACCGTCTGGGAGGTCGTCGAGGCGTCCGGGCTCAGTGCCGGTCCGCACTCGTCGACGCTGATCGGCGTGGCGTGCCTCGGGTACACGGGGCAGCTGGTGGAGATTACGGCGACAGCCGTCGTGCCCGACGGGGCGCCGACCTGAGGAGAACTCCATGCTGATCGAGCACCGCGGCCGGCGCCCCGTCGTCCCGCAGTCCGCGTACGTCGCTCCCACGGCCGTCCTGTGCGGGGCCGTCGTCCTCGGGGAGCGCAGCCGGGTGCTGCACGGGGCCGTGCTCACCGCCGAGGACGGGGAGGTGCGGGTGGGCTCGGACGTCGTGGTGATGGAGAACGCGCTGGTCCGGGGACGTGCCCGGCACCCCGCGGCGATCGGTGACGCCGTGCTCGTCGGCCCGCACGCCCATGTCAACGGGGCGACCCTGGAGGACGAGGTCTTCGTGGCCACCGGCGCCTGCGTCTTCCCCGGGGCCGTCGCGAGCACCGGCTCCGAGCTGCGGATCCACAGTGTGCTGCACGTCAATTCCGTACTGCCGCCCGGCACGGTCCTGCCCATCGGCTGGATCGCGGCGGGAGCACCCCGGGCCCGGCTCTTCGCCCCCGGCGAGCACGACGAACTGTGGCAGATCCAGGAGGCGCTGGACTTCCCCGGCACGGTGTACGGCATCCCGCGCGGCACGTCGATGCGGGAGGTCATGGCCCGCCAGACGGCGTTCTACGGGGCTCACAGCGACGACGCCACCCTCGACGGCCCGTCATGAGCTACCGCCGTTCGGTCCTCCCCCACACCCTCCGTTTCGGCAGCGCCTGCGCGTAGCTCCCCACCCGGCTCGTCGTCAGTCCCAGCGCCACCAGCGACTCCGCCAGTTTGACCGCCGCGGCGACCCCGTCCACGACCGGCAGGCCCAGCTTCTCCCCGACCGCCCGCTGCAAGCCGGTCATCCCGGCGCAGCCCAGCACCAGCACCTCCGCCCCGGCCGAGCGGGCCCGCTCGGCGGCGGCGAGGAACGCCGTCTCCGTGCGCTCCTCGTCGCCGAGGTCGAGCACGTTCAGGCCCGTGCCGACGACCGCGGCACAGTTCCGCGCCACACCCGCCGTCTCCAGGCTGTCCTCGATCTGGCCGCACGACCGCTCCAGTGTGGTGACGACGCCGTAGCGGCGGCCCAGCAGGCAGGCGAGATGCGCGGCGGCCTCGGTGATGTCGACGACGGGTACGTCCACCAGCTCCCGCACGCCCTCCCGCCCGTGCTCCCCGAATCCGGCCATGACCACGGCGTCGTACGGCGGTCCGTCGTACGTCCGCAGCGTGTCCAGGACGGCCGCGGCGGACAGGTAGCTGTCGAGCCAGCCCTCCGCGGACTCGGGCCCCCACGCGGGGGTCAGTCCGGTCACGGTGGTGCCCGGGCCTGCGGCGGCCCGGGCACCTCGTACGATCTCCTCGGTCATCTCCTGCGTGGTGTTGCAGTTGGTGACGACGATCCGCACGTCTCTCAGACCTCCGCGGTCGCACGCTCGGGGCGGCACAGGACCACGTAGAGTCCGGCCGCGAGTGCCGTGCCGATGAACCAGGAGTACGGCGCCACATCGCTGAAGGTCTTCACCAGCGCGAGGACGGCGGCGACACCGGCCGCGGGCAGGAACGCCCACAGCGCCCTGGGGTTGACGCCCTTGCGGTAGTAGAAGCGGGAGCCGGGCGTCGCGTCGAACAGTTCCGCCACGTTCACACGGCCGCGTTTGACCCAGTAGTAGTCGACCATGATCACGCCGAACAGCGGGCCGAGGAAGGCGCCGAGGCCCCCGAGGAAGTAGTTCACGACGGTCGGGTTGGAGAAGAGGTTCCAGGGGGTGACGAGCAGCGCCGCGACCGTGCTGATCATGCCGCCGACCTTGAAGGTGATCTTCTGCGGCCAGACGTTGGCGAGGTCGTACGCCGGTGAGACGAAGTTGGCGACGATGTTGACGCCCATGGTGGCGATGGCGAAGGTCAGCGCGCCCACCACGAGCACCCAGGTGTTGCCGATCTCGGCGACCAGGTAGGCCGGGTCGGTGATCTCCTTGCCGAAGACCTCGAAGGCGCCCGCGGTGACGATGACCGACACGATGACGAAGGCCGTGGAGTTGATGGGCAGGCCCCAGAAGTTGCCGCGCTTGACCGTCCTGTAGTCGGGCGAGAAGCGGGAGAAGTCGCAGAAGTTGAGCATCAGGGTGCCGTAGGTGGCGAGGACCAGGCCGATCGCGCCGAACCACTGCCGCCACTGCTCGCCGACGGAGACCGGGTGCGGGGTCGAGGTGAGCGAGATCGTCCAGCCGGCCTTGGCCAGGATCCACACGGCCAGCGCGATCATCACGAGCCAGATCGCCGGGCCGCAGAAGTCCTGGAACTTCCGGACCGATTCCATACCCCGGCTGATGATCGCCGCCTGCACCAGCCACAAGGCGATGAAGGAGACCCAGCCGAGCGCGTCGAGGCCCAGGAAGGAGCTGTGCGTCCACGACTCCAGGCCCGGCCAGGCCGCGAGCAGCATCACGTTGACGGCGACGGAGGCCAGGTAGGTCTGGATGCCGTACCACATGATGGCGATCACGGCCCTGATCAGCGCGGGGATGTTGGCGCCCCAGACGCCGAAGGCGATCCGGCTGACCACCGGGAAGGGAACGCCGTGGCGCTGCCCGATCTTTCCCATCCAGTTCATGCCGATGTAGATGATCACGAAGCCGACGAGCAGCGACGTGAAGATCTGCCAGACGTTCATGCCGAGGAAGAGCAGTCCGGCGGCGAAGGTGTAGTTGCCGAGGTTGTGGACGTCGGACATCCACATGGCGAAGAGGTCGAAGACCTTCCAGTTGCGCTTCTTCGCGGGCGCGAGGTCTTCGTTGGTGAGCCGGGGGTCGGGGACGAACGCTGGGGTGCCGGTGGTAGCGGCACGGTCGGCGAGGGACACGGGGGCCTCCATGAGCAAGGGGACGACGGAGGACTGCTCGATGGCAACGGTTCGGTGGGACTACTCAGCGCACGTTTGGTATACCAAACCGGGGTCATGGTCTCCCCGTCAACCGTTCCGACCGATGTCGCTGTTGTTAACGCTCCGTAAAAGACACCTCGCCTCGGCGAAGATGGGCTGCATGACGAAGATCGAACCCCTGGGCGCAGTGCGCGAACGCGTCACCTCCGAGCTGCGGCAGGAGATCATCGCGGGCAGTCTCCGCCCCGGCGACCGCCTGGTGGAACGCGAGCTGGCGGACCGTTTCGGCGTCTCGCGCGTGCCGGTCCGGGAGGCGATCCGGGCACTGGTCGCCGAGGGCTTCGTCCACTTCGAGACCCCGCGCCGTACGGTCGTACGCCGCCTCACCCCGACCGACGTCAAGGAACTGTTCGAACTGCGCGAGGCACTGGAGGTCTACGCCGCAGGACTCGCCGCGTCCCGCGCGACACCGGAAGACCTGGCCGCGGTCCAGGAGCTCCTCGACCGCGCCGCCGCCGCGACCGAGGCCGAGGACGCCGAGACGATCACGGACGTCAACAGCCGTCTGCACGACCGCATCGTGGCGATGGCGGGCAACAGCCTGCTGACCGAGGCCCTGGAACCGGTCGCCGGCCGGCTGCGCTGGATGACCCGGCGCAACGAGGAGTGGCCCCAGCTCCTCGTCGAGCACCGCGAGTTGTACGACGCGATCGCCTCGGGCGACCCGGACCGGGCCCGCGCGCACGCGCTCACGCACGTACGGACCAACTACCGCTCCACGGTGCGGCACCTCTTCGGGGACGAAGAACTCCCGTAGGGACTCACTCCGGCCGGGGCAGCCCCGCCGCCCCCGCGGCCGTCCGCAGTACGTCGCGCAGCATCGCGGGGGTGAGCCGGCCGGTGAAGGTGTTGCGCTGACTGACGTGGAAGCAGCCGAAGAGCTCCAGACCGTCGAGGTCGTAACGGGCCCCGTGGCCGAAGGCGGGGCGTGGCCGGGGCACGGACCAGCCCGCTTCGGCGAACGCCGGCAGCGCGGCCTGCCAGCCGAAGGCGCCGAGCACGACGACGGCCCGCAGGGTGGGACGCAGCAGTCCCAGTTCCCGCACGAGCCAGGGACGGCACGTGTCCCGCTCCTCGGGGGTCGGCTTGTTCGCGGGCGGGGCGCAGTGCACGGGCGAGGTGACTCGTACGCCGTACAGCTCCAGGCCGTCGTGGGTGTGCTCGGCGGCGGGCTGGGAGGCGAGGCCCACGTCGTACATCGCCTCGTACAGGACGTCCCCGGAGCGGTCACCGGTGAACATCCGGCCGGTGCGGTTGCCGCCGTGGGCTGCGGGGGCGAGCCCCACGATCAGCAGCCGGGCGTCCTCCGGCCCGAACCCCGGCACCGGCCGGCCCCAGTACGTCCAGTCCGCGTAGGCGGCCCGCTTGACCCGGGCCACCTCCTCGCGCCAGGAGACCAGCCGCGGACAGGCCCGGCAGTCCGCGATGCGCCGGTCGAGGAGGGGAAGGCCGCTGGCGTCCATCACTCCACGGTAGGGGCGGGGCGGGTGGTCGTGGCCTGCTCGGCCCGTTCCTCTCCGGGGCGGACCCACAGCAGCGCCCCGGCGAGCAGCACCGCACTCGTCAGGAGCCACGGCAGCGGGCCCGGCCGCATCACCCCGACGATCAGGCCGGTGAGCGCGCCGGCCAGCTGCAGGGCGAGGGACTGGACGGACAGGGCGGTGGCCCGCCCCGCGCTGGAGACGCGGCGGTGCAGCAGGGCGTTCTGGTTCGGGGTCACAGCGCCGATGCCGACGTAGAAGCCGCAGAAACCGGTGACCGCGACGGTGGCGGCGAGCAGATGGGTGGAGGAGGCGGTGACCGCGAGCAGCAGCAGGCCGGTCACCCCTGACCCGAGACAGATCAGCACGGCCCGCTCCCCGCCGCCCGCGACCCGGGCGGCGAACGGGGCGAGTTGGCTGCCGACACCGCAGCAGACGAAGCCCACGCAGGCGAGGGCGGCGTAGGCCAGTGCCCCGGAACCGCTCGCCCCGGTCAGCTCGACGGTACGGCCGGGTATGAGCAACTCGACGACGCCCAGGGCGCCTCCGGCGGCGGCCGCGCTGAGCATGAGCCGGCGGACCAGCGCGTCCCGTCCGCCCAGTCGCAGCCCGTCCAGGACGGTGACGGGGACGCCGCGCAGCACGGAACGCAGGGTGGCCCGGGGGCGCGGCGGCTCCCGCAGGACGGCCAGCACGTAGGCGACGAGCGCGACCCTGAGGGCGGCTCCCAGCAGCAAGGGCACGGACAGCGGCAGCACCACCCCGGACGTCGCCTCGCTCAGCCCGGCACCGAGGCCGCTGCCCGTGCCCGTGCCGAGCAGCCAGGGCAGGGCCCCGCCGAGCAGGAGGCCGGCCGCGAGGGCGGCGGAGGTCGCGGTGCCGCCCCGGGCCAGTCCCGTCCGCAGTTCGGCGTCGGGTCCCGCACTCGTCTGGACGGTGTCGACGTACCAGGCCTCGGCGCTGCCGCTGGCCAGCGCGCGGGACATCCCCATGAGGACCATGCCGGCGGCGAGCACCCAGACGGTGGTGCCGAGGCCGACCAGACAGCAGGCGACCATGTTGAGCGCACCGGCCGTGGCCAGGACCGGCCGCCGTCCGAGGACGTCGGACAGACCGCCCGTGGGGAGCTCCAGCGCGGCCACGGTCAGGGAGTGGGCGGCGAAGAGTCCCGCGATCGCGGCCAGGGACATGCCGCGCTCGCCGAGCAGCAGGACCATCGAGGCGAGGCCGAGGCCGGGCGGCAGCCATGAAAGGACGCAGATGACGACATAACGGCGGCGGACGGTCCGCATACCGGGCACCTCGTCCGCGTGGCACCGCATGTCCGTGCGGTTCTTCATGAGATGCCATCGCGGTCGGCGCCGTCACGGTCGCCGTCCTCGCGGTCGGCACCGTCGCGGCCGGCGCCCTCGCGATCACCGTCTTCGCGGTCGCGCGGCGCGAGCGGCAGGCCGGCGGTGAGCAGCACGACGTGCTCGGCACGCGGGTCACCGGCGTCCCGGGCGGTCAGCTCCTCCAGCTTCCCGGCGATCGTCTCCCAGAGTTCGTTGAGCGACCCGGGCGTCAGCCGGGGCATGAGATCGCTGATCCCGGACGCCTCCACCCACTCCTGACCGAGCCGCCCGCCGGCCATGTCCGCCTCGTGCCGGGCGAGGGACGACTCCAGGTGCTCCAGCTGCCGCCGCCGCGCCAGGCTGACGAAGGCCCGGCCCGCCGCGGAGGACTCCATCGCCTCGTTGCTCCAGGACGTCACGGTGTGCAGCGCCCGCCAGCGCCGCTCCCGCCCGTCACGATGCTCGGCCTCGGCGATGAAGGCGTACTTCGCCAGCACCCTCAGGTGGTAACTGGCCGACGCCGACGACTCCCCCGTCCGCACGGCGAGCTCGCTGGCCGTGGCGGGCCCGTCCTGCCGCAGCAGCCCGAGCAGCCGAATACGGAGCGGGTGGGTGAGGGCCTTCAGGGCGGCGGTGTCGTGCTCGGGGTCGAGTACGCGATTGTGCTCGTCGCTGTCCATGCCGGGAGGGTAGGCCGCCACGACCATTAAGCAAAAGACATTTTGCAAAACTTGTTTTGTAGATGCGGTCGGAGGGCGATTCCCCGCTCGATCGGACCACCCGGAGGACTAAGGTCGGGGACATGGCTTCACAAGGCACGGCAACCAACTCCGGCGACGGAGAGGCGAAGGCCCCCGACCCGGAGGCCCTCGACCCCAAGGTCGCCGAGGCGATCGCCGCCGCCGACGCGGCGGGGCCGCAGAGCGGCGAAACCGTCCGCGTCGACAGCTGGATCTGGTCCGTACGTCTCGTCAAGACCCGTTCCATGGGAGCCACCGCCTGCCGCGGCGGGCACGTCCGCGTCAACGGCGACCGCGTGAAACCCGCCCACGCCGTACGCGTCGGTGACGAGGTACGCCTGCGGCACGACGGCCGGGAACGAGTCGTCGTCGTCACGCGACTGATCCGCAAGCGGGTCGGCGCCCCCGTCGCCGCCCAGTGCTACATCGACAACTCCCCGCCGCCCCCGCCCCGCGAGGCCGTCGCCCCGGCCGGCATCCGCGACCGCGGCGCGGGCCGCCCGACCAAGCGGGACCGCCGCGAGATGGAACGCCTGCGCGGACTGCCGACCCCTGGCGCCGGCGACGGTCTCGGCAGCGACATCGCCAAGGACGTCGGCAGACCCACGCAGTGAGCAGACCGTAGCGACGGACAGGGACCTGAAGGACACGGACCCTGCCCCGGCAGACCAACTCCCCTGTGGCAAGCCCCGATGGGCGGCATGCTCCCGAGGGACAGCGCGAGCAGCGCCCGGGGGCGAGCCCCTCGGCCCGCCCGGACGCCGCCGGCATCGCACGCGACACGGTGTCACCCGGTCACGCCCGGCGCCGCAGCAGCCGCATCAGATCCGCGTTGTGCCCCCGCCGCGCCCAGGCTATGAGGGCGAGCGGCACGATCAGGATGAGCGGAGTCGCCGCGTACTGCCCGTCGAACACGGCTATCTGCACGACGAACGCACCCACCATCAACGCGCTCAGTGCCATCGCGGCCACCGACTGGAGCACCGGGATCAACAGGGCTACCGCTCCGGCCAGTTCGAGCACCCCGATGATGTACATCCCCGCGCTGCCCCAGCCGAGCTTCTCGAAGGACTCGGCGGCGGACGGGTGCGCGATCAGCTTGGGCAGGGCGCTCGGGATCGCGTAGAAGAGGGCGAGCAGCACCTGCAGACCGCGCAGGGCGATCCGGGCGCGCCGCCCGCGAGCGGTCGCCGACTCGGCGACGACGACGCCGGCAGGAGCGGAGGCGGCGGGGACGGGAGCGGTGGTCTCGGACATGAAGGTCTCCTGTGGGAAGCGGTCCGTGGTGGTGTCGAAGAGGTAGACCGGCGCCCGCCCTCGAACTCATCGCCGTCCAGCCGAATTTCCGTCCCTCCAGCTCGTCTTCCCCTGGCGGCCCGCTCCGCCTCGCCGTCACGGGCAGAGCCGCCGGAGCCTCTCCCCCGGGTACGGCGTCGTCCTGCTCACCCCCTGGAGTCGGCGGTAGAAGTCCGTCATCACGGCCGCGACCGGGGCGTTGCGGCTGAGTATCTCCGCCGCCCCCGGTGGCGCACCGGTGGGCTGTCGCCCTTCGGCCCATGCCTGTATCAGTCGCCCACGTTCCTCCCAGTCGCCCGGGTAGAGGGCGGTGATCAGCCAGTTCACGAGCCAACTGGCCGTGTAGCAACGGTCGTAGGCGCGGTGCCGGTAAAAGAAGTCGGCCCCGGCGCGCGAGAGGTCGAAGCGGGTGGACAGGGCAAGGCCGTAGTCGGCGAAGTACAGCCGCCGGCCGTCGGTCAGGATGTTCTCGAAGTGGGCGTCGAAGTGGAGCAGCCCGCGACTGCTCATGAAGGACGTGCCGGCCCGCAGCTCCCTCTCCACCAGGGAACACGCCCGGTCGAGCGCCTCGCCACCGGCTCGCACCTGCGCCGTCAGCCATGCGTGGAGCGTCTGTGGGACGTACTCCAGGAAGAGTGCGACACTCGCCGAGGACTGCCCCAGGGCCTCGACACGCCGCCGTACCTCCGCACTCCCTCCCCAATAGTCCACGACCTTGTCGACATCGGCGAGTTCCTCGGGCAGCCCGGGCTCCTCGTCCGGCAGGACGCGCCAGTGGTACATCAGGGGAAAGCCCTGGAACTGCCCGGAGAGCACCCAGTTCGTGGTCATGGTCTGGGCCGCGACCTCACGCCACGCCCCGAACCCGGGCCCGCCGACTCCGTACTGGCAGACCATCGGCAGCCCGAACAGGTTGGCCGTGGAGCGGATGTGTTCCGGGCGCCGCTCCAGGTCCGTCAGGGGCACCCGCTTCACGAAGACCGGCCTCCCGGACACGTCCAGCCGGGCCGACTTTCCCCCGATGCCGGTGCCCAGCGGCGTGGCCGTGTCGACCAGTCGGCGCAGTTCGGCGTCCCCGCACAGTGCGAGGGACGTCGAGACCGTGTCGTAGCCAGCCAGACGCCCGGCCGTCTCCGCCCCGTTCGCCGTCTCCCGCACCCCGGCGCCTAGGATGCCCGCACCGCCCTCACCCATGTCCCATCGTCCGTCAGACACCGGTCCACCTTCAGCCCCGCCTCCTCCAGCGCATCCTCGAACTGTTCCTCGGTCAGCGGTCGTGCCCGGAACGTCTGTGTCCAGACCGCGTCAGGGAACTCGTACTCCGCGCGCACCGAGTTGACCCCGTCGCCGACCGGCTCCGCCGACACGATCCGCACGGTGAAGCCGCTGGGGTCCACACGCTCGCGCGGCAGGTTGGTGTGGTAGTCCGCACCCTCCCGCTGGATCAGCACGCTGCCATCCTGCGCGACATGGCGTACGCAGGTGCGCAGCAGGCCCCGCCGCACCTCCACGTCCCCCGCGTGCACGAGGAACGACGCGAGCAGCACCACGTCGAAGGTCTCGCCCAGGTCCAGATCCTCGATGGGGCCGCATATCGTCCGCGCCCCGCGCACGCGCTCCAGCATCTCGGCGGACTCGTCCACCGCCGTGACCGTGAAACCGCGCTCCAGCAGGGCATGGGTCATGCGACCGACCCCACTGCCCAGCTCCAGAACGCGCGCGCCCTTGGGCACCGCCGCGGCGATGATGTCCGGCTCGTCCCCGACGGGCAGTCGCGAGTAGAGCTCCACCGCGCAGCCGTCCGGGGTGATGGCCCCGGGTCCCGTCCCCTCGTACCCCTCACGCATTTTGATCTCCATGCCGGTCCAACGGACCACGCCCGCACGCCAGTTCCTCTCCCGGCCCGCCTTCACCCGACCGAGTGAACCGTCGTTCCGCGCGGGGCCCGGCTTCGGCGCGTGCCGGTTCCGGCGCCCCTGGTGGTCCGCATCCGCGGCGGGGAGTACGTTGCAAGCAGGGAGTGGAGATCGCGATGCGTACAGGCAGTGAACCGACGACCGCGCGCAGTGCCCTGCGGGCGCGCTTCTGGCTGAGTGTGTGGGGGCTGGTCTGGGCGCTCTTCGGGACGGTCGCGTTCACGCTCGCCGGGCGGCCCGGCTGGGCCATCGGCTGCGGTGTACTGCTGCTGGTCGTCACGATCGACCTGGCCGTCGTCCTCAGGCACATCCGCCAGGGCCCGCACTGGCAGCCGGGTCCCGACATCCCGCCCTACCGGCCACCCGAGGACCACCCCTGAGGCAGCCGAGGCGCGCGGGGACTGCCGCTCACGAGTCGAAGCGCGCGGCCTTCTGGAACTGCGGGTTCGGGTCCAGCGCTGCCGCCAGACGGAAATGGCGTTTCGCCTGTTCAGGGCGGTTCTGCCGCTCATAGGTGCGGGCGAGCGCGAAGTGCGCGAACGCGTTGTCCGGCTCACGCTCCAGGACGATCGAGAACTCGAGCTCGGCCGGCCGCAGCTGCGCCGCCGCGAAGAAGGCACGCGCGCGCAGCAGTCGCGCGGCGGTGTTCTCCGGGTGCGCGGCGATGACTCCGTCGAGCAGCTTCACCGCGCCCCGCGGATCCCGCGCGGCGAGCAGTTGCTCGGCGGCGCGGAAGTCGATGACGTGCGTCTCCGGGGTACGTCCGGTGGAACCGCTGGTCTCGGGCACGGCAGAGTCCTTCCCTCACTGGAAGAGTTCAACGCCCCCTCGGGGTGCCGCTATTCCTGAGTGGCGGGCCGGTCCTGAGGGCCCGGCCGGGACGCGTGGGACCTGCGCGTCAGCTCGGCCCACACGTCCTTCACGCGGCGCCGCAGTTCCTCCAGCGGAACGTCGTTGTCGACGACGATGTCCGCGATCTTCCTGCGCTGCTCGCGCGTCGCCTGTGCGGCCATCCGCGCGTGTGCGTCCGCCTCGGTCATGCCGCGCAGCCGTACGAGCCGGTCGAGTTGGGTCTCGGGGGCCGCGTCGACGACGATGACGAGGTCGTACAGCGGGGCGAGGCCGTTCTCCGTGAGGAGCGGGACGTCGTGGACGACGACCGCGTCCTCGGCGGCGGCCTCCTCCAGCTCGCGGGAGCGGGCGCCCACCAGCGGGTGCACGATCGAGTTGAGGGTGGCGAGTTTCGCCGCGTCGGCGAAGACGATGGAGCCGAGCTTGGGTCGGTCGAGGCCGCCGTCGGGGGCGAGCACCTGCTCGCCGAAGGCCTCCACGACCGCGGCGAGACCCGGGGTCCCCGGTGCGACGACCTCCCGCGCGATGCGGTCCGCGTCGATCAGCACGGCCCCGCACTCGACGAGCAGCCGTGACACCTCACTCTTGCCGGCACCGATGCCGCCGGTCAGGCCCACCTTCAGCATGCCCCGCAGCCTAGACGGTCCGCTCGGGCCGTACGGACGGTGCGGGACGGTGGGGGCTTGTCGCGCGGTTCCCCGCGTCCCTTTCGGGGCGCACTCGCCCTGGTCAGTTGTCGCCTTCTCGTTCCGCCAGGAACTTTTCGAACTCCTTGCCGATCTCGTCGGCCGACGGGATGTCCACCGGCTCGGCGAGCATGTTGCCGCGGGTCTCGGCGCCCGCGACGGCGTCGTACTGGTGCTCAAGGCCCTCGATGAGCGCCGTGAGGTCGTCGTCGCCCTCGCGGATCTGCCGGTCGATCTCCGTCTGGGTGCGGTGGGCGTCGGTGCGCAGGGCGTGAGCGATACCGGGCAGCACCAGCCCGGTCGCCGCCGTGATGGCCTCCAGGACCGTCAGGGCCGCGTCCGGATACGGGGAGCGGGCGATGTAGTGCGGGACATGGGCGGCGACACCGAGGATGTCGTGCCCGGCCTGGAGCAGCCGGTACTCGATGAGGGACTCGGCACTGCCGGGCACCTGCGCCTCCTCGAACGGGCTGCGATGGCCCGGGACCAGGTCGGTGCGGTTGCCGTGCGGGGTGAGGCCGACGGGTCGGGTGTGCGGGACGCCCATGGGGATGCCGTGGAAGTTCACGGACAGGCGGACGCCGAGCCTCTCCACGATCTGCTTCACCGCCGCGGCGAAGCGCTCCCACTCCACATCCGGCTCGGGGCCGGACAGCAGCAGGAAGGGCGCTCCGGTGGCGTCCTGCACGAGCCGCACCTCGATGGCGGGGTCCTCGTAGTCGCTCCAGCGGTCACGCTTGAAGGTCAGCAGCGGGCGGCGGGCCCGGTAGTCCACGAGCCGGTCGTGGTCGAAGCGGGCCACGACCTGGTGGGGCAGCGAGTCGAGCACCCGCTCGACGATCTGGTCGCCCGCCTCCCCCGCGTCGATGTATCCGTCGAAGTGGTAGAGCATGACAAGACCGGCCGACTCCTGGGCGAGCGCCATGTCGACGACAGCCAGCCCCTTCGGCTCCCATGCGTACAAACCCTGCGGATCAAGCACAGTGACCGCTCCTCCTCGTGTTCATACGCCACAACGCCCTTACGGCCGTGGGCATTCCCGGAGGAGGGGAACATTGATCTTGGCAGCCGGGTCGACGCCCTTCCTGAGGGGCGCGGGGAACCGCGCGACAAGCCCCCACCGGCCCGCACCCGAAGGACGACCCGGAAACCAGGACGACCCGGAAACGCTGAGGGGCCGCACCTCGGAAGGTACGGCCCCTCAGTCAGGAGCTACAGCTCAGTGGGCGTTCAGCTCTGCCCACCGGCCAGCTTCTCGCGCAGCGCGGCCAGCGCCTCGTCCGAGGCCAGCGCACCGGAGTTGTCCGGGCCCTCGGAGGAGTACGAACCGCCACCGCTCGCGGCCGGAGCCGCACTCGCGGTGTCGCCGCCCTCGGCCGCGGCAGCGGCGTCGGCCTCGCGGGACTTGATGACCTGGGCCTGGTGCTGCTCGAAGCGCTGCTGCGCCTCGGCGTACTGGCCCTCCCAAGCCTCGCGCTGGGCCTCGTAGCCCTCGAGCCAGTCGTTGGTCTCGGGGTCGAAGCCCTCGGGGTAGATGTAGTTGCCCTGGTCGTCGTAGGACGCGGCCATGCCGTACAGGGTCGGGTCGAACTCGACCGTGGCCGGGTCGGCACCGAAGGCCTCGTTGGCCTGCTTCAGCGAGAGGCTGATGCGACGACGCTCGAGGTCGATGTCGATGACCTTGACGAAGATCTCGTCGTTGACCTGGACGACCTGCTCCGGGATCTCCACGTGGCGCTCGGCCAGCTCGGAGATGTGGACCAGACCCTCGATGCCCTCGTCCACGCGGACGAACGCACCGAACGGAACCAGCTTCGTGACCTTGCCGGGCACGACCTGGCCGATCTGGTGGGTGCGGGCGAACTGCTGCCACGGGTCTTCCTGCGTCGCCTTCAGCGACAGGGAGACACGCTCGCGGTCCATGTCGACGTCGAGGACCTCGACGGTGACCTCCTGGCCGACCTCGACAACCTCGGAGGGGTGGTCGATGTGCTTCCAGGACAGCTCGGAGACGTGGACCAGACCGTCGACGCCACCCAGGTCCACGAAGGCACCGAAGTTGACGATCGAGGAGACGACGCCGGAACGGACCTGACCCTTCTGGAGAGTCGTGAGGAACGTCTGGCGGACCTCGGACTGGGTCTGCTCCAGCCAGGCACGGCGGGACAGGACCACGTTGTTGCGGTTCTTGTCCAGCTCGATGATCTTCGCCTCGAGCTCCTTGCCCACGTAGGGCTGGAGGTCGCGGACGCGGCGCATCTCCACGAGGGAGGCCGGCAGGAAGCCACGGAGGCCGATGTCGAGGATGAGACCACCCTTGACGACCTCGATGACGGTACCGGTGACGATGCCGTCCTCTTCCTTGATCTTCTCGATGGTGCCCCAGGCACGCTCGTACTGGGCGCGCTTCTTCGAGAGGATCAGGCGGCCTTCCTTGTCCTCCTTCTGGAGAACAAGGGCTTCGATCTCGTCACCGACGGCGACGACCTCGTTGGGGTCGACGTCGTGCTTGATCGAGAGCTCGCGGCTCGGGATGACACCTTCGGTCTTGTAACCGATGTCGAGCAGGACCTCGTCCCGGTCGACCTTCACGATGACGCCGTCGACGATGTCGCCGTCGTTGAAGTACTTGATCGTCTCGTCGATCGCGGCGAGGAAGGCTTCCTCGTTACCGATGTCGTTGACCGCAACCTGCGGGGTCGTTGCGGTGGTCTCGGTGCTGCTCGTCATGTGGGAAAGGGCTCCGGTACGGACATTGAAGTCGTAGGTACTGCTACGCCGGAGCCCGTTTCGCTCTGCAGAAGCCGGACAGCCTAGGAAGCGCCACACGAACAACTGGTGGCGCCTCGACAACCGAGGGGACATACATACAGATGCGAGCGCAGCCTGCTACGTCTGAGGTGCGCAGGCCCGCAGCGCAACTTGTAGCATACGGGGGCAGCCGGGCAGGGTCAATGCGCGAAGCCGCCCACCGGGGGCAGATCGCCGCATAACCGGCACAAGTCCTGTCATCCGAGGCCACGCGCGCCGTGCGGCGCCCTTCGCGACGCCTTGCACGCCACCACCGGAACAGGCTGGACGGAAGAGTATGACGAGGGAGCCGATCATCCAAGAGTTCGAAGCGTCCGAACCCGAGGCGACCCGGCGTGCCGCCGGGGTCACGGAGAGCTCCCGCGCCAATCGTGGCTGGTGGGACCGGAACGCGGACGAGTACCAGGTCGAGCACGGCACGTTCCTCGGCGACGACCGTTTCGTGTGGGGGCCCGAGGGCCTCGACGAGGTGGAGGCCGAGCTGCTCGGCCCGCCGGAGGAGCTCAAGGGCAAGGACGTCCTGGAGATCGGCGCGGGCGCGGCCCAGTGCTCGCGCTGGCTGGCCGGCCAGGGTGCCCGGCCCGTCGCCCTGGACATCTCGCACCGGCAGCTGCAGCACGCGCTGCGCATCGGCGGACCGTTCCCACTGGTGTGCGCCGACGCCGGTGCGCTGCCGTTCGCGGACGGCTCGTTCGACCTCGTCTGCTCGGCGTACGGGGCGCTGCCCTTCGTAGCGGACCCGCGCCTGGTCCTGCGGGAGGTGCGCCGGGTGCTGCGGCCCGGGGGCCGGCTCGTCTTCTCGGTGACGCATCCGATCCGCTGGGCCTTCCCGGACGAGCCGGGTCCGGAGGGGCTGTCGGTGTCGGGTTCGTACTTCGACCGCACGCCCTATGTGGAACAGGACGAGGAGGGCCGCGCGGTGTACGTCGAGCACCACCGGACCCTCGGCGACCGGGTCCGGGACGTCGTGGCGTCGGGCTTGCGCCTGGTGGACCTGGTGGAGCCGGAGTGGCCGGCCTGGAACACCTCCGAGTGGGGCGGCTGGTCGCCCCTGCGCGGGAACCTGATTCCCGGGACGGCCGTCTTCGTCTGCGAGCGAAGCGAGATGGGGGCACCCCCGGCCGGAGGCTGGGGGAGGGACTGAGCGCGTGATCCGCTACGACGCCCTGGACGCCCTGCCCGTACGTGGTGCCCTGCCCGCCCTGGACGAGGCTCTGGAGGGGCACGGGACCGCCGTCCTCGTGGCGCCGCCCGGCACCGGCAAGACGACCCTGGTGCCGCTGGCCCTCGCGGGGCTGCTCGGTGAGGACCCCGAGCGGCGGGTGGTCGTGGCCGAGCCGCGGCGGATCGCGGCCCGGGCGGCGGCGCGGCGGATGGCCTGGCTGCTGGGCGAGAAGCCCGGCGGGAGCGTCGGCTACACCGTGCGCGGGGAGCGGGTCGTCGGGCGGCACACGCGCGTGGAGGTCGTCACGACCGGTGTGCTGGTGCAGCGGTTGCAGCGGGACCAGGAGCTGACCGGTGTCGACGTGGTGGTGTTGGACGAGTGCCACGAGCGTCATCTGGACGCGGACACGGCGGCGGCGTTCCTGTGGGACGTGCGGCAGACCCTGCGGCCCGAACTGCGGCTGGTGGCCGCTTCGGCGACGACCGACGCGCGGGGTTGGGCGGAGTTGCTGGGCGGGGCGCCCGTGGTGGAGGCCCGGGGCGCGGCGTATCCGGTGGAGGTGGTGTGGGCGCCTCCGGCGCGGCCCGTACGTCCGCCGCACGGGATGCGTGTCGATCCGGCGCTGCTGACGCATGTGGCGTCGGTGGTGCGGCGGGCGCTGGCCGAGCGGGACGGGGACGTGCTGTGTTTTCTGCCGGGCGTGGGCGAGATCGCCCGGGTCGCCGGGCAGCTGGGGGATCTCGCGGGCTCCGGGGACGTCGATGTGACGCAGGTGCACGGGCGGGCGCCGGCCGCCGTGCAGGACGCGGTGCTCGCCCCCGGTGACCGGCGGCGGGTGGTGCTGGCCACGTCCGTGGCGGAGTCCTCGTTGACGGTGCCGGGTGTGCGGGTCGTCGTGGACTCGGGGCTGGCGCGCGAGCCGCGGGTCGACCACGCGCGCGGGCTGAGCGCGCTGACGACGGTACGGGCGTCACAGGCGGCCGGGCGGCAGCGGGCGGGGCGGGCCGGGCGTGAGGCGCCGGGGGTGGTGTACCGCTGCTGGACGGAGGCCGAGGACGCGCGGCTGCCGCGTTTTCCCTCGCCGGAGATCAAGGTGGCCGACCTGACGGCGTTCGCGCTGCAGGTGGCGTGCTGGGGGGATCCTGAGGCGTCGGGGCTGGCGTTGCTGGACGCGCCGCCCTCCGGGGGTATGGCGGCGGCTCGGGATGTGCTGGGCGTTGTCGGGGCGGTCGACTCCGTCGGGCGGGCGACTGAGCGGGGAGTCGCCCTGTCGCGGCTGGGGCTGCATCCGCGGCTGGGGCGTGCGTTGCTCGACTCCGTGCCGTTCGTGGGGGTCGATCGGGCTTCGGAGGTGGTCGCCCTGCTGAGTGAGGAGGCGCCGCGGGAGTACGGCGATGATCTGGCGGGTGCGCTGCGTCGGGCTCGGCGTGGGGGTGACGCCCATGCCTCGCGGTGGCGTGGCGAAGTTCGGCGGCTGCGGGCCGTAGTCACCGGTGTTTCCCACACACCCACCCGTAACTGCCCTCCCATGGCGGAAGCCGAGGTTCAGGCGTGGGCGGATGCCTCGGAGGACCGGCAGGTCGGGCTCGTCGCCGCGCTCGCCTTTCCCGAGCGCGTCGCCAGGGCCGACAGCGGGTCGTGCCTCATGGTGTCCGGGACCCGGGCCGAGATGAGCGAGGGCAGCGCGCTGCGCGGGGCGGACTGGGTCGCCGTCGCCGTGGCGGACCGGCCCGTCGGCAAGGGGCACGCGCGCGTGCGGTCGGGGGCGGTGGTCGACGAGGGGATCGCCCGGCTCGCGGCGGGGGCGCTGCTGGACGAGCGGGACGAGGTGCGCTGGGACGGCGGGGACGTGGTGGCGCGGCGGGTGGAGCGGCTGGGTGCCGTTGAGTTGGCGGTGCGGTCGCTGAAGGACGCCGATCCCGGGCTCGTACGGGGCGCGCTGCTGGACGGGCTGCGACGGGAGGGGCTCGGGCTGCTGCGGTGGTCGGCGGATGCCGAGGTCCTTCGGGAGCGGCTCGCCTTTCTGCGGCTGCACCTCGGTGAGCCCTGGCCCGATGTCGGCGACGACGCGCTCCACGCGCGCGTGGCGGAGTGGCTGGAGCCCGAGCTGAGCCGGGCACGGCGGCGGGCCGATCTGGGACGGATCGACGCCGGTCAGGCGCTCGCCCGGCTGCTGCCCTGGGCCTCCGGGGAGGCCGGGCGGCTCGACGAGCTCGCCCCGGAGCGGGTGGCCGTGCCGAGCGGGTCGAGGATCCGCGTCGACTACTCCCGGCCCGAGCAGCCCGTCCTCGCGGTGAAGTTGCAGGAGATGTTCGGGCTGCGGGAGTCGCCCCGGGTCGCCGGGGTGCCGCTGCTCGTGCATCTGCTGTCCCCGGCGGGACGGCCGGCCGCCGTCACCGCCGACCTCGCCTCGTTCTGGCGGGACGGCTACAAGAGCGTACGGGCGGAGCTGCGCGGGCGGTATCCGAAGCATCCGTGGCCCGAGGACCCGGCGGGTGCCGAGCCGACCCGGCACACCAACGCCCGGCTCAGGCGCTGACCTGCGACGGCTCCTCCGCCGCTTTCGGCGCCGGGCCGGAGGGGCGGCGGCCGCGGGCCTCCAGATACAGCGCCAGGGCCAGCAGGAGGACTCCGAGGGTGAGGAAGCCCCACGGCAGGTAGGACGTCATCAGCAGGATGAGCAGGCGCTGGGACTTCACCAGGTCGACCGTGTGCGCGATGTAGTCCTCGCGCATCTTCACGTGGCCGGCGAACGCGGTGACCTTGTCGCGGTCGCCGAGGAGGGCGCCGCCGCGCAGTTCCTCCTTGTGGATCTCCTCGCCGTAGACGGGGGCGCCGGTGAGGGGCTCGACCCAGAACTTGCGGACCGTGGTGTACCAGCGGGTCGTGCCGGTCTGGGCGACCGACTCGGGGGTGAGGCCCTTCACGGGCAGTGTCTTGGGGATCTTCACCTTGGTCCAGGGGATGGTCTGCTCGAAGTAGTAGACCTCCAGGCCGCGGAAGGTGCGGGTGTCCTGGTAGTGGATGGGGGCGGTGACGCGGGCCTGGGCGTCGAAGTACTGATAGGCCCGTTTCTCCGTGAGGAAGGGCCATTTGAACTCGATGCCCTCGCGGCGCACCGGGTCGCCGTCGACCGACTCGCCGGTGGCGTGGACGGGTTCCTGGGTGTGGGCGTCGAAGATGTAGCGCTCGGGGATCTTGGACACCATCTCGCCGTCGGGGCCGACGACGTAGGACAGGCCGTCCCAGACGACGACGTCCCGGCCCGCCGACTCCTCGATCCGCTCGGAGGCCTCCACGTTGCCCTTGAGGGTCTGCACGATGGTGACCTTGGGGACCTTCTTCGCCCGCATGGTGCCGTAGTCCAGGAGGGTGGCGTCGCGGGCCTCCAGGACCATGTCCTGGTACTGGTTCGCGGGGACCTTGGCCAGGCGCGGGAAGGCGTACCAGCGCAGCAGCGGGGACAGTGCCGTGCAGAACACGGCGAGGGCGAGCAGGATCAGAGCGGCCTTGCGACGCATCTCGGCCTCCGTCCCGGGCGGGCGGTCAGGGGTGTGCGGGCACCGTCGTCAGCAGCGGCTTCGGGGACGTCCCGCCCGAGGGAGAGCCGAGGGCGGTCAGTGTCAGGACCACGGCGAACGCGACGGCGAGACCGGTGGCGACGGCGACGAGGGTGCGCATACGGAGAGCCTCCCCACGGTTGAGCTGATACACCGTCAGGTTTGTCCGCACCGTAGCAACGCGCGGCGGAGATGAGAACACGTTGCACACACAACGACGCCCCTCCTGTAAGAGGGGCGTCGTCCGTACTACCTGAGAACTACGCGCCGGGGCTCGTGGACGGGCTCGGCGAGGACGTCTCGGCCGCCGCCACGGTCAGTTCGACGGTGAGGGTCGCTCCGCCCGTGGTCGTGATGCGCAGCAGGAACGTGCCGGTGGTGTCGTCCGCGTACAACTTCGGCAGCTTCAGCAGGCCCTTCGCGTCCGTCTTCAGCGCCTTCAGGGTGCGGACGGCCTTGCCGTCGGCGTCCTTGAAGTAGGGGCCCTTGTCGGTGGCGGCCGGGTCGTCCGCCGACTTGACCAGCGTGGCGGTGGCCGCGACGCCGTCGGCGACGGCACCCTTGTACGTGGCCTTCACCTCGACCTGGTCGGCGAACTCGCCGCCCGGGGCGCAGGTCAGCGCGGCGTCACCGGTGCGGGCCAGGGCGTCGGCGGCGCGCTCGGTGACGGTGGCCGTGTAGTCGAGGCCGGCGACCGTGCGGCCCACGACGGTGGCGCGGACGGTGACCTCACCCGACTTCTCCCCCGCGTGGAGAGCGGGAGCGACGGCGACGCCGGAGCTGTTGGTGGCGACCGTGGCCACGTTCTCACCGCCGGTGAAGGTGGTGTCCGTGTCCCCGATGATCGTGAAGCGGACCCTGACCTTGGCGACGGCCTTGCCGGCCTTCGTCTCGGCGCGGGTGCTGATCCGCTTGGTGAACGCGTCGCCGGCCATGGCGGTGAGCTTCGCGGTTCCGGCGTCCTCCAGGTGGTCCACCGTGTCGGTGTTCGTGGGAGGCGTCGAGGGCGGCGGGGTCGGGGTGCTGCTGCCGGGGTCGGTGGGCGGCTTCGGGGTCGTCGGGCCGCCGCCGGGCTTCTCGGGCTTGGGGGGCTTGGGCTTCGAGCCGCCCGGAGCCGGCGTGGTCGGCGTGTTCGGTGTGGAGGGGGTGTTCGGCGTGGAGGGCGAGGGGCTCGCGCCGGCTCCGTCGTCGCTGCGGTTGCCGGGCAGTGTGCCGGTGCCGTCGGGGATCTCGTGCGTGCCCTTGCGGTAGTACTCCACCCAGCGCATGACCAGGTTCAGGTACTCCCGCGAGTTGTTGTAGCTGAGGATCGCGCGGTCGAGGTCGTCCTGGTCGGACAGGTCCCAGTCGAAGCGGCACAGGTAGTGCCCCGCGGCGAGCGCCGCGTCGTAGATGTTGTTGGGGTCCTTCTTGCCGTCGGCGTTGCCGTCGCGGCCGGCCCACTTCCAGGTGGACGGGATGAACTGCATGGGGCCGACGGCCTGGTCGTAGGAGCTGTTGCCGTCGTAGGCGCCGTCGTCGGTGTCCCGGATGAGGGCGAAGCCGTTGCCGTCGAGCTGCGGGCCGAGGATGGGCGAGATCGTCGTGCCGTCGGCGGCGACGCGGCCGCCGCGGGCCTGGCCCGACTCCACCTTGCCGATGGCGGCGAGGAGTTGCCAGGGCAGGTTGCAGCCCGGCTTGGCCTCGTTCAGGGCGGTCTCGGCCTTCTTGTAGGCGTCGAGGACGGTCGCGGGGATGCCGGCCTCGCTGGTGCCGGGGGCAGCGGGGCCGGTGCCGGTGCTCGGGGACGGGTTCGGGCTCTTGAGCGGCGGCAGGTCCGTGTAGTACGGCGAGTTGCCGGTGGCGCTGCCGTCGGAGGCACTCGCGTCGGGTGAGGGCGTGGCGTCCGCCGCGGTCTGTCTGCCGTGGTCGTTCACGCCCGGAGCCTGGGAGGCGGACAGTGCCGCGACCGCTACCGCGGCCACGGCGGTGGTTGCCGCCCCCTTGCGCAGCCTCCTGCCGAATTGCGCCGCCATAGAGTGAACCCCTCCCGTGGACGCCGCAGCGCCCGTCTCTGTCTGTCGCGCACTTCTGTTGCGTTCGCGCTCTTCTGTTGCGTTCGCGCTCTTCTGTTGCGTTCGCACTGTTGTGACGATCGACCGGCCCGTGTGGTTGCCCTCGAGGGGCCTGTCTGTCGCCCCCGGCACGGTGACCCTGGCGACCCTACGGCAACTTCCTTTGCTCGGGCACCCGTTCGTGCCCGGTTTTCACCGGTTGGTCATGTGGCGAGCAGGGCGGGCGTCCGGTGTTCGGCTTCCCGCATACTGGGCCGTCCGATCCTCCCGCAACGACCGTCACCTGGAGCAGAGTTGCCGTTCACGCTGAGCCACGCGGCAGCCGTACTGCCCGCCGTACGCACCGACGGGACCGGCCGGGGCCCGCTGGTGCCCGCCGTCCTCGTGGCGGGTTCCCTCGCGCCCGACATGACCTACTACGCGGCGAGTGCGCTGTCCGGGGCGATGGAGTTCGGTGACGTCACGCACGCGTTCTGGGGGGTGTTCACGGTCGATGTGCTCATCGCCTGGGCGCTGGTGGGGCTGTGGCTGCTGATGCGCGAGCCGCTGGTGGCGCTGCTGCCACGGGCTCGGCAGGGGCGGGTGGCGGCCCTGGTGCGATGCGGGACGCCACGCGCGCGCGTGACGCCCTCCCTGGTGGTGCGGTGGTACGTGTCTGCCGCACTCGGCGCGCTGACGCACGTCGTGTGGGACGCGTTCACCCATCTCGACCGGTGGGGCATGCGGCTGCTTCCGGTGCTGGGCCGTGAGGTGGCGGGCTCGCCGCTGTACTGGTACCTGCAGTACGGCGGTTCGGTGGTGGCCGCTGTGGTGATCGCCGTGTTCGTGGTGCGCGCGCTGCGGCGGATGCCCGTGCGCGAACCGGTGGGGGTCCCGGTGCTGGCGGCACGGGACCGCTGGGCGGCAGGTGCCGCGATCGGCGGTTTCGCGCTGGCGGGGGCGGTGCAGCGGGCGGCGCGATGGTGGGCCTACTGGGGGTCGGCCGCCAAGCCGTGGGAGATCATTCCGACGGTGTGCTTCGGCGCGGGGGCGGGACTCGTCCCTTCGCTGCTGCTGTACGCCGTGGTGGTCAGGGCGCGGCGCCCGGTTCCGGCCCCCGGCGGTCCTGACCGTGCCGGCGATACGGAGCCGAGCCGTCCGGCCGCTCGCTGAGGGGCTCGGCGGTCGCGATGTACACCGTGATGGTGGTGTGCGCGGGGCGTGGCCGCGGGAGCAGGGTGAGGACGAGGGTCAGGTAGCCGCGCGCCCGGTCGGACCAGGCCCGGCGGGGTGCGCCTCCGCCGGTTTCGCCGGGTGTCTCCGCAGGGCTGCCGGGCAGGTCGCCGGTCTGCGGGAGCGTGGGAGGCAGGCCGGCGGAGTCGGTGGGCCGGCGTCCGAAGGGCAGGCGGTCACGGAGATCCGCCGTCGTCCGGCGCAGGGCCGTGGCTACGGTCGCGGGGACGCGGAGCGTGCTTGCGTCGGCCGCGTACACCCGGACCGGCGGAAGTGCCACGCCTGGTGCCGTGCGGCCGAGGAGCGTGCGTATACCCATGCCCGCATCCTTGCGACGGTCGCGGGCGGAGGCGTCTTCTCGGGGGCCACGCGAGTGATGGTTTCGGTGCGGGTGGGCCCGGGGCGGGCCGGGCTCGGCCGGGGCGGGTGCCCGGATGGGACCGGGCCGGGAGGGCACCGGGCCGGGATGGCACCGGGCCGGGATGGCACCGGGCCGGGATGGGACCCGGCCGGTGGGGGACGGGCAAAAGCCGGTACCTCGGCGGAGGCGGGACGGAGCTGTGGCGGCTTTCTCCGGCCGCCCGACGAGCCCCGGCCCCGAGGCACCACCCCGCCCCTGCTCCCTGCCAGCCCGGCCTTGAACAGCCCAGCCCGGCCCAAGCCGCGCGGCGCCTAGTGCGCCGCCGACTCCCAGTCCGCCCCGGCGCCCACCGAGACGCCCAGCGGGACACGGAGGTGCACCGCGTCCGCCATCTCGCGTCGGACGAGTTCCTCGGCGGCCGCGCGCTCGCCCGGGGCGATCTCCAGCACGACTTCGTCGTGCACCTGGAGCAGCATCCGGGACTCCAGTCCGGCCTCCTTCAGCGCGCCGCCCACCTTGAGCATGGCGATCTTCACGATGTCGGCCGCCGTGCCCTGGATGGGCGCGTTGAGGGCCATCCGCTCCGCCGCCTCACGGCGCTGGCGGTTGTCGCTGTTGAGGTCGGGGAGGTAGCGGCGGCGTCCGAAGAGCGTCGCCGTGTAGCCCGTCGCCCGGGCCTCGTCGACCGCGCGGCGCAGATAGTCCCGTACGCCGCCGAACCGCTCGAAGTACGCGTCCATCAGGGCGCGGGCCTCCGCCGCCTCGATGTTCAGCTGCTGGGAGAGGCCGAAGGCGGACAGCCCGTAGGCCAGGCCGTACGACATGGCCTTGATCTTGCGGCGCATCTCGGCGTCCACGGCGGTCGGCTCGACGGCAAAGACCTGCGAGGCGGCCGTGGTGTGCAGGTCCTCGCCCGAGGTGAAGGCCTCGATCAGGCCCTCGTCCTCGGAGAGGTGAGCCATCACGCGCAGCTCGATCTGGCTGTAGTCGGCCGTCATCAGGGACTCGAAGCCCTCGCCGACGACGAAACCGCGGCGGATGGCGCGGCCCTCGTCGGTGCGGACCGGGATGTTCTGCAGGTTCGGGTCCGTCGAGGACAGCCGGCCGGTGGCGGCGACCGTCTGGTTGAAAGTGGTGTGGATCCGGCCGTCCGCGGCGATCGTCTTGATCAGGCCCTCGACTGTGACGCGGAGCTTGGCCTGCTCGCGGTGGCGGAGCATGATCACCGGCAGCTCGTTGTCCGTCTGGCCGGCGAGCCAGGCCAGGGCGTCGGCATCCGTGGTGTAGCCGGTCTTCGTCCGCTTGGTCTTGGGCAGGGCCAGCTCGCCGAAGAGGACTTCCTGGAGCTGCTTGGGCGAGCCGAGGTTGAACTCGTGCCCGGCCGCCGCGTGGGCCTCCTTCACCGCCTGCTGGACGGCGCCGGCGAACATCTGCTCCATGGCTTCCAGGTGGGCCCGGTCGGCCGCGATGCCGTGCCGCTCCATGCGGGCGAGCAGCGCGGACGTGGGCAGCTCCATGTCGCGCAGGAGTTCGGCGGCGCCGACCTCCTCCAGGCGGCCCTCGAAGGCCTGGCCCAGGTCGAGGACGGCGCGGGCCTGGATCATCAGGGCCTCGGCCTCGGCACCCTCGTCCGCGCCGAAGGCGAGCTGGCCGTCGGCAGCGGCGGCGGGGGTCAGCTCGCGGTGCAGGTACTCCAGGGACAGCGCGTCCAGGTCGAAGGAGCGGCGGCCCGGCTTGACCAGGTAGGCGGCGAGCGCGGTGTCCATGGTGACGCCCTCGACGCTCCAGCCGTGCTCGGCGAAGACCCGCATGGCGCTCTTGGCGTTGTGGAAGGTCTTGGGCCGGCCGGCGTCGGCGAGCCAGGACGCGAAGGCCGTCTCGTCGGCCTCGTCCAGCTGGGAGGGGTCGAACCAGGCGGCCGGTCCGCCGGGCGCGGCGAGCGCGATCTCGGCGACGGAGCCGGTGCCGAGCGCCCAGGTGTCGACCGTGGCGATACCGAGGGGCCCTGTGCCGTGCTCGGTGAGCCAGCCGGTCAGCTCGCCGGTGCCGAGCACCGTGCCGTCCAGCTGCACGCCCTCCGTGCTGACCGGGGTCGTCTCGGCCTCCTCGGCGCCGGGGTCGACGGCGAAGAGCCGCTCGCGCAGGGAGGGGTTGCGGATCTCCAGGGTGTCCAGGACCACCGCGACGGCCTTGCGGTCGTAGGCGGTCCGCTCCAGGTCGGCGACACCCTTGGGGAGCTCCACCTGCCGCTCCAGCTCGGTGAGCCGGCGGTTGAGCTTGACCGCTTCGAGGTGGTCGCGGAGGTTCTGGCCGGCCTTGCCCTTGACCTCCTCGACGCGCTCGACGAGGTCGGCGAAGGAGCCGAACTGGTTGATCCACTTCGCGGCGGTCTTCTCGCCGACGCCGGGGATTCCGGGGAGGTTGTCGGAGGGGTCGCCGCGCAGGGCGGCGAAGTCGGGGTACTGCGCGGGCGTCAACCCGTACTTCTCGAACACCTTCTCCGGCGTGAAGCGGGTCAGCTCCGAGACGCCCTTGGTCGGATACAGCACGGTGGTGTGCTCGCTGACCAGCTGGAAGGAGTCACGGTCGCCCGTGACGATCAGCACCTCGAAGCCCTCGGCCTCGGCCTGGGTGGCGAGGGTGGCGATGACGTCGTCCGCCTCGAAGCCGTCCACCGCGAAGCGGGCGGCGCCCATCGCGTCGAGGAGCTCGCCGATCAGCTCCACCTGGCCCTTGAACTCGTCCGGGGTCTTGGAGCGGTTCGCCTTGTACTCCGTGAACTCCTGGGACCGCCAGGTCTTGCGGGAGACGTCGAAGGCGACCGCGAAGTGCGTGGGCTCCTCGTCGCGCAGCGTGTTGGCCAGCATCGACGCGAAGCCGTAGATCGCGTTCGTCGGCTGGCCCGTCGCGGTGGTGAAGTTCTCCGCGGGCAGCGCGAAGAACGCGCGGTAGGCCAGCGAGTGCCCGTCCATGAGCATCAGTCGCGGGCGGCTGCCGCCGGAGGTCTTGTCGGTCGTCTTCGATGCTGTCTCTGCCACGCCCCCGATCCTGCCACGCCCCACTGACACTCGGCCCCGCCCCCGACCGCGCGGGCTCCGGGGCGGGGCGTCGGCCCGAGCCCGCCCTCACCCGATGTCACCACCGCGTGGGAGGATCGGAGAGGTAGCTCACAGCGCAGTGGAAGGGGAGCGCGCGATGGCCACGAAGCCGCCCAAGAGTGATCCGGTTCAGGACGCGCCGCAGGTCGCCGGGCCGAAGCACGCCGCAGCGGGCCTCCCCGCGATCGGGCACACCCTGCGCATGGCCCATCAGCAGATGGGCGTGAAGCGCACCGCGCTGACGCTGCTGAGCGTGAACCAGAGGGAGGGCTTCGACTGCCCGGGCTGCGCCTGGCCCGAGCCGGAGCACCGGCACAAGGCGGAGTTCTGCGAGAACGGCGCGAAGGCGGTCGCCGAGGAGGCCACGCTGCGCCGGGTCACGCCCGAGTTCTTCGCCGCGCACCCGGTCTCCGATCTCGCCGGCCGCAGCGGCTACTGGCTGGGACAGCAGGGGCGCCTCACCCACCCCATGTACCTCCCGGAAGGGGGCACGCACTACGAGCCGGTCACCTGGGAGCGTGCCTTCGGCATCATCGCCGAGGAGGTCGCCGCCCTCGCCTCCCCGGACGAGGCCGTCTTCTACACCTCCGGGCGCACCAGCAACGAGGCCGCGTTCCTGTACCAGCTGTTCGCCCGCGAGCTCGGCACGAACAACCTGCCCGACTGCTCGAACATGTGCCACGAGTCGTCCGGCTCGGCCCTGTCGGAAACGATCGGCATCGGCAAGGGCAGCGTCCTGCTGGAGGACCTGTACAAGGCCGACCTGATCATCGTCGCCGGCCAGAACCCGGGGACGAACCACCCGCGCATGCTGTCCGCGCTGGAGAAGGCCAAGACCGACGGCGCGAAGATCATCAGCGTCAACCCGCTGCCCGAGGCGGGCCTGGAACGCTTCAAGAACCCGCAGACCGCGCAGGGCATGCTCAAGGGCGCCTCCCTCACCGACCTGTTCCTCCAGATCCGCATCGGCGGAGACCAGGCCCTCTTCCGCCTCCTCAACAAGCTGATCCTCGAAAGGGAGGGCGCGGTCGACGAGGCGTTCGTCCGGGAGCACACGCACGGCTACGAGGAGTTCGCCGAGGCCGCCCGCGCCGCCGACTGGGACGAGACGCTCGCGGCCACCGGGCTGACCCGGAAGGAGATCGAGGACGCCCTGCGCATGATCCTCGCCTCCGAACGCACCATCGTGTGCTGGGCGATGGGCCTCACGCAGCACAAGCACTCGGTCCCCACGATCAGGGAAGTCGTCAACTTCCTCCTCCTGCGCGGCAACATCGGCCGCCCGGGCGCCGGCGTCTGCCCGGTGCGCGGCCATTCGAACGTGCAGGGCGACCGCACGATGGGCATCTTCGAGCGCCCCGCCCCGGCGTTCCTGGACGCCCTGGAGAAGGAGTTCGGCTTCGCCCCGCCGCGCGAGCACGGCTACGACGTCGTACGGGCCATCCGCGCCCTGCGCGACGGCGAGGCGAAGGTCTTCTTCGCCATGGGCGGCAACTTCGTCTCGGCGTCCCCCGACACGGAGGTCACCGAGGCGGCGATGCGGCGGGCCCGGCTGACCGTGCACGTGTCGACGAAGCTGAACCGCTCGCACGTCATCACGGGCGCGCGCGCCCTGATCCTCCCGACGCTCGGCCGTACCGAACGCGATCTCCAGGGCAGCGGCGAGCAGTTCGTGACGGTCGAGGACTCGATGGGCATGGTGCACGCCTCCCGGGGCCGGCTGGAGCCCGCGAGCACGCACCTGCTGTCCGAGCCGGCCATCGTCTGCCGCCTGGCCCGCGGTGTGCTGGGCGAGAACAGCTCCACGCCGTGGGAGGAGTTCGAGAAGGACTACGCGACGATCCGGGACCGGATCGCCCGCGTGATCCCCGGCTTCGAGGACTTCAACGCGCGCGTGACGGGACCCGCCGGCGGCTTCGCCCTCCCCCATGCCCCGCGGGACGAGCGCCGCTTCAACACCGCCACCGGCAAGGCCAACTTCACCGCCGCGCCCGTGGAGTTCCCGGAGCTGCCCGAGGGCCGCCTGCTGCTCCAGACGCTGCGCTCGCACGACCAGTACAACACCACGATCTACGGCCTCGACGACCGCTACCGGGGCATCAAGAACGGCCGCCGGGTGGTGCTGGTCAACCCCGAGGACGCGCGGACGCTGCAGCTGGCGGACGGCTCCTACGTCGACCTGGTCAGCGAGTGGAAGGACGGCGTGGAGCGCCGGGCGCCGGGCTTCCGGGTCGTGCACTATCCGACGGCCCGGGGCTGTGCCGCCGCGTACTACCCGGAGACCAACGTACTGGTGCCGCTGGACGCCACGGCGGACACCAGCAACACCCCGGCCAGCAAGTCCGTCGTGGTGCGTCTGGAACAATCGGCCACCGACTGAGCGTTTGCTCAGTCACAGAGGTAGCCGTAGTGACCAGGACGAACGGAGCCCGGCCCCATGGGTGAGCAGCAGCATGTGAAGTTCCCGCAAGAGGTCATCGACGAGTACGCCGCGCTCGGCGTGGACCTCCTGGCCCTGTTCTCCGCGGGCCACCTCGGGACCCGGATGGGCGTCCAGATCCTCGAGGCGTCGGCGGACCGGGTCGTCGGGACGATGCCGGTGGAGGGCAACACCCAGCCCTACGGACTGCTGCACGGCGGGGCCTCCGCGGTGCTGGCCGAGACGCTCGGCTCGGTCGGGTCCATGCTGCACGGCGGCAGCTCCAAGATCGCCGTGGGCGTCGACCTGAACTGCACCCACCACCGCGGGGCCCGCTCCGGCCTCGTCACCGGCGTGGCCACACCCGTGCACCGGGGACGCTCGACCGCCACCTACGAAATCATCATCACGGACGAAAACGACAAAAGGGTGTGTACCGCCCGACTCACCTGCATGCTGCGCGACGTGAACCCGGGCGACGAGGAACTGATCCGCGCCGCGCGCTGATCCGGCCGCCCTACACATTCCGGCTCGACGCCGCCGCGAGGGAACACCCGAGCGGCGGCGTCCGCGCGTGGACACATAACCGGACGACTCAACTCCCCCGTCGAAACAGGCAGGTTCCGGTTCACCGTGGCATCACGGTGGAATTAACTGTTTCCAATTGTTCGGAACTCCCCCTGGAAACGGGCCGCCCCTTTCTCGGCGTAACGCTCCGTAACGCGCGCGCAATACAACACCCCGACCCCCTCTTCGGCCGCGCCCGCTCCCGGGACCTTTCCGATCCCGCCCTCCCCGCCTGCGCCACGTCGACCGCACGATCTCGGCCATGGCCAACCGGAAGTGCGGGTTCTCAGAATGCGGACTTCGGAGAAAAACGGTCAAATCCGCCGAGATGACCCACCGGAGAAGCCGGGCATCCACCGCGTCATAACAAGAAAGTCACAAGCCGTCCCACGCCGCTGACCCTGCCTCCACACCGGGCTTAGAGTCACGGCCAGTCACCGCTCCATCGGGAGTTCGGTACCAGCGCGGCACTACCCCCCGACCAAGGGCGGGCCTGCCTGTGAAAGGACTGATCGTGCGACAGCGTTCCTTGGTGATTCTTACCTCCGTTCTGACGACCGGAGCTCTGACTCTCACCGCCTGCGGGTCCCGAGACGACAGCGGCGACAAGAGCGGAGACAGCGGCGGCACCACGCTGACCATCGGCGTCGACGCCCCCCTGTCCGGCGAGAACTCCACCACCGGCCTCGGCATCCAGTACGGCGCCCAGATCGCCGTCGACGACGCCAACAAGAACAACTGGGTCCCCGGCGTCAAGTTCAAGCTCAAAGCCCTGGACGACAAGGCGCAGCCCGCCACCGGCCAGTCCAACGCCACCAGCATCGTCGGCGACAAGACCGCCGTCGGCGCCGTCGGCCCCCTGAACTCCGGCGTCGCCCAGACGATGCAGCAGGTGTTCGCCTCCGCCAACATGGTCCAGATCTCCCCGGCCAACACCAACCCCGAGCTGACCCAGGGCAAGAACTGGCAGACGGACAAGAAGCGTCCCTACAAGACGTACTTCCGCACCGCCACCACCGACGAACTGCAGGGCAGCTTCGCCGCCGGCTACGCGTACAACGGCATGAAGAAGAAGAAGGCCTTCGTCGTCGACGACAAGCAGACCTACGGCGCCGGCCTCGCGAAGATCTTCGCCGAGCAGTACAAGAAGATGGGCGGCAAGGTCGTCGCCACCGACCACGTCAACACCGGTGACAAGGACTTCGGTTCACTCGCCACGAAGATCAAGAACTCCGGTGCCGACCTGGTCTACTACGGCGGCCAGTACGACGAGTCCGCGCTGATCACCAAGCAGCTCAAGGACACCGGCGCCAAGATCCCGCTGTTCGGCGGCGACGGCATGTTCGCCTCCACCTACATCGAGGCCGCCGGCAAGTCCTCCGAGGGCGACCTCGCCACCGCGATCGGCGTCCCCGCCGACACCCTGCCCGCCGCCAAGCAGTTCATCCAGACGTACAAGGACAAGGGCTACAAGGGCGACTACGGCGCCTACGGCGCCTACGCCTACGACGCCACCACCGCCATCATCAAGGCCGTCAAGGCCGCGGCCGACGCCAACGGCGGCAAGGTGCCCACCGACATCAACGACCTGCGCTCCAAGGTCGTCGACGGTGTCCAGAAGTCCGACTTCGAAGGCCTCACCGGCAAGATCTCCTTCGACGAGTACGGCGACACCACCAACAAGCAGCTGACGGTCTACCAGGTCGAGAAGGGTGCCTGGAAGGACGTGGAGACCGGCACCGCCGACCTGAAGTAGTCGGCCCGCCACAACGCCGCACCACGGGCCGCGCGGAAGGAAGACCCCGACCGCGCGGCCCGTTTCCACACCCCCCACAGCACACGACCACGCACACATCCAGTGCACACGACCACCAGCGACATGGAGGCCATGCGGTGAACACCCTGCCGCAGCAGCTGGCCAACGGGCTGCTCCTCGGCTCGATGTACGGGCTGATCGCCATCGGCTACACGATGGTGTACGGCATCGTCCAGCTCATCAACTTCGCGCACGGCGAGATCTTCATGACCGGGGCCTTCGGCGCCCTCACGGTCTACTTCTACATCCTGCCCGACGGCACCTCGATGGCCATCGCCGTACCGCTCATGCTCCTCGGCGGCGCCCTCGTGGCCATCCTCATCGCCGTCGGAGCGGAACGATTCGCCTACCGGCCACTGCGCGGAGCACCACGCCTGGCACCGCTCATCACCGCCATCGGCCTCTCCCTGGCCCTCCAGGAAGTCGTCCGCAACTTCTACCCCGGCGCCGACCGCGCCCGCGCCTTCCCCGGCCTCGACGCCACCCACGACATCGGCTCCATCACCATCAAGGACGCCGACATCTTCCTCATCCTCGCCGCCGTCGTCTGCATGGCCGCCCTCGCGATCTTCGTACGCCGCAGCCGCACCGGCCGCGCCATGCAAGCCACCGCGCAGGACCCCGACACCGCACAGCTCATGGGCATCGACACCAACCGCATCATCGTCATCGCCTTCGCCATCGGCGGCTTCTTCGCCGCCGTCGCCGCCGTCGCCTACGGACTCAAGTACGGCAACGTCGACTACCGCATGGGCTTCCTCATGGGCCTCAAGGCCTTCACCGCGGCCGTCCTCGGCGGCATCGGCAACATCTACGGCGCCATGCTCGGCGGCGTCGTCCTCGGCATCGCCGAAACCCTCGCCTCCGCCTACATCGACGAGATCCCCGGCATGCAGCAGCTCGGCGGACAAAGCTGGGCCAACGTCTGGGCCTTCTGCCTCCTCATCCTCGTGCTCCTCTTCAGGCCACAAGGCCTGCTCGGCGAGCGCGTCGCGGACAGGGCGTGACGACATGACCGAGACGACCAAAACCCCCGCCCCGGACGCCGCCCCCACCCCGACGCCCGCACCGCGCGGCCTCGTACCCCTGCCCGCAGCCGCCGCCCGCGCCCTCCTGCTCACCGGCGGCATCGCCACCACCGCCTCCGCATACCTCGCCTGGACCTGGACCGACGAGTTCCCCGGCGACCTCACCGTCAACGGCTACCCCGGCGGCCTGCAATGGCTCACCTTCACCGCCGGCATCCTCACCGCCCTCTTCGCCCTCGCCTCCTACGGCATCCGCGGCCTCGGCTGGCTCCTGCCCGCCCGCAACAACGCACCGCTCGTCCTCACCGCACTCGGCGGCTTCACCGTCACCTGGTTCACCGTCATCGCCATCAGCGCCAAGCTCGGCGGCGTCGTCAACCTCGAACCCGGCGGCTGGATCGCGGCCATAGCCTCCCTCCTGCCCGTCCTCGGCGCCTTCGCCCTCCCCCAGGAGCGCACCGCCACCGACGGCACCAAGGCAGCCCTCAAGGCCTACATCGCCAAGCCCGACCACATCCCCGCCCCCCAAGCCACCGCGCCCTGGATCCAGCGGGCCGTCATCACGGTCGTCACGATCATCGGCCTCGGCGTCTTCACCTACGGCATCGACACCGAATACGGCGAACTGTTCATCGGCTACCTCTTCGTGGTCACCTTCGCCATGTGGGCCGCGCACACCGCCGGCCTCATGGACCGGTTCTCCCACCTGGTCGCCGGCAACCGCAGCTTCACCCTCGCCATGGGCTTCGCCGCCGCCATCGCCTTCCCCTTCACCCAGACCGACGACCACTACGCCAACATCGGCGTCAACATCCTGATCTTCGGGACCGTCGCCCTCGGCCTCAACATCGTCGTCGGCCTCGCCGGACTCCTCGACCTCGGATACGTCGCCTTCCTCGGCGTCGGCGCCTACACCGCCGCCCTCGTCTCCGGCTCCGAGTTCTCCACCATCTCCGGCGTCCACCTGCCGTTCTGGGCCTCCGCCCTGGCCGGCGCCGCCGCCTCCCTGGTCTTCGGCGTCCTCATCGGCGCCCCGACCCTCCGCCTGCGCGGCGACTACCTGGCGATCGTGACGCTGGGCTTCGGAGAGATCTTCCGCATCGCCGTCAACAACATGGACGGCGACTCCGGACCCGACGTCACCAACGGCCCCAACGGCATCCCCGCCATCCCCGACCTGAACCTCTTCGGATTCAACTTCGGCCAGGCCCACGACATCGGCGGATTCACCCTCGGCCGCTTCGCCAACTACTACCTGCTCATGGTGCTGATCATGGCCATCGTGGTCCTGGTCTACACACGAGCGGCAGACTCCCGCATCGGCCGCTCCTGGATCGCCATCCGAGAAGACGAGACCGCCGCCACCGCCATGGGCATCAACGGCTTCCGCGTCAAACTCATCGCCTTCGCCCTCGGCGCCGCCCTGGCCGGCCTCGCCGGCACAGTCAGCGCCCACGTCACCTACAGCGTGGTCCCCACCCCGTACCAGTTCGCCGGCTCCACCCCGCCCAACTCCGCGTTCCTCCTGGCCGCCGTCGTCCTCGGCGGCATGGGCACCGTCGCCGGCCCCCTCCTCGGCGCCGCCCTGCTCTACCTGCTGCCCGAGAAGCTGGTGTTCCTCCAGGACAAGTCGCTCCTCGCCTTCGGTGTCGCGCTCATCCTCCTGATGCGCTTCCGCCCCGAAGGCATCATCGCCAACCGCCGGCGCCAGCTCGAATTCCACGAGACCGGCCAACTCGACGTACCAAAACAGACCACGCTGACCGACGAACCGGCCGTCACCAAGGCGGGGGCGTAACAACCATGACCACACCTGTACTCGAAGCACGCGACGTCACCATGCGCTTCGGCGGCCTCACCGCCGTCCGCTCCGTCGACTTCACCGTCAACGCCGGCGAGATCGTCGGACTCATCGGCCCCAACGGCGCCGGCAAAACCACCTTCTTCAACTGCCTCACCGGCCTCTACGTCCCCACGGAAGGCACCGTCTCCTACAAGGGCACGGTCCTGCCGCCCAAGCCCCACCTGGTCACCCAGGCCGGCATCGCCCGCACCTTCCAGAACATCCGCCTGTTCTCCAACATGACGGTCCTGGAAAACGTCCTCGTCGGCCGCCACACGCGCACGAAGGAGGGCCTCTGGTCCGCCCTGCTGCGCGGACCCGGCTTCAAGAAAGCCGAACGCGCCAGCGAGGAACGAGCCATGGAACTCCTCGAGTTCATCGGCCTCGCCCACAAGCGCGACCACCTGGCACGCAACCTCCCCTACGGCGAACAGCGCAAACTGGAGATCGCCCGGGCCATGGCAAGCGAGCCGGGCCTGCTCCTGCTCGACGAGCCGACCGCCGGCATGAACCCCCAGGAGACCCGGGCCACCGAAGAACTGGTCTTCGCCATCCGCGACAAGGGCATCGCCGTCCTCCTCATCGAGCACGACATGCGCTTCGTCTTCAACCTCAGCGACCGCGTCGCCGTCCTCGTCCAAGGCGAAAAGCTCGTCGAAGGCACCTCCGAGGTCGTCCAGGCCGACGAACGCGTCATCGCCGCCTACCTCGGCGAACCCTTCGAAGGCGACCCCGGCGAAGCCGAAGTCGCCGAGGTCGAAGCCGCAGAAGCCGCCGCGGAAGCAGCACCCAGCACCACCAGCAGCACCAAGGGAGAAGCCCAGTGACCGCACTCCTCGAGGTCGAAGACCTCCGGGTCTCCTACGGCAAGATCGAAGCCGTCAAAGGCATCTCCTTCAGCGTCGAAGCCGGCCAAGTCGTCACCCTCATCGGCACCAACGGCGCCGGAAAGACCACCACACTGCGCACCCTCTCCGGCCTGCTGAAGCCGACATCCGGAAAGGTCCTCTTCGACGGCAAGCCGTTGAGCGGAGTCCCCGCCCACAAGATCGTCGCCCTCGGCCTCGCCCACTCCCCCGAAGGCCGGCACATCTTCCCCCGCCTCACCATCGCGGAAAACCTCCAGCTCGGAGCGTTCCTCCGCAAGGACAAAGAAGGCATCGAGAAGGACATCCAGCGCGCCTACGACCTCTTCCCCATCCTCGGGGAACGCCGCAAGCAGGCCGCCGGAACCCTCTCCGGCGGCGAACAGCAGATGCTCGCCATGGGCCGCGCCCTGATGTCCCAGCCGAAACTGCTCATGCTCGACGAGCCCTCCATGGGCCTCTCCCCGATCATGATGCAAAAGATCATGGCGACGATCTCCGAGCTCAAGTCCCAGGGCACGACGATCCTCCTCGTCGAACAGAACGCCCAGGCGGCGCTCTCCCTGGCCGACCACGGCCATGTCATGGAGGTCGGCAACATCGTCCTCTCCGGCACCGGGCAGGACCTGCTGCACGACGAGTCCGTCCGCAAGGCCTACCTCGGCGAGGACTGACAAGCCGGACACGCGACGAGGCCCGCACCCCGGATGGGGTGCGGGCCTCGTGTGCTGCGCGGGGTTGATCAGCCCTTGTTCGACTTCTTCTCCTCGGCGTCCTCGATGACCGCCTCCGCGACCTGCTGCATCGACATGCGCCGGTCCATCGACGTCTTCTGAATCCACCGGAAGGCGTTCGGCTCCGTCAGCCCGTACTCCGTCTGAAGAATCGACTTCGCCCGGTCCACCAGCTTCCGCGTCTCCAGCCGAAGCGTGAGGTCAGCGACCTCCTTCTCCAGCTCCCTCAGCTCCGTGAACCGCGACACGGCCATCTCGATCGCCGGCACGACATCCGTCTTGCTGAACGGCTTCACCAGGTAGGCCATGGCACCCGCGTCCCGGGCCCGCTCCACGAGGTCACGCTGCGAGAACGCCGTCAGCATCAGCACCGGCGCGATGCTCTCCTCGGCGATCTTCTCGGCCGCGGAGATACCGTCCATCTTCGGCATCTTCACGTCCAGAATCACCAGGTCCGGGCGATGCTCGCGGGCCAGCTCCACGGCCTGCTCACCGTCCCCGGCCTCACCGACGACGGTGTACCCCTCCTCCTCCAGCATCTCCTTGAGATCGAGCCGGATCAGGGCCTCGTCCTCGGCGATGACGACACGGGTCGTCAGCGGAGGCACGTGCGACTTGTCGTCATCGGGCACGTCAACAGGCTGGGGCGACTCGGGGGCGCTCACGTGGGCTCCTCGTTACGGGGCAGGGCCGTTCTGCTCCCAAGAGCGTACCTAGCTGCAGCGTCATGCGGTCACCCGGTACACTTCCCACAGTTCCACAGCCTGCCCGGTTGGAGGAATCTGGTCAGACTCGCGGTGCTCAAACCACCGTGCCTTCGGGCATGTGGGTTCGAATCCCACACCGGGCACAACATCAAAAAGCGGAGGATCACGTTCGCGTGGTTCTCCGCTTTTTGCTACCCAGGGTCGCGTTTGGTGACACAGAGTGTCTGCATGTTCCCTCATGGCACTGAAGTACGACAGAAGGCCCTTACACAGCTGCGCGGCGGCGCGAGGAACGCGGACGTGGCCCGCGACCTCAGAGTGCCGCTGGGCACGATCGGCTACTGGAAGCACCTGGACCGGGCGCAGCGCGGCGAGTGCCCCGGCAGGCACGACCCAAGATGCCCCCGATGCGACGGACGGGAACTCGACGAGCCCGCCTACTCCTATCTGCTCGCCCTTTACCTCGGCGATGGCCATGTCAGCCACTACTCAGAGCACCGCGTACCCAACCTCATGATCACCTGCACGGAGTCATGGCCCGGCCTCATGGACGAATGCGAACGGGCCATGCGTACGGTCTTCCCCGAGAACTCCGTCTGCCGCGTCCGCAAGACCGGCTGCCGCAACGTGAAGGTCTACTCGAAGCACCTGCATTGCCTCTTCCCGCAGCACGGCCCCGGCAAGAAGCACGAACGCCTCATTGCCCTCGAACCCTGGCAGCAAGCCATTGTCGACGCCCACCCCTGGCAGTTCATCCGAGGGCTCATCCACTCCGACGGCTGCCGGATCACCAACTGGACGACCCGCATGGTCGCCGGCGAGCGCAAGCGCTACGAGTATCCCCGGTACTTCTTCACCAACGTCTCCGACGACATCCGGCGGCTCTACACCGACACCCTGGACAAGCTCGGTGTCGAGTGGACGCACTGCACCCGCAACGGCAACCCGTTCAACATCTCTGTCGCCCGCAAAGCCTCCGTAGCCCTCATGGACGCCCACATCGGCCCCAAATACTGACGGCTACTCGGCGATGTGGTGCACCCGGACCAGGTTCGTCGAGCCGGAGACGCCGGGAGGGGAGCCTGCCGTGATGACGACCGTGTCGCCCTTGCGGCAGCGGCCGTAGCGCAGAAGGAGTTCGTCGACCTGGTCGACCATCGCGTCCGTGGAGTCGACGCAGGGGCCGAGGAACGTTTCCACGCCCCAGGTGAGGCTGAGCTGGGAGCGGGTGGCCTGGTCGGGGGTGAAGGCGAGGAGGGGGATCGGGGAGCGGTAGCGGGAGAGGCGGCGGGCGGTGTCGCCGGACTGGGTGAAGGCGACCAGGAATTTCGCGCCGAGGAAGTCGCCCATCTCCGCTGCGGCTCGGGCTACGGCGCCGCCTTGGGTGCGGGGTTTGTTGCGTTCGGTGAGCGGCGGGAGGCCTTTTGCCAGGATGTCTTCTTCGGCCGCTTCGACGATGCGGGCCATGGTGCGGACCGTTTCGATGGGGTGTTTGCCGACGCTGGTCTCGCCGGAGAGCATCACGGCGTCGGTGCCGTCGATGACGGCGTTGGCGACGTCGGAGGCTTCTGCTCGGGTGGGGCGGGCGTTGTCGATCATCGAGTCGAGCATCTGGGTGGCGACGATGACGGGTTTGGCGTTGCGCCTGGCGAGTTTGATGGCGCGTTTCTGGACGATGGGGACCTGTTCGAGTGGCATTTCGACGCCGAGGTCTCCGCGGGCGACCATGATGCCGTCGAATGCGGCGACGATTTCTTCGATGTTCTCGACGGCCTGGGGTTTTTCGATTTTGGCGATGACGGGGAGGCGGCGGCCTTCTTCGTCCATGATGCGGTGGACGTTTTGGATGTCGCGGCCGGTGCGGACGAAGGAGAGGGCGATGATGTCGGCGCCGGTGCGCAGGGCCCAGCGGAGGTCGTCTTCGTCTTTTTTGGAGAGGGCGGGGACGGAGACGGCGACGCCGGGGAGGTTGAGGCCCTTGTGGTCGGAGATGACGCCGCCTTCTACGACCTTCGTGTGGACGCGGGGGCCGTCGGTTTCGGTGACTTCGAGGCAGACCTTGCCGTCGTCGACGAGGATGCGTTCGCCGGGGGTGACGTCGGTGGCGAGGCCGGCGTAGGTGGTGCCGCAGATGTGGCCGTTGCCTTCGATGCCTTCTTCGACGGTGATGGTGAAGGTGTCGCCGCGTTCAAGGAGTACGGGGCCTTCGGTGAAGTGGCCGAGTCGGATTTTCGGGCCTTGAAGGTCGGCGAGGACGCCGACGCTGCGGCCGGTCTCGTCGGCGGCTTTGCGTACCCGGTGGTAGCGCTCCTCGTGTTCGGCGTGGTCGCCGTGGCTGAGGTTGAATCGGGCTACGTCCATTCCTGCGTCGACCAGGTCTTTGATCTGGTCGTAGGAGTCGGTGGCGGGGCCCAGTGTGCAGACGATCTTTGCTCGGCGCATAGGGGTGAGCCTATGAGTTACCGGCCGGTAGAGAATTGGTCGTGAGTGACTACTCAACAGACTTTGAATGAAGCGCTATGGCCAAGTGTTGAATTGTGCGGCGGGGTGCTCTGATGAGCGCCAGGAATCTCTGCGGCAGGAATCTCTCGGTCGCGTTTTCGAAATGACCCCCGGGAATCCGGCTACAGCCGCGGTGGCACCATCGTGAAGCGGGCGTTGATCTGGGCGTGGACGCGCTGGCGTTGAGGTTCGAGGTCGAGGGGTGCCGCGGCGGTGTCCTCGGTGCCGGCGTAGGCGGCGGAGCGCATGCGGCCGGGGGCCTGGGGGTAGGCCGGCGGGGCGTTCTCGGCGCCGATGTCGGCGAGTTCGACGAGGGCGGAGAGGGTGGTGTCGAGTGCTTCGGCGTATTCGCGGGCGCGCTGGACGGCTTCTCGTACGGCCTTTTTCCTGGCTTCGCGGTGAGCGGGTGAGTCGGGGCGCAGGGCCCACCAGGGGCCGTCGACGCGGGTGAGTTCGAGGTCGGCGAGGCGGGTGGTGAGTTCGCCGAGGGCGGTGAAGTCGGTGAGTTCGGCGGTGACGTGGACGCGGCCGTGGTAGGTGCGGATGCGTTCGCCGCGTCCGTGTTTGGTGAGTTCGGGTGTGATGGAGAAGGCGCCGGTCTCCAGGCGTTCGACGGCGTCGCCGTAGGACTTGACGAGGTCGAGGACGCCTGTGTTGCGGCGGGTGAGGTCGTCGAGGGCGGAGCGCCGGTCGCGGCCGCGGGCGGCGACGGTGATGCCGATGCGGGCGATTTCCGGGTCGACTTCGAGGCGGGCTTCGCCGCAGACGGCGATGCGGGGGGCGTCGGGTGTGCCGTAGGGGACGGCGGGCTGGGGGGCGTCTTCGGTGGGGGCGGTCATACGCCCCACTCTGTCATGTTGTGGCTGGCCGGAGGCGTGGAGTTGGTGGGCTGAGTCATCTAATCGCAACCTGGCGGGGCTGTTGCGGCCGGTCATGACCGGGTCAGAATCTACGCGCGTTATCTACGCGCGTCGTTCAAGATTCCGCAGTCGTTCACAGATTCCGCAAGGGGAGCCAGACATGCCGTTGAACCGCCGGAAGTTCCTGGGGAAGTCCGCCGTGACCGGGGCGGGGGTGGCGCTGGCCGGTGCGGTGTCGGCGCCGGGTGCGCAGGCGGCCGAGGGGCGCGGCGGTAAGCAGCGCGAGAAGCGGTACGCGTTCACCGTGATGGGGACGACGGACCTGCACGGCAATGTCTTCAACTGGGACTACTTCACGGACAAGGAGTTCGACGACAAGGACCACAACGACATCGGTCTGGCGAAGGTCTCCACCCTGGTGAACCAGGTCCGTGAGGAGAAGGGCCGCCGCAACACGCTGCTCATCGACGCGGGCGACACGATCCAGGGCACGCAACTGTCGTACTACTACGCGAAGGTCGACCCGATCACGGCCAAGGGCGGCCCGGTGCACCCGATGGCGCAGGCCATGAACGCCATGGACTACGACGCGGCGGCGCTCGGCAACCATGAGTTCAACTACGGCATTCCGGTGCTGCGGAAGTTCGAGCAGCAGTGCCGTTTCCCGCTGCTGGGTGCGAACGCGCTGGACGCGAAGACGCTGCGGCCGGCGTTCGCGCCGTACAGCATGCACCGGTTGCGTACGCCGTTCGGGCGGGATGTGAAGGTGGCGGTGCTGGGGCTGACCAACCCGGGGATCGCGATCTGGGACAAGGCGAACGTGCAGGGGAAGATGACGTTTCCGGGTCTGGAGGAGCAGGCGGCGAAGTGGGTGCCGAGGCTGCGGTCGATGGGTGCGGACGTGGTGATCGTGTCGGCGCACAGTGGTTCGTCGGGGACGTCTTCGTACGGTGATCAGTTGCCGTACATCGAGAACGCGGCGGGGCTCGTCGCCGAGCAGGTTCCCGGCATCGACGCGATTCTGGTCGGGCACGCGCACACGGAGATCTCGGAGTACTTCGTCACGAACAAGAAGACCGGTAAGCAGGTGGTGCTGTCGGAGCCGTTGAAGTGGGGGCAGCGGCTGACGCTGTTCGACTTCGAGCTGGTGTGGGCGAAGGGCTGCTGGAAGGTCGAGAAGGTGGGCGCGAAGGTCCTGAACTCCAACATGGTGGAGGAGGACCCGAAGATCACGAGGCTGCTCACCGACGAGCACGAGAAGGTCGTGGCGTACGTCAACCAGGTCATCGGTACGAACGCGGCGGAGATGACGTCGGCCGAGGCGCCGTTCAAGGATGTGCCGATCATCGATCTGATCAACCACATCCAGGCGGACACGGTGAAGCAGGCGCTGGCGGGTACGGAGCATGCCTCGTTGCCGGTGCTGTCGCAGGCGGCGTGTTTCTCGCGCAGTGCGCGGATCCCGGCGGGTGAGGTGACGATCCGGGACGTGGCGGGTCTGTATGTCTTCGAGAACACGCTGGAGGCGCGTCTGATGACGGGTGCGCAGATGAAGGCGTATCTGGAGTTCTCGGCGAACTATTTCGTGCAGACGGCGCCGGATGCGCAGGTGGATCCGGCGAAGCTGACGAACGCGAACGGTACGCCGGACTACAACTACGACGTGGTGAGCGGTCTTGCGTATGAGATCGATATCGCGAAGCCGGCGGGTTCGCGGGTGACGAATGTGCGGTTCGGGGGGCAGCCGCTCGCGGATGACGCGAAGTTCGTGTTCGCGGTGAACAACTACCGGGCCAACGGTGGCGGGAACTTCCCGCATGTCGCCGCGTCGAAGCTGCTGTGGTCGAACTCGGACGAGATCCGCAACACCATGATCGCCTGGGTGAAGGCGAAGGGGTCGGTCGATCCGGCCGAGTTCGCGGCGGTGGACTGGAAGCTCACGCGGAACGGCACGCCTGTCTTCTAGGGCCTTTCAGGGGCTGTGTCACCTTCGGTCCACCAGCGGGGTCAGTGCCGGTGCCTCTCGGGCCGGCGGGACCTGCTGCCGTTGTGTGAGGCCGAAGGTTGTGAAGGCGGTGCGGCGCGGCAGGGCGTACGCCTCCCTGCCGGTCAGGGAGTTGAGGATGATGGCGCTGCGCCAGGCGGCGAGGCCGAGGTCGGGGGCGCCGACGCCGTGGGTGTGGGTCTCGGCGTTCTGGACGTATGCGGTGCCGGTGACGGACGGGTCGAGGACGAGGCGGTAGTCCTCGTCGATGCGGGGGCGTTCGCGGTTGTCGCGGCGCAGGTAGGGGTCGAGTCCGGCGAGGACGCGGTCGAGGGGGCGTTCGCGGTAGCCGGTGGCGAGGACGACGGCGTCGGTGGTGAGGCGGGAGCGGCTGTCCTGCCGGCCGTGTTCGAGGTGGAGTTCCACCTGGGTGGTCGCGACGCGGCCGGCGGTGCGGACGTTCACGCCGGGGGTGAGGACGGCGTCGGGCCAGCCGCCGTGGAGGGTGCGGCGGTAGAGCTCGTCGTGGATGGCGGCGACGGTGGCGGTGTCGATGCCTTTGTGGAGCTGCCACTGGCCGGTGAGGAGCCGGTCGCGGGTGTTTTCGGGCAGGGCGTGGAAGTAGCGGGTGTGGTCGGGGGTGAAGTGCTCCAGGCCGAGCTTGGAGTACTCCATGGGCGCGAAGGCCTCGGTGCGGCCGAGCCAGTGGAGTTTCTCCTGGCCGGCGGGTTTGTTGCGGAGGAGGTCGAGGAAGATCTCGGCGCCGGACTGTCCGATGCCGACGACGGTGACGTGTTCGGCGGCGAGGAGGGTGGCGCGGTGGTCGAGGTAGTCGGCGGCGTGGACGACGGGGACGCCGGGTGCTTGGGCGAGGGGCTTGAGGGGTTCGGGGACGTACGGTTCGGTGCCGATGCCGAGGACGACGTTGCGGGCGTAGGTGCGGCCGAGGGCTTCGGCTTCTCCGTCGGTGTCGAGTTGGGTGAAGTCGATTTCGAAGAGGTCGCGTTCGGGGTTCCAGCGGACGGCGTCGACCTGGTGGCCGAAGTGGAGGCCGGGGAGGCTTTCGCCGACCCAGCGGCAGTAGGCGTCGTATTCGGCGCGCTGGATGTGGAAGCGTTCGGCGAAGTAGAAGGGGAAGAGTCGCTCGCGGGACCTGAGGTAGTTGAGGAAGGTCCAGGGGCTGGTGGGGTCGGCGAGGCTCACGAGGTCGGCGAGGAAGGGGACCTGGATGGTGGCGCCCTCGATGAGCAGGCCGGAGTGCCAGCCGAAGGCGGGGCGCTGGTCGTAGAAGACGGTGTCGAGTTCGCCGAGCGGGTGGGCGAGGGCGGCGAGGGAGAGGTTGGCGGGGCCGATGCCGATGCCGACGAGGTCGCGGGGTGTGTGGGGCTCGTGGTGCGGGTGGGGCGTCGGGGCGGGGTCGGGGGTGTGTGCGGGGTTCATCGGGGGGTGTTTCCTTCCACGAGGGTGGCTCGGCGTGTTGCCACGAGGTGCAGCAGGGCGGCCAGGTCGTCGGGCCCGGTGGCGGGGTTGAGGAGGGTGGCCTTGAGCCAGAGCCGGCCGTCGAGGCGGGTTCGGCCGAGGACGGCGCGGCCTTCGGTGAGGAGTGCGCGGCGTAGGGCGGCGACGGTGGTGTCGGTGGCGCCCTCGGGTCGGAACAGCACGGTGCTGATGACGGGCGGGGCGTGGAGTTCGAAGCCGGGGTGGTCGTGGACGAGGGCGGCGAACTCGCGGGCTCGGGCGCAGACCTGGTCGACGAGGGTGCCGAGGCCGGCGCGGCCGAGGGTTTTGAGGGTGACGGCGAGTTTGAGGACGTCGGGGCGGCGGGTGGTGCGCAGGGACCGGTCGAGCAGGTCCGGGAGGCCGGCCTCGGTGTCGTCGGGGGCGTTGAGGTAGTCGGCGCGCTGCCGCAGGGCGGTGAGGTCGCGGGGGTCCTTGACGGCGAGGAGGCCTGCGGCGATGGGTTGCCAGCCGAGTTTGTGCAGGTCGAGGGTGATGGTGTGGGCGGCGTCGAGTCCGGTGAGCGCGGTGCGGTGCCGGGTGCTGAACAGGAGGCCTCCGCCGTAGGCGGCGTCGATGTGCAGCCGGGCGCCGCGGGCCGCGCAGCGGGTGGCGATCTCGGGCAGTGGGTCGATGAGGCCGGCGTCGGTGGTGCCGGCGGTGGCGGCGACGAGCAGCGGGCCGGGGAGGCGGGTGAGGGTCTGGTCGAGCGCGGCGGGGTCGAGGGTCCCGGCCGGGGCGGGTACGACGACGGGCCGGGGCAGTCCGAGCAGCCAGGCGGCTCGCGTGAGTGAGTGGTGGGCGTTGGCCCCGCACACCAGCCGTACGGTGCCGCCGTGCGCCTCCCGGGCGAGGAGCAGGGCGAGTTGGTTGGACTCGGTGCCGCCGGTGGTGATGAGGGAGTCGGGGGTCGCGTCGCGCCGGTAGATCTCCCGGGCCAGCGCTCCCGTCACGAGCGTTTCCAGCTCCGATGCCGCCGGGGCCTGGTCCCAGGAGTCGAGGGACGGGTTGAGGGCGGAGGCGGCGAGGTCGGCTGCCGCGGCGACGGCGAGGGACGGGCAGTGGAGGTGGGCGGCGCACAGGGGGTGTGCGGGGTCGGCGGCGCCTTCGGCGAAGGCATGGACCAGGGCGCGCAGGGCGTGTGGGTCGCCCTGGTCGGGGAGGATCTCTCCCGCCGTTTCGCGCACGTGGGCCGCGACCGCCTGCGGTCCGCCAGCCGGCAAGGGTCCGCCGCGCGCCCGGGCGCCGGCGTCCAGCGCTTCGAGGACGGTGTCGAGCAACGGCCGCAGGGCGGGTGGGCCTTCGGGGCCTGAGGCGAGGGGCGGCGTGCTCATGGGCATCCTCCGGGGAGCGGGGCGTCGCGCCCGTGAAGCCCAACGACCGGACCCGGGTGGAGGTACTTCCGTACGGGAGAACCTGTTGGGGTCCGGCCGTCTCAACCCCTGGGAGGAGTGCGGCGCCAGGGACGTGCCCGGCGCCGGCCGTCCTACGGTCGCGGGACCTGCCGCACCCGCAATGCCCGCTTCAGGTCGTCCAGTTGGTCGACGAGCTTGCGGTGCAGGGCCGGGATCGGTTCGGCGTCGCGCAGGCGCTCCTGGCCCAGGCGGAGGTGGTCGGCGTCGACCGCGTGGGCGGGGAAGGCCGAGCGGCCGACGGCGGTGGCGATGGCGGGGCCGCGGCGTTCGGCGACGGCCACCGCGTCGGTGTAGTAGCGCGGCACGTAATCGCGTACCAGGTCGGCCTGTTCGGGCTGCCAGAAGCCGGCGGCGGTGGCGGTGAAGAGGTAGTTGGACAGGTCGTCGGTGCCGAACATCGTCTGCCAGGCGCGGGCCTTGGCCTCCGGGTCGGGCAGGGCGGCCCGGCAGTGGGCGGCGCCTTCCTGGCCGGTGGCGCTGGGGTCGCGTTCCAGTTCGGCGGTGATGGCGGCCTCGTCGGTGGCGCCGAGGACGGCGAGCCGGGCGAGGACGCGCCAGCGCAGTTCGGGGTCGAGTTCCGGGCCGCCGGGGACGGTGCCGTCGGCGAGCCAGGCGGCGATGGTGTCGGGGTGGGCCGCGACGTCGATGCGGTGGCGTACGGCGATCAGGCGCAGGCCGGGGTTGTCGCCGTCCTCGGTGCGGCGGATGAGGTCGCGGCACAGGTCGGAGAGGGTGGCGAGCGCGGCGGGGCGTTCCTCGGGGGTGAGGTAGTGGTCGGTGATGTACGTGGACGCGAAGGCGAGGACGCCTTGGACGACGGCGAGGTCGGTCTCGAGCGGGAGGTGGGCCCTGGCGGTCTCCAGGTAGGCGGCGGGGGCCAGTTCGCCGTCGCGGACGGCGTCGCGCAGGGCGTTCCAGACGACCGCGCGGGTGAGCGGTTCGGGCAGGCCGGACAGCTCCTTGCGGATCGTCTCGAAGGACTCGGGGTCGAAGCGGACCTTGGCGTAGGTCAGGTCGCCGTCGTTGAGGAGGAGCAGGGCCGGGCGCTTGCCGAGGGGGTGGGCGTCGTCGCGCGGCAGGTCCAGGTGAAGGCGTTCGCGCAGGGCGAGGTGGCCGCCGTCGTCGCCGAGGTCCCGGTCGTAGAGGCCGACGGCGATGTGGTGGGGGCGGCTGCCGGCGTGGTCGACGGTGAGGGCGCAGGTGCCGTTTTCGCCGGGGGCGATCTGGGGGGTGAGGGTGTCGACGCCGGTGGTGCGCAGCCAGGCGTCGGCCCAGGCGTGGACGTCGCGCTCGGTGGCGCCGGCGAGGGAGTCGATGAAGTCGGCGAGGGTGGCGTTGCCGAACTTGTGCCGGGCGAAGTGGGTGTTGATGCCGGCGAGGAAGTCCTTCTCGCCGAGCCAGGCGACCAGTTGCCGCAGGGCGCTGGCGCCCTTGGCGTAGGAGATGCCGTCGAAGTTGAGGAGTGCGGAGGCGGTGTCGTCGACGGCTTCGGGGGCGACGGGGTGGGTGGAGGGGCGCTGGTCGGCGTCGTAGCCCCAGGACTTGCGGGTGACGCCGAAGTCGGTCCAGGTGTCGGCGTAGCGGGTGGCTTCGGTGAGGGTCTGGTAGCCCATGTACTCGGCGAAGGACTCGTTCAGCCAGATGTCGTCCCACCACTTGAGGGTGACGAGGTCGCCGAACCACATGTGGGCCATCTCGTGGGCGATGACCATGGCGCGGGTCTGGCGTTCGGTGTCGGTGACGGCGGAGCGGTAGACGAACTCGTCGCGGAAGGTGACGAGGCCGGGGTTCTCCATGGCGCCGGCGTTGAACTCGGGGACGAAGGCCTGGTCGTAGGAGTCGAAGGGGTAGGGCTCGTCGAACTTCTCGTGGTAGCGGTCGTAGCAGGCGCGTGTGACGTCGAGGAGTTCGTCGGCGTCGGCGTCCAGGTAGGGGGCGAGGGAGCGGCGGCAGTGCAGGCCGAAGGGCAGGCCGCGGTGTTCGGTGCGTACGGAGTGCCAGGGGCCGGCGGCGACGGCGACGAGGTAGGTGGAGATCAGTGGTGTGGGGGCGGCCTTCCATACGCCGTCGGTGTGTTCGGTGATGCCGTTGGCGAGGACGGTCCAGCCGTCGGGGGCCTGGACGGACAGTTCGAAGACGGCTTTGAGGTCGGGCTGGTCGAAGGCGGCGAAGACGCGCTGGACGTCGTCGAGGAAGAGCTGGGTGTAGACGTAGGTCTCGCCGTCGGTGGGGTCGGTGAAGCGGTGCATGCCCTCGCCGGTGCGGGAGTAGCGCATGAGGGCGTGTACGCGCAGTTCGTGCTCGCCGGGGGTGAGGTTCTTCAGGGGGAGCCGGTTGCCGTCGAGGGTTTCCGGGTCCAGGGGGTGTCCGTCGAGGGTGACGGAGCGCAGCTCGTCCGGCCTGACCTCGACGAAGGTGTCTCCGTCGGTGCGGGCGCTGAACCTGATCAGGGTGCGGGAGTCGAAGGTCTCGTCGCCGGTGGTCAGGTCGAGTTCGATCGTGTAGCGGTGCACGTCGAGGAGCTCTGCTCGGGTCTGCGCTTCGTCGCGCGTCAGTACGGACATGCGTGACATGCTGCCTGATGGCACCGGCAAGGCACAGGGGCGGATCGGTACGTGCCCAATGTCCGGTCTAGGTGCGGTCTTTTTCCAGCTCCCCGGCGTGCGCCCCCACGGGCCGTTGGGTCGGTACGCGCGCGTCGGGATGCGGCAGGGCGGGGCGCGCGGGGTGCGCTACGGCCTCGGTGTGCTCCTGTGCGAGGGCGCGCAGCCGGCGCACTTCCCGTTCCAGGGCGAGGTGGCGTTGCTGGGCGTCGTAGAGGTAGCGGACCTTGGTGCGCAGGGCCCAGGGGTCCACGGGTTTCATGACGAGGTCGGCGACGCCGAGGCGGAAGGCGGTGGTGGTCAGTTCGTGGTCGGCGCCGAAGCCGGTCAGCAGGATCACCGGGATGTGCTGGGTCTGTTCGACGCGCCGCATGTAGCGCACGACTTCCAGGCCGCTGACGCCGGGCATGCGCACGTCGAGCAGCAGCAGGCCGACCTGGCCGCGGAGCACCTGCTTGAGCGCCTCGTCGCCGCTGGTGGCCCGGCCGAGCAGATAGCCCAGCGGGGCCAGGGCGCTCTCCAGTGCGTAGAGCGTGTCCTCGTGGTCGTCGACGATGAGGATCCTGGTATCCGACGGCATGGCCCGACGCCCCTCCCTCGTGGAGGACCAGAGTAAGTCCGGGACACTGACGCGCAGTGCTCGTCATTTGACATGCTGTGCACAGCGCAGCATGCCCGGCGCGGGCCGCCGTGTCACTCCCCCCGGGGGAGATGCCGAGGTCAGTGGCCGCCGGGCGCCGAGCCGTTGAGGGTCTCGTCGGCGATGCGCTCGTGATGGCGGATGACCTCGGCGACGATGAAGTTCAGGAACTTCTCAGCGAAGGCCGGGTCCAGTTTGGCGTTCTCGGCGAGGGTGCGCAGCCGGTCGATCTGGCGGGCCTCGCGGGCCGGGTCGGCGGGCGGCAGCTGGTGCCTGGCCTTGAGGTGGCCGACCTGCTGGGTGCACTTGAAGCGCTCGGCGAGCATGTGGACGACGGCCGCGTCGATGTTGTCGATGCTGTCGCGCAGCCGGGCGAGCTCCTCGCGGACGGCGGCGTCGACGTCACCGGTGCCGGTGTTGCTGGTGGTCATAGGGCGTCAGCCTACGGGGATCACTCCGGACGGCCGTATGTCGTCTCACCCTTCGGCTGGGCTGATCCGTTTGTGGAAGTAGACGTCCTCGTGTCCGCCGGGCACGCCCTGGATGCGGGCCCGTTCCCGGTAGCCGAGCCGGGGGTAGAAGCCGGGCGCCTGGAAGCTGTAGGTGGAGACGATCATGTCGGTGCAGCCGCGCCGGGCCGCCTCGGTCTCCGCCGCGCGCATCAGCCGGCCGCCCCAGCCGGCGTGCCGCTGGTCCTCCCGCACCCAGAGCATGTCCACGGAGCAGAGGCTGCCCCAGGTCCAGGCGGTGAGGCCGCCGATCAGCTCGTCTCTCTCGTCGGTGACGCGGACGGAGAGGGGCTCGGTGACGGCGCCGTCGGCGGAGGCGGTGTTGAAGGCGGTCAGTTCCTCGTCGAGCCGCTCTTCGAGGTCGTCGTCCTGGCCGCCCACCCGGAGCTCGGCGGCGACGGTGCGCTGTTCGCTGGTCACGGCCGGGATTCTGCCGGCGGGGTACGGGCGGGACGACCGGTTTTCGCGGCGGCGGCGCAGGCCCGGGGCGTCACACTTTCGTACAGTGGAACCGGGTTCTGGGGCGTCTTGGGGGTGAGGCGTGGCGAACGACGGGCCGGTCGAGCACGGCTACCCGCATCTGGAGACGGTGCGGGCCGCCATCACGGCGTTGTACAAGCGTCTGTCGTACGACACGATCCAGACGTTCGAGACCAGCGTGGTCCCGGCCGATGTGGCGTTCTGCGACACCGACGACCTGTATCTGGGGGCGCAGCGGGTGGCGCAGGAGCTGGTGCGGCACTACCGGCTTCCGGACGCCCGGCTGATCGTGAGCTTCCGGGAGATGCGGCACGCGGCGAACGTCGAGCTCGCGGCCGGGCCGGAGTACTTCGTGGAGCTGAACGACCGGTTCCGTACACATCGCAGGGACATCGGGGCGGCCCTCGCGCACGAGGTGATGCATGTGTACCTGCACCGCCTGGACCTGTCCTTCCCGGGCGTCCGGGACAACGAGATCCTGACGGACACGGCGACGACGTATCTGGGGGCGGGCTGGCTGCTGCTGGACGCGTTCCGGGAGGACGGGGCGTCGTCGCAGAAACTGGGGTATCTGACGCCGGAGGAGTTCGGGTACGTGCTGGCCAAGCGGGCACTGGTCTTCGGGGAGGACCCGTCGGTGTGGTTCACCAGCGCTCAGGCGTACACGGCGTATGTGAAGGGGATGGAGCTGGCCCGGCGCGATGAGCGGCAGCCGCCGTTGACGGCGGCGGGGTGGGCGGGGCGGCGGCGGTATGCCCGGGACCGGCGGCATGCGGCGGGGGCCGGGGGGACGGGGCCGGGGGTGCGGTACGCGTTCTCCCCTGACGGGGGTGGGCGGTTGCGGGTGTCGTTTCCCTGTCCGACCTGTCACCAGCGGATCAGGGTGCCAGTGCGGGGGCGGGTTCGGGCGCGGTGTGCGTTGTGCCGGAGTGTGCTGGAGTGCGACACGTAGGTGTGTGCGGGTGGGCGGGTGCGCGGGTGTGTGCGGGTGCGCGGGTGTGTGCGGGTGCGCGGGTGTGTGCGGGGGGGGCTCCGCCCCCAGACCCCCGGCTATGCCCACCCGCCGCCCGAATCGGTTGGGAAAGAGGTGCCCTCGCGCCCCCCTACGCCCCGTAGACGGCCCCGGGCTCTCCCGCCTCCGCCAGCAGCTTCCGTGCCGCCTCCCCCGCCTCCGCCGGGCTCCACCGCCCGCCCCTGTCCGTGCTCGGCCCCGGCCGCCACCCCTCCATCACCGTGATCCGGCCCCCCTCCGCCTCGAAGACGCGGCCCGTCACGCCGGCGCTCGCGGCCGAGCCGAGCCAGACGACCAGGGGGGAGACGTTCTCCGGGGCCATCGTGTCGAAGCCCGAGTCGGGTGCCGCCATGGTGTCGGCGAAGGTGTGCTCCGTCATCCGGGTCCGGGCGGCGGGGGCGATCGCGTTGGCCTGGACGCCGTAGCGGTGCAGTTCGGCCGCCGCGACGAGTGTCAGGGCGACGATCCCGGCCTTCGCGGCGCTGTAGTTGCCCTGTCCGACGGAGCCCAGCAGACCGGCGCCGCTGCTGGTGTTGACGACGCGGGCCTCGGGCCGGCGGCCCGCCTTGACCTCGGCCCGCCAGTGCGCGGCGGCGTGCCGCAGGGGCAGGAAGTGGCCCTTGAGGTGGACGCGTATGACGGCGTCGAAGTCGTCCTCGTCGAGGTTGACCAGCATCCGGTCGCGCAGGAAGCCCGCGTTGTTGACGAGCGTGTCGAGCCGCCCGTACGTCTCCAGGGCGGTCCGGATCAGGGAGGCGGCGCCCTCGGTCGTGGCGATGTCGCCGGAGTGCTGCACGGCCTCGCCGCCCGCCGCGCGGATCTCCTGGGCGACCAGGGCTGCCGGGCTGCCGGGGCCGGTTGTGTCCTGGGCTCCGGATGTGCCGTCGAGGCCGACGCCGAGGTCGTTGACGACGAGCCGGGCGCCCTCGGCGGCGTACGCGAGTGCGTGCGCGCGGCCGAGCCCCCGTCCGGCGCCGGTGATGACGACGACCCGGCCGTCGCAGAGTGCGCTCATGTCACAGCTCCTTGTTCGCGGTCGCGGCGTCCAGGAAGGCGGGGCGCTCCCCGCCCCCGTGGACGAACAGGCTCGCGCCGCTGATGTAGGCGGCCGCGTCGGAGGCGAGGAACACCGCGGCCGCGCCGACATCGGACGGCTCGGCGAGACGGCCGAGCGGGACGGTGCGGGAGACGGCGGCGACGCCGTCCCGGTCGCCGTAGTGGAGGTCGGACAGCTCGGTGCGGACCATGCCCACGACGAGGGTGTTGACCCGGATGCCGGGCGCCCACTCCACGGCCATCGAGCGGGCGAGGCTCTCCAGGCCCGCCTTGGCGGCACCGTAGGCGGCGGTGCCGGGCGAGGGGCGGCTCCCGCTGACACTGCCGATCATGACGATCGAGCCCTTGGCGCGCCGCAGGTGGTCGTACGCGGCGAGGGACACGGTCAGGGGGGCGACCAGGTTGAGCTCCACCACGCGCGCGTGCCGCTCGGCGTCGGCCGCGGTGAGCAGCCGGTGCGGTGCGCCGCCCGCGTTGTTGACCAGGACGTCCATGCGGGGCAGGCCGGCGAGGACGCGGCGGACCGCCTCGGGGTCACGGACGTCCAGCGGCACGAACTCGGTCCCGGGCTGCGGCACTTCCGGGGGCCGGCGGGCGCAGACCACGACCTTCGCACCGGCCCGCACGAAGGCGCGCGCGATGCCGGCGCCCACGCCCCGGGTGCCGCCCGTGACGACGGCGACCTTCCCGTCCAGCTCCATGCGCTGCTACCTTTCCACCTAACAAACGTTTGGTGGAAAGGTAGCTGATGCGGCCATGGGTGTCTCCACCTCGTGCGTGGAAAAAGGCATAGCCGTTGTCACGGTCGGCTTCCCTCCGGTGAACGCGCTGCCGGTGGCCGGCTGGTTCGCGCTGGCCGAGGCCGTGCGGGCGGCCGGACGCGACCCGGAGGTGCGGTGCGTGGTGCTGACGGCCGAGGGGCGCGGGTTCAACGCGGGTGTGGACATCAAGGAGATACAGCGGGACGGGAACAGCGCGTTGATCGGCGCCAACCGCGCCTGCGCCGAGGCCTTCGCGGCCGTGTACGACTGCGCGGTGCCGGTCGTGGCGGCGGTACGGGGCTTCTGCCTGGGCGGCGGCATCGGCCTCGTGGGGAACGCGGACGCGATCGTGGCGAGCGAGGACGCGGTGTTCGGGCTGCCCGAGCTGGACCGGGGCGCCCTGGGCGCGGCCACGCATCTGGCCCGGCTGGTCCCGCAGCACCTGATGCGTGCCCTGTACTACACCTCGCGCACGGTGGGCGCGGCCGAGCTGCACGCGCACGGCTCGGTGTGGCGGGTCGTACCGCGCGAGGAACTGACGGCCGCCGCACTGGAGCTGGCGCGCGAGATCGCCGCGAAGGACGGGCAGCTGCTGCGCCTGGCCAAGGCGGCCATCAACGGCATCGATCCGGTCGACGTGCGCCGCAGCTACCGCTTCGAGCAGGGTTTCACCTTCGAGGCGAACCTCAGCGGCGTGGCCGACCGGGTGCGGGCCGGCTTCGGGAAGGAGAAGGAGGGTGGGTAGGTGAGCGACAAGACGATGACCGCCGACGAGGTCGTCTCCCGTCTGCACAGCGGCATGACCCTCGGCATCGGCGGCTGGGGCTCGCGCCGCAAGCCGATGGCCCTGGTCAGAGCGCTGCTGAGGTCGGAGATCACCGATCTCACCGTCGTCTCGTACGGCGGCCCGGACGTGGGCGTGCTGGCCGCCGCCGGGCGCGTCCGGAAGCTGGTCGCGGCCTTCGTCACCCTCGACTCGATCCCCCTGGAGCCGCACTACCGCGCGGCCCGCGAGCGGGGGGCCTTCGAACTGACGGAGGTCGACGAGGCGATGTTCATGTGGGGGCTGCGCGCGGCGGCGAACCGGCTGCCGTTCCTGCCGGTGCGCGCCGGGCTCGGTTCGGACGTGATGCGGGTCAACCCGGACCTGCGGACGGTCACTTCGCCCTACGAGGACGGGGAGACGTTCGTCGCGATGCCCGCCCTGCGGCTCGACGCGGCCCTGGTGCACGTCAACCGCGCGGACCGGTCGGGCAACGGCCAGTACCTGGGCCCCGACCCCTACTTCGACGACCTGTTCTGCGAGGCGGCGGACACGGCGTACGTCAGCTGCGAACGGATCGTCGACACGGCCGAGCTGACGAAGGCGGGCCCGCCTCAGACCCTGCTGATCAAGCGTCACACGGTCACCGGTGTCGTCGAAGCTCCGAACGGGGCTCACTTCACGTCCTGCGCGCCCGACTACGGCCGGGACGAGGCCTTCCAGAAGACCTACGCGACCACTCCCTGGCCGGAGTTCGCGGCCCGGTTCCTCGCCGCGGACGAGCAGGCGTACCAGTCGGCCGTACGGGAGGGGACATGACCGGACCCACCCGCGCCGAGTACTGCGTGATCGCCTGTGCCGAGGCCTGGCGGGGAGACGGCGAGGTGCTCGCCAGTCCCATGGGGCTGATCCCCTCCGTCGGCGCCCGGCTCGCCCGGCTCACCTTCGCGCCCGACCTGCTGCTGACCGACGGCGAGGCGGCGCTGGTCCGCCCGGACGGGACAGCGGAGGGCTGGCTGCCGTACCGGCAGCATCTGGCCTGGGTCACCGGCGGGCGGCGGCACGTGATGATGGGCGCGAGCCAGATCGACCGGTTCGGCAACCAGAACATCTCCTGCATCGGGGAATGGGAGCGGCCGAGGCGGCAGTTGCTCGGGGTGCGCGGCGCGCCGGTCAACACGCTCAACAACCCGACGAGTTACTGGATCCCGAGGCACTCCCGGCGGGTCTTCGTCGAGCGGGTCGACATGGTCTGCGGGGTGGGCTACGACCGTGCGGCCGGGGCGCGGCACCACCGCATCCCGCGGGTCGTCTCCGACCTGGGCGTCTTCGACTTCGCCACCCTCGACCGCTCGATGCGGCTGGCCTCGCTGCACCCGGGGGTCACGGTGGCCGAGGTCAGGGAGGCGACGGGCTTCGAGCTGGCCGTCCCGGACGAGGTGGCCACGACCCGTGCGCCGAGCGCCGAGGAACTGCGGCTGATCCGTGAGGTCGTCGACCCGGCCGGGACCCGTGCCCGGGAGGTCGCCTCGTGAGGGAGACGGCGCTGACCCGGCTGACCGGTGTCCGTCACCCCGTCGTGCAGACCGGGATGGGCTGGGTGGCGGGCCCGCGTCTGGTCAGCGCCACGGCGAACGCCGGTGCCCTCGGCATCCTGGCCTCCGCGACGATGACGCCCGACCAGCTGCGCGCGGCCGTACGGGAGGTCCGGGCCCGCACCGAGGCGCCGTTCGGGGTGAATCTGCGCGCCGACGCGGCGGACGCCGGGGACCGTGTCCGGATCCTGGTCGAGGAGGGCGTACGGGTCGCCTCCTTCGCCCTGGCCCCGTCCCGGGAGCTGATCGGCGAGCTCAAGGAGGCCGGCGTGGTCGTCATGCCGACCGTGGGGGCGCGGCGGCACGCCGAGAAGGTCGCGGCGTGGGGCGCGGACGCGGTGCTCGTGCAGGGCGCGGAGGGCGGCGGGCACACCGGTGAGGTGGCGACGACGGTGCTGCTGCCGCAGGTGGTGGACGCCGTGGACATACCGGTCGTGGCGGCGGGCGGGTTCTTCGACGGACGCGGGCTGGTCGCGGCCCTGGCCTACGGGGCGGCGGGCATCGCCATGGGCACACGGTTCCTGCTCACCTCGGACTCGACCGTGCCGGACGCGGTGAAGGCGCGGTATCTGGCCGCGACGGTGCGGGATGTGACGGTGACGAGAGCCGTCGACGGGCTGCCGCACCGCATGCTGCGGACGGAGTTCGTCGGTGCCCTGGAGCGGGCGGGGCGGACACGCGCGTTGCTGCGGGCGCTGCGCCACGCGTCCGGATTCCGTCGGCTGTCGGGCACGACCTGGCGCGGGATGCTGAGGGACGGCCTCGCCCTGAGGCACGGCAAGGACCTGTCGTGGAGTCAGGTGCTGCTCGCCGCGAACACGCCGATGCTGCTGAGGGCCGCGATGGTCGACGGCCGTACGGACCTGGGAGTGATGGCGTCCGGGCAGGTCGCCGGGGTGGTCGACGACCTGCCGTCGTGCGCGGAGCTGGTGGAGCGGATCATGGAGGAGGCGGACGAGACGCTGACGCGGCTCAGAGCCGCTCGATGATCGTCACATTGGCCTGTCCGCCGCCCTCGCACATGGTCTGCAGGCCGAACCGGCCGCAGGTGCGCTCCAGTTCGTGCAGCAGGGTGGTCATCAGCTTCACGCCGGTCGCGCCGAGCGGATGGCCCAGGGCGATGGCCCCGCCGTTGACGTTGACCCTGTCCGGGTCGGCGCCGGTCTCCTTCTGCCAGGCCAGGACGACCGGGGCGAAGGCCTCGTTGATCTCGACGAGGTCGATGTCGTCGATGGTCATGCCGGTCTTCTTCAGGGCGTGGGCGGTGGCCGGGATCGGGGCGGTGAGCATGCGGATCGGGTCCTCGCCGCGCACCGAGAGATGGTGCACGCGCGCGCGTGGGGTGAGCCCGTGGTCGCGCACGGCCTGCTCGGAGGCCAGCAGCATCGCCGCCGCCCCGTCGGAGACCTGCGAGGAGCAGGCGGCGGTGATCGTGCCGCCGTCGAGGACGGGTTTGAGTCCGGCCATCTTCTCCAGGGAGGTGTCCCGGCGGGGGCCCTCGTCGGTCGTCATCTGCTCATATGGCACGGTCTCGCGGTCGAAGCGGCCCTCGTCGATCGCCCGGACCGCCCGCTGGTGGGAGCGCAGGGCGAACTCCTCCTGGTCGCGGCGGCTGATCCCCCACTTCGCGGCGATCATCTCGGCGCCCACGAACTGGTTCACGGGCTTGTCCCCGTACCGCGCCCGCCAGCCGAGGCTGCCGGCGAACGGCCCCTGCGTCAGCCCCAGGGGTTCGGCGGCCTGCCGGGTGGCGAAGGCGATGGGGATCATCGACATGTTCTGCACTCCGCCGGCGACCACCAGGTCCTGGGTGCCGGACAGCACGGCCTGTGCCGCGAAGTGCACGGCCTGCTGCGAGGAGCCGCACTGCCGGTCGACGGTCACGCCCGGCACCTCCTCGGGCAGTCCGGCCGCCAGCCAGCAGGTCCGGGCGATGTCCCCGGCCTGCGGGCCCACGGCGTCCAGACAGCCGAGCACGACGTCCTCCACGGCGGCCGGGTCGACGCCCGAGCGGCGCATCAGCTCGCCCAGGGCGTGCGCGCCGAGGTCGGCCGGATGGACCGCGCTCAGCCCTCCCCCGCGCCGCCCGACGGGCGTCCGCACCGCTTCGACGATGTAGGCCTCGGCCATGACAACTCCCTCGCAGTCAAGGACCCCTCAGGGCTGTTCGCGTACGGCGATCCCGTCCAGCACCATCGACAGGTACTGCCGGGCGATCTCCTCCGGGCTGTGCTGTCCGCCCGGGCGGTACCAGGACGCGGCGACCCACACCGTGTCGCGCACGAACCGGTAGGTGAGCCTCACGTCGAGGTCGGCGCGGAAGGCCCGCTCGGCGACGCCGCGCTCCAGGGTGGACAGCCACGCCTTCTCGAACCTGCGCTGTGACTCGGCGAGGAACGCGAACCGCTCCTGCGCCACGAGCTGCTTGCTCTCCTTCTGGTAGATCGCGACGGCCGGGCGGTGCCGGTCGATCTCCCGGAACGACTCGGTGACCAGGGCCTGAAGCGTCTCGCGGGGGCCGAGCCCGGCGTCCAGGACGGCGTCGTAGCCGTCCCAGAGCTCGTCGAGGAAGGTGCGCAGGATCTCCTCCAGCATCGACTCCTTGGAGTCGAAGTGGTAGTAGAGGCTGCCCGCGAGCATGCCCGCGTGGTCCGCGATCTTGCGGACGGTGGTGGCGTTGTAGCCCTGTTCGGCGAAGACCTCGGCGGCGGTGCCGAGGAGTTCGCTGCGACGGGCCGGGGCTGCGGTCACCTGGGGCTTCTTCTTCGTAGGAGGCACGGGTCCATTGTCGTCCCAGACCCCTGCTAGGCATGCCGGCTGCTGACGGACACCACTTCTCCCGTCATGTACGAGGAGTAGCCGGAGGCCAGGAACACGATCACGTTGGCCACCTCCCAGGGCTCGGCGTACCGCCCGTAGGCCTCGCGTTCGGTCAGCTCGGCGAGGAGTTCGGGTGTGGTGACCTTCACCAGGTGCGGATGCAGGGCGAGGCTGGGTGCCACGGCGTTGACCCGGACCCCGTAGCCGGCCGCCTCGACGGCCGCGCAGCGGGTCAGTGCCATCACGCCGGCCTTGGCGGCGGCGTAGTGGGCCTGTCCGGCCTGGGCGCGCCAGCCGACGACGGAGGCGTTGTTGACGATCACGCCGCCGCGGGCCTCCTTCATGTGGCGCAGGGCGGCCCGTACGCACCGGAAGGTGCCGTTCAGTGTGACGTCCAGGACGCGGGACCACTGGTCGTCGGTCATGTCGACGAGCTGCGCGGTGCCGCCGAGACCGGCGTTGTTGACCACCACGTCGAGGCGTCCGTGCTCCCGTACGGCCGTCTCGAAGAGCGTGCGCACCTGTGTCTCGTCGGTGACGTCGCAGGGCACGGCGGCGACCGACGCCGTGCCGAACTCGGCGGCCAGCTCCGCCTCGTGCTCCTTGAGCCGCCGCACGTGCGCGTCGCTGATCAGCACGCGTGCGCCCTCCTCCAGGAGGCGCCGTGCGGTGGCCCCGCCGATCCCCGCGCCGGCCGCCGCGGTGACGACGGCGGTCCGGCCTGTCAGCAGGCCGTGACCGGGCACGTACGTCGGGCTCTCGACGTCTGTCATGGGCTCACGCTAACCTACCAAACACTTGTTAGGGAAGGAGGGCGGTCATGGACCTCGCGTTGTCCCCGGCGGACGAGGAGTTCCGCACCGAGGTGCGGGAGTGGCTGCACGCGCACGTGCCGCGCGAGCCGCTGCCCTCGCTGGAGACGGCGGAGGGTTTCGCCGCGCACCGCGCCTGGGAGGCGGAGCTGGCGGCGGACCGCTGGTCGGTGGTCAACTGGCCGTCGGCGTACGGCGGGCGGGACTCCGGGCTGCTGCGGTGGCTGCTCTTCGAGGAGGAGTACTACGCGGCGGACGCCCCGGGGCGCGTCAGCCAGAACGGCATCCATCTGCTCGCCCCGACCCTCCTCGACCACGGCACGGAGGAGCAGCGGGCCCGGGTGCTGCCCGCGATGGCCTCCGGCGAGGTGATCTGGGCGCAGGCCTGGTCGGAGCCCGAGGCCGGTTCGGACCTGGCGTCGCTGCGGGCGAAGGCCGTGCGCACGGACGGCGGCTGGCTGCTGAGCGGCCAGAAGACCTGGTCCTCGCGTGCCGCGTTCGCCGACCGCGCGTTCGGCCTGTTCCGCAGCGACCCGGAGGCCCCGAAACCCCACCAGGGCCTGACGTATCTCATGTTCGGCCTGCGCGCCCCCGGCGTCACGGTCCGCCCGATCGCCCGTCTCGACGGCAAGCCGGCCTTCGCGGAGCTGTTCCTGGACGAGGTCTTCGTGCCCGACGAGGACGTGATCGGCGCCCCCGGCCAGGGCTGGCGGATCGCCATGTCGACGGCGGGCAACGAACGCGGGCTGATGCTCCGCTCCCCCGGCCGCTTCCTCGCCGCCGCGCGGCGGCTGGAGGGGCTGTGGCGGGAGCGGGGTGCTCCGGTGTCCGCTCGGGACCGGGTGGCCGACGCCCTGATCGGCGCGCGGGCCTACCAGCTCTTCACGTACGCGGCGGCCTCCCGTTTCCTGGCGGGCCAGGCGGTCGGCCCGGAGTCGAGTCTCAACAAGGTCTTCTGGTCCGAGCTGGACATCGGGCTGCACGAGACGGCCCTCGATCTCCTCGGCCCGGAGGGCGAGCTTGCGGACACCGACTGGGCGGAGCGGTACGTCTTCGCGCTCGCGGGGCCGATCTACGCGGGCACGAACGAGATCCAGCGCGACATCATCGCCGAGCGCCTGCTCGGCCTGCCGAAGGGGCGCCGCTGATGCCGGGGGCTCCGCCGACGCCGAGGCCACCAAAGGGGCCGCGAGCCCTGCCGGAGCGGCCGACCGACCCGACCGACCCTGCCGACCCGACCGACCCGGCTGACACAGAAGGGTCACCTGTGCGCTTCCTCCTCGATCCCGGGCAACGCGCCTTCGCCGCGTCGCTGGACGCCCTGCTCACTCACGCCGACACACCCGCGGTCGTACGGGCCTGGAGCCGGGGCGACCATGCGAGCGGGCGGGCGCTGTGGTCGCGGGTCGCGGAGACGGGGGTGTTCGCGCTGGCGGTCCCGGAGGCGTACGAGGGGCTGGGCCCGCGCCCGGTCGAACTGGTCGTCGCGTTCGTGGAGCTGGGCCGCCACGCGGTACCGGGACCGCTGGTCGAGACGATCACGGCGGCGGTACTTCTCACCGGTGCCGACCCGGGCTTCGCCGAGCGGCTGCTGCCGGCACTGGCGTCCGGCGGGACGATGGCGACGGTGGCCCCGCCCGGTCCGGGCGCGCCGCGGGGGCGGCCCCGCGAGCCCGGACCGCATGGGGCTCACGGCCCCCGGCCGCAGCGCGGGCATGGGCCGCGCGCGATGCGTGAACCTCACCGGACGCCCCGGCCACAGCCGCCGCAGGGCCCGTACGCCCTGGACGGCGACGCGGCCGCCCTCCGGCTCGCCTGGACGCCCGAAGGCATCCGCCTCTCCCCCGGCCACGGCCCCGTCCGCCCCTCCCTCGACCCGGCCCGCCGCCTCACCCCCCTCGCCCCCGGCGGCGAAGTCCTCGACACCACCACGGACCGGGCCGCCCTCGCCTGGGCCCGGCTCGCCACCGCCGCCCAGGCCCTCGGCGTGGGCCTCGCGCTGCTCGACAGAACCGTCGCGTACGTCAAGCAGCGCAGCCAGTTCGGGGTGCCCGTCGGCTCGTTCCAGGCGGTCGGGCACCGGCTGGCCGACGCGAAGATCGCCCTGGAGTTCGCCCGGCCGCTGGTCTTCGGCGCCGCGCTGACCATGGAGCCGACCGATGTCGCCGCCGCCAAGGCCGCCGCCTGCGAGGCGGCGTACGGCACCGCGCGTACCGCGCTGCAGCTGCACGGCGCGATCGGCTACACGGCGGAGTGCGACCTGTCGCTGTGGCTGACCAAGGCCCGGGCCCTGCGCACCGCTTGGGGCGACCCCGGGGAGTGCCGGGCCCTGGTCGTCAGTGCGGCTGGTGATCGCCGCTGGTGATCTCCCGGTACTCCTCCGCCGTCGGCTTCTCGATCCGCGCGTCGGGCCCGAACATGGCCTTGGCGAGCCGGGCCCGCAGCCGCTCGGACCGTCTGACCTTGCGGCGGACCCCGCCCGCGTCGGTCTCGGCCCCGATCTCGTACGGCGGGCGCTGCTCGTGCTGGGTGAGGGTGAACAGCTCGCTCTGCGCGAGGGGCTCGTGCAGCTCGATGTACTCGCCGTTCGTCAGCCGCTTGATCGTGCCCGTCTCCCTGCCGTGCAGCACCTTGTCGCGGTCGCGGCGCTGGAGGCCCATGCAGATCTTCTTCGTGACGATGAAGGCGACGACCGGCAGCACGAACACGCCGATCCGCACGAACCAGGTGATCACGTTGATGGACAGATGCAGATGCGTGGCCACGATGTCGTTGCCGCCGCCGATCAGCAGCACCGCGTACAGGGTCAGCCAGGCCACGCCCAGGCCGGTGCGCACGGGCGCGTTGCGCGGCCGGTCCAGGATGTGGTGCTCGCGCTTGTCGCCGGTGATCCACGCCTCGATGAAGGGATAGAGGCCGAGGGCGAGCAGGATCAGCGGGAAGAGCGAGAAGGGGATGAACACTCCGAGGACGAGCGTGTGCCCCCAGAGGTTGATCTCCCATCCCGGCATCACCCGGATCAGGCCCTCGGAGAACCCGAGGTACCAGTCGGGCTGGGCGCCCGTGGTGACCAGGTCGGGTCTGTAAGGGCCGAAGGCCCACACGGGGTTGATCTGGGCGAGCGCGCCCATCACCGTCAGGACGCCGAAGACGAGGAAGAAGAAGCCGCCCGCCTTGGCCATGTAGACCGGCAGGAAGGGCATCCCGACGACCGACCGCTCCTTGCGTCCGGGGCCCGGGAACTGGGTGTGCTTGTGGTAGAAGACCAGGATCAGATGGGCGGTGACCAGGCCCAGCATGATCCCGGGCAGCAGCAGGATGTGGACCGGGTACAGCCTGGAGATGATGTCCTCGCCCGGGAACTCCCCGCCGAAGAGGAAGAACGACAGATACGTTCCGACGATCGGAATCGACAGGATCGCGCCCTGCGCGAAGCGGATGCCGGTGCCGGAGAGCAGGTCGTCGGGGAGCGAGTAGCCGGTCAGGCCGGTGATGATGCCGAGCATCAGCAGGGTCCAGCCGAAGAGCCAGTTGAGCTCGCGCGGCTTGCGGAAGGCACCCGTGAAGAACACCCGCATCATGTGCACCAGCATGCCGGTGATGAAGACCAGCGCCGCCCAGTGGTGGATCTGCCGGATCAGCAGCCCGCCGCGCACGTCGAAGCTGATGTCCAGCGTGGACTCGAAGGCCCTGGACATGAGCACGCCGTTGAGCTCCGTGTAGGAGCCGTTGTAGACGACCTCCTGCATGCTCGGCTCGAAGAACAGGGTGAGGTAGACGCCCGTCAGGATGAGCACGATGAAGCTGTAGAGGGTGACCTCGCCCAGCATGAAGGACCAGTGGTCGGGGAAGACCTTGCGCATGTTGGCCCTGGCCAGCCCGAAGAGCCCGAGCCGCCCGTCCGCCCAGTCGGCGAGCTGCTCGCCCTTGCCGGCGGGTGGTCTCCTGCGAGCGGAGGCCGTCCCGTACACCCGTCGTGCGCCGTCGTCGCCCATACGTCGTCGCCTCCCCGTCGGATCCTTCCCAGCGTGGCACGGCATCGCGACGGCGCAAATGGGGCGTAAGGCGGGATAGGCCAAGGGGACGAGGGGGTGACCGCGCCGGGCTCAGGGGTCCTTTCACTATGAGCGTCCGATCAGGGCGCGTGGTCTGGTGCCGTGCATCGCAAGGCGCCGGGAAGCTCTCGATGGGGGTGCCCCCGCTCGAGCGGAGCCGAGAGTGGGGGAGGAGCTACTAGGGCTTTTCGGCAACGCGGCCAGGTGCGGTGCCAGGCCGCGTGACCCGGACGGGCATAGTGAAAGGACCCCTCAGACCGGCGGCACGATGCCCCGGGCCCGCACGATGCCCTCAGCCCGCGCGGCCACCAGCCACTTCGGGAACTCGCCCACCAGCCGGTCGTACAGCTCGGCGTCCGGAACCCCGCGTGGGTCCGCACCCGCGTGGAAGAACCCGGCGTTGTCGACGATCCGCTTGCCCGGCACGGCCAGCTCGTCCAGCCTGCGCAGGAAGTCGAACTGCTTGCTGTCCGGATCGCCGAAGCCGATGAACTGCCAGAAGAGGGGAAGCCTCGCCGCCTTGCACAGATACCGCTCGGCGGCGAGCTTGCTGACGGGGCCGCCGTCGGTCTGGAAGATCACGAGGGCGGGCTGCGTCGCGCCGCTGTCGAGGTAGTGGTCGATGACGGCGTCCATGGCCAGGTGGTAGCTGGTCTTGCCCATGTGCCCGAGCCCGGCCACGATCCGTTCGATCCGCCCCTGGTGGTCGGCCAGGGCGATCGTGGTCTCGGCGTCGACGTCGGTGGAGAAGAACACGACCGGCACGGTGCCGTCGTCGTCCAGGTGCGCCGAGAGTCCCAGCACCCGGTCGGCGAGCGCCTGCACGCTGCCGTCCTTGTAGTACGGCCGCATCGAGCCGGAGTGGTCGACCACGAGGTAGACCGCGGCCCGCAGCCCGTCGAGGCCGTGCTTCGTGAGGGACACTCCGGCGCTCTTGTAGAGGTTCACCAGCGCGGGAGCGGTCTCCTGGACCTTGCTCAGACTGATCGCGACCATGGCCCCACCTTCTCACTCCTCGGCGACCACTCCGTCGCTCAGTTCCAGCACCCGGTCGGCCAGGCCGAGGAGTTGGGGGTCGTGGGTGGCGACCAGGGCCGTGACTCCCTCGCCGCGGACCACGGCCCGCAGCAGTTCCATCACCGACAGGCCGGTCGCGGCGTCGAGCTGGCCGGTCGGCTCGTCGGCGAGCAGCAGGGCCGGGCGGTTGGCGAGGGCCCTGGCGATGGCGACCCGCTGCTGCTGCCCGCCGGAGAGTTCGGCGGGCCGCTGGGTCTCGTGGCCGGCGAGGCCGACCAGGGCCAGCAGCAGCGCGACCCGCTCCTCGCGTTCGCGCGGCTCGGCCCGGCGCAGCCGCAGCGGCACGCCCACGTTCTCGGCGGCGGTGAGGATGGGGATCAGCCCGAAGGACTGGAATACGAAACCGATCCGGTCGCGGCGCAGTTCCAGCAGCTCGCTCCCGCTCAGCGCCGACAGGTCGGTGCCGTCCACGACGACACGGCCGCTCCGCGGGGAGTCGAGGCCGCCGATCATATGGAGCAGGGTCGTCTTGCCGGAGCCCGAGCGGCCTTTGAGGGCGACCAGTTCCCCCCGCCGGACGGCGAAGGAGGCCCCACGCAGCGCGTGCACGGTCGCGGCACCCGTGCCGTAGGAGTGGCGCAGGTCCTCCACCCGCAGCATCGGCTCGTCGGACGCGTCGTCGGCGAGGGCGGCACCGGACCCCGGGCTGGTGTTCTCGGTCATCACCGCATCCCATACGGAACCGGTCGGGATGGTCAAGAGCGGAACCACCCGCGTTCGAACTCATGTGCCTGGCTGGTAACTCCGTGATATGCATGCCGGGTTGGGGGACGAGCGGCTCGGCCGACGGGGTGGGGAAGAGTGACGGGCTTACTGCTGCTGCGCCTGCGCGCGCATCGGCTGCTCCTCGTGGCCGCCCTGCTCGCCGTCCTGCTGACCACCTCGGTGCTCGCCGCCCTCGCCGCCTTCTCCGGCTCCGTCGGGGACGCGGCGCTGCGTGGCGCCCTGGGCGGACGGGCCGCGGCCTCCGCTTCCCTGGTCGTCGAGGCGGACGTGCCCCGGGGGCGGGCGGAGGCGGCGCGGCGAGCGGTGGAGCAGGGGGCGCGGGAGGCGTTCGGCGGGCTGCCGGTGACCGTGCGGACGCTGGAGCGCTCCGGGCCGTACGCGCTGCCCCGTTCCCTCCAGGACGCCGATGCCCGCGCCCGGGAGCCCGACCTCACGCACCTGGCCGCCCTCGACCGGTCGCGGATCAGGGTGGTCTCGGGCAGCCTGCCGGGCCCCGCGCCGGCGGTGCGCGATGCGGCCGTGCCCGTGGCGCTGCCCGAGGCGGCGGCCGACCGGCTGAGGCTGCGGCCCGGAGCGCGCGTCACGCTGACCGACCGGCTGGGCGGCGAGCCGCTGCGGATACGGGTGACCGGCGTGTACCGGGCGGCCGACGGCTCCGATCCCTACTGGCAGGCGGACACCCTCGGCGGGCAGGGCGTGCGGACCGTCGCCTTCACCACGTACGGGCCGCTGCTGGCCGACGCGTCGGTGCTCGCCTCCGGACGTGTCTCCGCGGACGGCACCGGCTGGGTGGCGACGGCCGACTACCGGACCGTCACCACCGACGGCATCGGCGCGCTCCGCGCGGCGGCCGTGCGCGCGGCCGGGGCGCTGCGCGAGGACCCCGCGCTCGGGGGCGAGGCGGACGTGCGCACCGAGCTGCCCGAGGTGCTCGACCGGACCGGACGGGCCCTGCTGGTGGCCCGCTCCACACTGATGATCGTCTCCGTGCAGCTGGTGCTGCTCGCCGGGTACGCGCTGCTGCTGGTGGCCCGGCTGCTGGACGGCGAACGGGCGGGTGAGACCGAGCTGCTGCGGGCCAGGGGCGGATCACGCGGCCGGATCGCGGGACTCGCCGCGCTGGAGGCGCTGCTCCTCGCGGTACCGGCCGCCGTCTGTGCCGCGCTGCTGTCCGGCCCGCTGGCCCGGCTGCTGGCCCGGTGGTCCTCGCTCGACCGGATCGGGCTGCGGCTCGACGCCGTCCCGGCGGGCCGGGTCTGGCTGGTCGCCGGCGGGGTGGCGGCGGCGTGCGCGGTGGCGGTCGTGGCACCCGCGCTGGCGACGACGGCGGGCACGCCCGTACGGCTGCGGCGCGTCCGTGCCGCGACGTCGGCCGCGCCCGTGCGCGCCGGCGCCGATGTCGCGCTGCTGCTGGTCGCGGGCGTGGCGTACTGGCAGCTCGGCCGGCGGACCGACGCGACCAGCGGGGTGCTGAGCCGGGACCGGGCCGGGGAGCTGGGCATCGATCCGCTGCTGGTCGTGGCGCCCGCGCTGGCGCTGCTGGCGGGCACGGTCCTGACGCTGCGTCTGCTGCCGCTCGCGGCGGGGCTCGCGGAGCGGCGGTCCGCGAGCGGGCGCGGGCTGCCCGCGGCGCTGGCGGGGTGGCAGTTCAGCCGGCGTCCGCTGCGCGGGGCGGGTCCGGTGCTGCTGCTGGTCATCGCCGTGGCGACCGGGATGCTGGCGATCGGGCACGGCGCGTCCTGGGACCGGTCGCAGGACGACCAGGCCGACTTCAGGACGGGCGCCGCCGTCCGGGTCCTCGACCACCGGCCGGGCAGCCCCGGGCAGACCGGCCTCTACGCCGCGCTGCCCGGGGCCCGGGACGCCGCCCCCGCGCACCGCGCCACCCTGGCCCTCTCCCGCGGCCGTGAGGCGACGGTGCTCGCCCTGGACACGGCCCACGCCGGGGACGGGAGGCTGATGCGCGGCGATCTCGCCGACGAGCCCCCGGCGAGGCTGCTGCGGGCCCTGGCACCGCCCGCACCGGACACCCACCGGGCGGTACGGCTCCCCGACGGCACCCGGCGGCTCGCCCTGGACGTGCGGATCGCCGACGCGGGGGCCCGGACGGGTCGCTCCCCCTCGGGCCGGGCGCCCCAGCTCACGGTGGTGGTCGAGGACCGGTACGGCATCGGCTACCGGCTGGGCGCCGGGACCGTCCCGGTGGACGGCCGGGTCCACCGGATCGCCCTCGACCTGGACGTGACGGCGACGGGCCGCCGCGCCGCCCCGGCCGGACCGCTGCGGCTGACCGGACTTCAGCTCGACGACACCTCTCCCGTCGGCCGCTCCGAGAAGCACCGCTTCACCGTGGAACGGCTGCTCGCCGCCGGCCGAGACGGCTCCGCCCGCCCCGTCCGGGTGCCCGCCGGAACGCGCTGGCGGGGCGAGGAGACCGTGACGGAGAACGGCGAGGTCGTCACCCGTGAGGCGGCGAAGCCGGCCGTATCGGGGGACGCGCCGCTGACCGTGTCGTACGGCACCGGCGCAGGCAGCGAGGAGAGTTTCGTCGCCCCGTCGATCTACACGGTCGGCGTCGCCACCGCCGGGGCGAAGGCACCGGAGAACCTCGCCGCCGTCGCCACCCGGGACTTCCTGCGGGCGGCGGGAGCCGAGCCCGGCGACACCATCGATGTGCCGCTGTCCGGGGAACAGCTGCGGGTGCGGATCGTCCGGGCGGCCGAGGAGCTGCCGACCGCCGCCACCGGCTCGGCAGGAGAGGCGGTGGACGGCGGGGCGCTGCTGCTCGATCTGCGGGCCGTCGACGCCGTGCTGGCCGAGCGGGCCAGTGCGCCGCTCTCCCCCACCGAGTGGTGGGTGAGCGCCGCCCCGGGCAAGGCGGCCGAGGTCGCCGCCGCGCTGCGGGCACGTCCCGACCTCGGGCCGAACCAGGTGCTGGTGCGGGACGAGACCGCGGCCGAGCTGCTGCGGGACCCGCTCGGCGCCGGGCCGCGCTCGGCGCTGACGGCCGTGGCGGTGGCCGCCGTCCTCCTCGCCGCCGGGGGTTTCGCGGTGAGTGCCGCCGGTGCGCGGCGGGAGCGGTCCGCGGAGTTCGCCGTGCTGCGCGCCCTGGGCGCGCCCCGCCGGGATCTCGCCCGGCTGGTCGCCACGGAGCAGAGCCTGCTCATCGGTGCCGGTCTGCTCGCCGGGCTGGGTCTGGGTGCCGTCCTGACCCGGGCCGTCGTCCCGCTGATCGTGCTGACGTCCGACGGCGGGCGGCCGGTCCCGCCTGTCCTCGTCGAACTGCCGCTGTCCCGGGTGGTGCTGCTCCTCGCGGGGGTGGCCGCCCCGCTGCTGCTGATCACCGTCGCGTCGGCGCTGCGCCGTGCCGAGCCGGCGGTGGCGCTCCGCCATCAGGGGGAGGACTGAGATGCCGCGGAAGGATCAGGGCGCGCCCTGGGTGCGGACCCGGCTGCGGCCGGCGCCGGTGTCCGCCGTCGCCTTCGGTCTGCTGGTGCTGGTCACGGCGTTCCTCGCCGCCGTCCTGCCCCGGGCCGTCGAGGCGTACGAGACGGACGGGCTGCGCGAGGCCCTCGCCGGCGCCCCTCCCGAGTCCACCGTGCTGGAGTTGAAGGCGCCGCAGCCCGGTTTCGAAGAGCCGGAGGAGGCCCGTGCGGACGCGGTGCGGCCGGAGGCGCTCGCGGCGGTCGACGGCTCGGCACGGGCGCTGCTGCCCGAGCCGCTGCGGGCGGACCCGGCCGAGTCGGCTTACGGGGTGCGCACGGCGAAGAGCCTGGAGGCGCTGGACGCGTCGTTGCCCCGGCCCGACGGACTGCCGCCCCGGTTCACCCTGCTCGCGCAGTCGGGAGCGGCCGGCCACGCCACCGTCCGGGAGGGCCGGCTGCCCACCGCCGGCACGCCGGTGAACGTGGACACCAGGCTGGTCGAGGGAGCCGTGACCGCCGAGACCGCGCGCACGCTGCGGCTGCGGCCCGGATCCACGCTCACCCTGGCCGGCTTTCTCGACGGGCCGCTGACCGTACGGATCACGGGCGTCCTCGAACCGCTGCGTCCGCAGCGGAGTTACTGGTCGGCGGAACCGGTCCTGCGCACACCGGCCCTGGCGAGCAACAGCGCACGCCCGCCGCAGTTCTACTGGGAGGCCGGCGTCCTGCTGCCGCCCGGGGCCGCGCCGGCGTTGCTCGGCGGCCCGGGAGAGCCGGAGAAGTACTGGCGGTTCGCGCCCGCGACCGGGGAGCTCACCTCGGCGGACGTCCCGGCGCTCGTCGAAGGGATCGCCTCCCTGGAGAACGGGCCCGGGCTGGTGCGGATGCGCGGGGCCGCCGGTCCGACGGCACAGCTCTCCACCGGCCTGGAGCAGGTCGTCGACTCCTACACGGCGACCCGTGAGGCGATCACGCCCGTGGTGGCCGTCGCGGCCTTCGGGATCGCCGCGGTCGCCGTCGTCGTCCTGGTGATGAGCGCCGGTGTGGCCGCCGCCCGCCGCGACACCGAACTCGCCCTGCTGCGGGCCCGGGGCGGTTCCCTGCGCGGTATCGCCGGGCGGCTGCTGGCCGAGACGGCGGTGCCGGCGGTGCCCGCCGCGGCCTGCGGTCTGCTGCTCGCCGTGCTCGCCGTGGAGGAGGCCCGGACGCTGCCCGCCGTGCTCGGGGCGGGCGCCGTGGCCCTGCTCGCCTGTGCCGGGCTGCCGGTGCGCGCGGCCGTGGCACATCGCAGGCCGAGGGCGCACCGGGAGCGCGACGACCTCGCCCACGCCAGGCCCGGCGGGCGCCGGACCGTCGCCGAACTGACCTTGCTGGTGCTGGCCGTGGGCTCGGTGGCGGCGTTGCGCCGCCGCGGTACGGCTGGGTCGGGCGATCTGCTGGTGAGCGCCGCCCCGGTGCTCGTCGGCCTGGTCGCCGCGCTGGTCCTCGTACGGCTGTATCCGCTGCCCCTGCGGTGGGCCGCCGGCCCTGCCGGGCGGCTGCGCGGCCTGGTCGGGTTCCTGTCGCTGGCCCGCGCCGGCCGCTCACCGGCCGCGGTCGCCGCGCTGCCGCTGCTCGCCCTGCTGACGGCCCTGACGACGGCCGCGTTCGGGGGGTCCGTGCTGGCGGGCGTGGCGGACGCCCGGGACCGGGCCGCGCTGCTGGAGACCGGCGCGGACGTACGGGTCTCCACGACCGACGGCACCCCGCTCCCGGCGGGACTCGCGCGGGCGGTGGGGGACGTGGCGGGCGTACGGCAGGTCACGGCCGTGGGAATCGAGTACGCCGCGGAGCGCGCGTCCGACGAGGCGGAGTCGCTGCCGGTGCTCGGGGTCGAGCCGGGCACCTACGCGGAGCTGGCCCACCGGACGGGCCTCGGCGGCTTCGCGGCCGGCCGGCTGGGGGCCCGGGACGGGGTGCTGGACGCCGTCGCCTCCCCCGAGGTCGCCGAGCGGATCGGGCGGTCTCCGCACCGGATCGTGCTGCCGGGCGGAGCCGTCACCGTACGGATCACCGCTGTGCGCCCCCGCACCCCGGCCCTGCCCGAGGGCGATTTCGTGCTGGTCGACGCGGCGGCGCTGAAGGGCTTCGGCGCCCCTTCGGTCCTGCTGGCGACCGGGGCCGGGATCGACGCGAAGGCGCTGCGGGCGGCCGTGAGCGGCGCCGGTCCGGACCTCTCCGTGACACTGCGCGGCGAGGAGCGCGCGGCGCTGTCCGACTCGCCGTTGCAGACGGGCGCCGAGCGGATCTACGTCTGGGCCGTCGTGGCGGGCGCCGGGTACGCCCTGCTCGCCCTGGTGCTCGGCCTGCTGCGGTCCGCTCCGGAACGGGCCGCGCTGCTGGCCCGGCTGCGCACCCTGGGGCTGACGGCCCGCCAGGGGCGGCGGCTGCTCGGCCTGGAGGCCCTGCCCCTCGCTCTGCTCGCGGCCGGCGGGGGCATGGCCGTCGGCTGGGCCACGGTGGGACTGCTCGCCCCCGGCATCGACCTGGACCGGCTGGCTCTGCCCGACGCGCCCGGCGTCACGGCGCCGGGGGGTGCCGCGCTGCGGGCCGACCTGTGGTCGCTGGCCCTGCCCGCCGCCGGAGCGGTGCTGCTGGCGGGGGCGGTGGCCGTGGCACAGGCCTGGTGGGCGGGCCGCCGGACACCGATCACTCACCTCAGGGCGGGAGACATGCGATGAGCGGTACGACGGAGTCGCTCGAGGAGCTGGAGCGGCGGGCGGCGCGCCATCGCGACCGGCCCGCCTACGGGCACGACGCCGTGATCGCCTGCGACCGGCTGGTGCGCGTCTTCGCCAAGCGCGGGGGCGGGGACGCCATGGAGGTGCAGGCGCTGCAGGGGCTCGATCTCCTCGTCCAGGAGGGCGAGTTGATGGCCCTGGTCGGGGCGTCCGGCAGCGGCAAGTCGACGCTGATGAACATCCTCGCGGGCCTGGACGTCCCGACCGCGGGCGCCGCGAAGGTCGCGGGCCGCGATCTGCTGGCCCTGGACGCCAAGGCGCGGTTGCGCTACCGGCGTGAGGTGGTCGGCTTCGTCTGGCAGCAGACGGCCCGCAATCTGCTGCCGTATCTGACGGCGGCGCAGAACGTCGCCCTGCCCATGCAACTGGCGGGCGCGTCGCGCGGGAAGCGGGCCGGACGGGCGGACGACCTGCTGGCCATGCTCGGTGTCGCCGACTGCCGGGACCGGCGGCCGGGACAACTGTCCGGCGGCCAGCAGCAGCGCGTCGCCATCGCCGTCGGCCTGGCCAACGCCCCCGCCGTACTGCTCGCCGACGAGCCGACCGGCGAACTGGACTCGGCGACGGGGCAGCAGGTCTTCGCTGCGTTCCGCCGGGCCAACGAGGAACTGGGCACGACGATCGTCATCGTCACGCACGACCAGGCGGTCGCCGGCGAGGTCCGCCGCACGGTCGCGATCCGCGACGGCCGCACCTCGACGGAGGTACTCCGCCGCACGGAGGTCGACGAGGCGGGCCAGGAGTCCGTGGTGGCCCGTGAGTACGCGATGCTCGACCGCGCGGGCCGCCTTCAGCTGCCGGACGAGTACACGACGGCGCTGGGCATGGCGGACCGGGTGCTGCTGGAGCTGGAGGAGGACCACATCCAGGTGTGGCCGGACGAGAACGGCTGACCGGCCGGGGACATGCGACGGCGCCTGCCCGGTCGTCCGGTCGGGGACTGTGGGGCAGGCACCATCTGTGTTCCGCACGCCTTTGTGCGGGACGTACTTGGGTCGCGCGCGTCAGACCATCAGCGCACGGTCCGTCGGGCGGATCGGAGCGGGCAGCTCGCTGGCGCCCGTGAGGTGGCGGTCCACCCCGCGCGCGGCCGAGCGGCCCTCCGCGATCGCCCAGACGATGAGCGACTGGCCGCGGCCCGCGTCACCGGCGACGAACACGCCCGGCACGTTGGTCTGGTAGTCGCCGTCGCGGGCGATGTTGCCGCGCTCGTCGAGGTCCAGGCCGAACTGGTCCACGAGGCCGTTGTCCCGGTCGGTGCCGGTGAAGCCCATGGCGAGGGTGACCAGCTGGGCGGGGATCTTGCGCTCGGAGCCCGGCTTCGGGGTCAGCTTGCCGTCGATGAACTCCACCTCGGTGAGGTGCAGCCACTGGACGTTGCCGTCCTCGTCGCCCTCGAAGTGGGTCGTCGACACCGAGTAGACGCGGTCGCCGCCCTCCTCGTGGGCCGAGGTGACCTTGTACAGCATGGGGAAGGTCGGCCACGGCTGCGTGGCCGCGTTCCGCTCCTCGCCCGGGCGGGGCATGATCTCCAGCTGCGTGACGGAGGCCGCGCCCTGGCGGTGGGCGGTGCCCACGCAGTCAGCGCCGGTGTCGCCGCCGCCGATGACCACGACGTGCTTGCCCTCGGCCGTGATGGGGGGCGCCACGAAGTCGCCCTCCTGGACCTTGTTGGACAGGGGCAGGTACTCCATGGCCTGGTGGATGCCCTTGAGCTCGCGGCCGGGCACCGGCAGATCACGGGCCGTGGTCGCGCCGACGGCCAGGACGACCGCGTCGTAGCGCTTCTTCAAGTCCGTCGCCTTCAGATCGCGGCCGATCTCGATGCCCGTGCGGAAGCGGGTGCCCTCCGCGCGCATCTGCTCCATACGGCGGTTGATGTGCCGCTTCTCCATCTTGAACTCGGGGATGCCGTAGCGGAGGAGGCCTCCGATGCGGTCCGCGCGCTCGTAGACGGCGACGGTGTGGCCGGCCCGGGTCAGCTGCTGCGCGGCGGCCAGACCGGCCGGGCCCGAGCCGATGACCGCGACCGTCTTGCCCGAGAGGCGCTCGGGCGCCTGCGGGGCGACGTCACCGGTCTCCCACGCCTTGTCGATGATCGAGACCTCGACGTTCTTGATGGTGACGGCCGGCTGGTTGATGCCGAGCACACACGCCGACTCACAGGGAGCGGGGCACAGCCGGCCCGTGAACTCCGGGAAGTTGTTCGTCGCGTGCAGCCGCTCCGAGGCGGCGGCCCAGTCCTCGCGGTAGGCGTAGTCGTTCCACTCGGGGATGAGGTTCCCCAGCGGACAGCCGTTGTGGCAGAACGGGATGCCGCAGTCCATGCAGCGGCTGGCCTGCTTGCTGATGATGGGCAGCAGGGAGCCGGGGACGTAGACCTCGTTCCAGTCCTTGAGGCGCTCCTCGACCGGGCGGGACTTGGCGACCTCGCGGCCGTGGTTCAGAAAGCCCTTCGGGTCAGCCATTGATCGCCGCCTCCATCATCTTCTCGTGGGTCTCGGTCTCGGAGAGACCGGCTCGCTCGGCGGCGTCCTTGGCGGCGAGCACTGCCTTGTACGTGCTGGGGATGATCCTGCTGAAGCGCTCGACGGCGGTGTCCCACTCGGCCAGGAGCTTCTCGGCGACGGTCGAGCCCGTCTCCTCCTGGTGGCGGCGGACCACGTCGTGCAGCCACTGCTTGTCGGTGTCGTCCAGCGGCTCCACGGCGTCCACGTTGCCGGCGTTGACGTTGTCGCGGTCCAGGTCGATGACGTACGCGATGCCGCCGGACATGCCGGCCGCGAAGTTGCGTCCCGTCTCGCCGAGGACCACCGCGTGACCGCCGGTCATGTACTCGCAGCCGTGGTCGCCCACGCCCTCGGAGACGACCGTCGCGCCGGAGTTGCGGACGCAGAACCGCTCGCCGGTGCGACCGCGCAGGAACAGCTCGCCGCCGGTCGCGCCGTAGGCGATGGTGTTGCCCGCGATCGTCGAGTACTCGGCGAGGTGGTCGGCGCCCCGGTCCGGGCGGACGATCACCCGGCCGCCGGAGAGGCCCTTGCCGACGTAGTCGTTGGCGTCGCCCTCCAGGCGCAGCGTGACACCGCGCGGCACGAACGCGCCGAAGGACTGGCCGGCGGAACCGGTGAAGGTGATGTCGACGGTGTCCTCGGGCAGGCCCGCGCCGCCGAACTTCTTCGTCACCTCGTGGCCGAGCATGGTGCCGACCGTGCGGTTGATGTTGCGGATCTGCACCTGGGCGCGGACCGGCTGGGCCTCGGTGGCGTCCGAGGCGGACAGGGCATCGGCGGCCAGCTTGATCAGCTGGTTGTCGAGCGCCTTCTCCAGACCGTGGTCCTGGGCGATGAGCTGGTGGCGGACCGCGCCCTCGGGCAGCTCGGGCACGTGGAACAGCGGCTCCAGGTCCAGGCCCTGCGCCTTCCAGTGGTCGACGGCGCGGGTGACGTCGAGGGCCTCGGCGTGGCCGACGGCCTCCTCGATGGAGCGGAAGCCCAGCTCGGCGAGGATCTCGCGGACCTCTTCGGCGATGTACTTGAAGAAGTTCACGACGTACTCGGCCTTGCCGGTGTACCGCTCGCGCAGCGTCGGGTTCTGCGTGGCGATGCCGACCGGGCAGGTGTCCAGGTGGCAGACGCGCATCATGACGCAGCCGGAGACGACGAGCGGCGCGGTCGCGAAACCGAACTCCTCGGCGCCGAGCAGCGCGGCGATCACCACGTCGCGGCCGGTCTTGAGCTGGCCGTCGGTCTGCACGACGATGCGGTCGCGCAGGCCGTTGAGCAGCAGCGTCTGCTGGGTCTCGGCGAGGCCGAGCTCCCAGGGACCGCCGGCGTGCTTGAGCGACGTCAGCGGCGAGGCACCCGTACCACCGTCGTGGCCGGAGATCAGGACGACGTCCGCGTGTGCCTTGGAGACACCCGCGGCGACCGTGCCGACGCCGACCTCCGAGACCAGCTTGACGTGAATCCGCGCCTGCGGGTTCGCGTTCTTCAGGTCGTGGATCAGCTGGGCCAGGTCCTCGATGGAGTAGATGTCGTGGTGCGGGGGCGGCGAGATGAGGCCGACGCCCGGCGTCGAGTGCCGCGTCTTGGCGACCCACGGGTAGACCTTGTGGCCGGGCAGCTGGCCGCCCTCGCCGGGCTTGGCGCCCTGGGCCATCTTGATCTGGATGTCGTCCGCGTTGACCAGGTACTCGGAGGTCACACCGAAGCGGCCGGAGGCGACCTGCTTGATGGACGACCGGCGGGCCGGGTCGTACAGCCGCTCCGGGTCCTCGCCGCCCTCACCGGTGTTGGACTTGCCGCCCAGCTGGTTCATGGCGATGGCGAGGGTCTCGTGCGCCTCCTGGGAGATGGAGCCGTACGACATGGCGCCCGTGGAGAACCGCTTGACGATCTCGGAGACCGGCTCGACCTCGTCGATGGAGATCGGCTCGCGGCCCGACTTGAAGCCGAACAGGCCGCGCAGCGTCATCAGCCGCTCGGACTGCTCGTTCACGCGCTCGGTGTACTTCTTGAAGATGTCGTAGCGGCCGGCGCGCGTGGAGTGCTGGAGGCGGAAGACCGTGTCCGGGTCGAACAGGTGCGGCTCGCCCTCGCGGCGCCACTGGTACTCGCCGCCTATCTCCAGCGCGCGGTGCGCCGGGGCGATGCCGGAGGCCGGGTAGGCCTTGGCGTGGCGGGCGGCGACCTCCTTGGCGACGACGTCGATGCCGACGCCGCCGATCTTGGTGGCGGTGCCGTTGAAGTACTTCTCGACGAAGGTCTCGTCCAGGCCGACGGCCTCGAAGACCTGAGCGCCGCGGTAGGAGGCGACGGTCGAGATGCCCATCTTGGACATGACCTTCAGCACGCCCTTGCCGAGGGCGTAGATGAGGTTGCGGATGGCCTTCTCGGCCTCGATGCCGGGCAGGAAGGTGCCGGCGCGGACCAGGTCCTCGACGGACTCCATCGCCAGGTAGGGGTTGACGGCGGCGGCGCCGTAGCCGATGAGCAGGGCGACGTGGTGGACCTCGCGGACGTCACCGGCCTCGACCAGCAGGCCCACCTGGGTGCGCTGCTTGGTGCGGATGAGGTGGTGGTGGACGGCCGCGGTGAGCAGCAGCGACGGGATCGGCGCGTGCTCGGCGTCCGAGTGGCGGTCCGACAGGACGATGAGGCGGGCGCCGTTCTCTATGGCGGCGTCGGCCTCGGCGCAGATCTCCTCGATGCGCGCGGCCAGCGCGTCACCGCCGCCGTGCACCCGGTACAGGCCGGACAGCGTCGCGGCCTTGAAGCCGGGCATGTCGCCGTCGGCGTTGATGTGGATGAGCTTGGCCAGCTCGTCGTTGTCGATCACCGGGAAGGGCAGCACGACGCTGCGGCAGGAGGCCGCGTTCGGGTCGAGCAGGTTGCCCTGCGGGCCCAGCGCGGAGCGCAGCGAGGTGACGAGCTCCTCACGGATCGCGTCCAGCGGCGGGTTGGTGACCTGCGCGAACAGCTGGGTGAAGTAGTCGAAGAGCAGCCGCGGGCGGTCCGAGAGCGCCGCGATCGGCGAGTCGGTGCCCATCGAGCCGATCGGCTCGGCGCCGGCCTTGGCCATCGGCGCGAGGAGGACGCGCAGTTCCTCCTCGGTGTAGCCGAAGGTCTGCTGGCGGCGGGTGACCGAGGCGTGGGTGTGGACGATGTGCTCGCGCTCGGGCAGGTCGCCCAGCTCGATCTCGCCGGCCTCCAGCCACTCCGCGTACGGGTTCTCGGCGGCGAGCTCGGCCTTGATCTCGTCGTCCTCGATGATGCGGTGCTCGGCGGTGTCGACGAGGAACATGCGGCCGGGCTGGAGGCGGCCCTTGCGGACGACCTTGGCCGGGTCGATGTCCAGGACGCCGACCTCGGAGCCGAGGACGACGAGGCCGTCGTCGGTGACCCAGTAGCGGCCGGGGCGCAGGCCGTTGCGGTCGAGGACCGCGCCGACCTGGGTGCCGTCGGTGAAGGTGACACAGGCCGGGCCGTCCCAGGGCTCCATCATCGTGGAGTGGTACTGGTAGAAGGCGCGCCGGGCCGGGTCCATGGAGTCGTGGTTCTCCCACGCCTCCGGGATCATCATCAGCACGGAGTGCGGCAGGGAACGGCCGCCCAGGTGCAGGAGTTCGAGGACCTCGTCGAAGGAGGCGGAGTCGGAGGCGTCCGGCGTACAGACCGGGAAGATCCGCTCGAGGGCCTTGTCGTCGGACCCGAACAGGTCGGAGACCAGCTGCGACTCGCGGGCGACCATCCAGTTGCGGTTGCCCTTGACGGTGTTGATCTCACCGTTGTGCGCGACGAAGCGGTACGGGTGGGCCAGCGGCCACGACGGGAACGTGTTCGTCGAGAACCGGGAGTGCACGAGCGCGACCGCGGAGGCGAACCGGCGGTCGGACAGGTCCGGGAAGAAGGGCTCCAGCTGGCCGGTGGTCAGCATGCCCTTGTAGACGATGGTCCGCGCGGACAGCGACGGGAAGTACACGCCGGCCTCGCGCTCGGCGCGCTTGCGCAGCACGAACGCCTTGCGGTCCAGGGCGATGTCCGTCGAGGAACCGTCCGAGACGAAGATCTGGCGGAAGACCGGCATGGTCGACCGGGCGGTGGCGCCCAGCAGCTGGGGAGCGACCGGCACCTCGCGCCAGCCGAGCACGGTGAGGCCCTCTTCGGACGCGATCGTCTCGATCTTCGAGACGGCGTCGGCGGTGGAGTCCTCCGGCAGGAAGGCGATACCGACGGCGTATCCGCCGGCCTCGGGCAGCTCGAATCCGGCCACGTCACGGAAGAAGGCGTCCGGAACCTGCGACAGGATGCCGGCGCCGTCGCCGGAGTCGGGCTCGGAGCCGGTGGCACCGCGGTGTTCGAGGTTGCGCAGGACGGTCAGAGCCTGCTCGACCAGCGTGTGGGACGCCTCGCCTGTGAGGGTGGCGACGAAGCCGACGCCGCAGGCGTCGTGCTCGTTGCGGGGGTCGTACATACCCTGCGCAGCAGGGCGAGCATCCATGAACGACCAGTTCTGGCCATTCGCGGAGTGCTGGGACGGCTGGCGCGGCGTACGCATCGGCTCTCCCGTCGTCGTCATGTGGCATATGCAAAGTGCCGAGGGACGACGTTGGCCCTCTGCGTGATCGCAAAATTTCGTGCAGGTTACATGATGGAGCGGTTCTCGGGAAGCGGGATAATCCGTTCCAACATGCGGACACCGCGGGTGCGCGGCAGGGGTTCCGCGCCGACGGTGGAAGCTATGGGGGCCAGTACGGAACGACCGGGTGAGATCGATGCCCGTCGGGCCCGACGGCGGGAACAGGCGCCTTCGCCCATCCCGCTGGGGGTGCGCGGCGAGCGTCATTGCCCGCAGCGCTTACGGCTCATGCCCCGTGGTTGCACATCCGAAACCAGCGAGTAACGGCTACTTATACGGTCCCATGCATAAGTCCGAGCCGAACTATCCTACGGCCGTTCCGAACAGAGCGCCCAGGGCGTACGTCACACCGGCCGCCGCGCCTCCCAGGAGCAGCTGCCGCAGCCCGCTGTACCACCAGGTGCGGGCCGTCACCTTGGCCACCACCGCGCCGCACAGGAAAAGCCCCAGCAGCGCCAGGAGCACGGCGGGCCACAGGGTGCTCGCACCCAGCAGATACGGCAGTACGGGGACCAGCGCGCCCAGCGCGAAGGAGCCGAAGCTCGACACCGCGGCGACGGTGGGCGAGGGCAGATCGCCGGGGTCGATGCCCAGCTCCTCCCGGGCGTGGATCTCCAGCGCCTGCTCGGGATCCTTCGACAGCTGCCGGGCGACCTCCCGGGCCAGCTCCGGCTCGACTCCCCTCCCCTCGTAGAGCGAGGCGAGCTCGGCCTCCTCGTCCTTCGGGTGCTTGCGCAGCTCGCGCCGCTCCACGTCCAGCTCGGCCTCGACGAGCTCGCGCTGCGAGGCGACGGAGGTGTACTCGCCGGCGGCCATGGAGAAGGCGCCGGCGGCCAGACCCGCGAGTCCGGTGAGGACCACGGTCTGCTGACTCACGGACCCGCCCGCGACGCCGGTCATCAGGGCCAGGTTGGAGACGAGGCCGTCCATCGCGCCGAACACCGCGGGACGCAGCCAGCCGCCGTTCACGTCCCGGTGCGTGTGGTTGTCCCGGTGCGCCTCGTGCAGCGTCGCCTCGGTCTCGATGATGGCCATGAAAGATCCCCGATTTCCTTGCTTCAACGGCGTCTTTGGACGAGTTCCAGATTTTTACAACAAACAAAATACGCCGTGAATTCCGGCGCCGCCAGCAAGGAAAGGCTGGGCTAACCTGCGGTTTTACCCTTTTCCGCTCACTTGATCACGGCTCTGCGCAGATGTCGACCGGGTGATGCTGCGGCTCCCGAGGCTCGGGGCGGTCGCCGGAGTGGGACACATGCCGTATGGCATCGATCGCCTGCATCCCCTCCGTCCCGGCGCCCGGGGACGCCGCCGAACTCCGCGCACGGGCACGAGGCGCGCTGCTGGGCCTGGCCGTCGGTGACGCCCTCGGAGCCCCGGCCGAGAACATGAAGCCGTCCGAGATCCGCGCCCGGTGGGGCCGCATCACCGGCTACGTCACTGATAACCCGTCCGGCACGGACGACACCGAGTACGCGATCTTCTCGGGCCTCCTCCTGGCCCGGCACGGCTCCGCGCTCACCCCGGCACATGTGGAGGCGGCCTGGCACGAATGGATCGCCGACCGCGACGAGGGACCCTTCCGGGGCGCCGGCTTCAGCGAACGCGGCACGCTTGAGAACCTCCGGCGAGGACTTGCCGCCCCGATCTCCGCCCAGCACCGGCACGCCTGGAGCGACGGCCTTGCCATGCGCGCGGCCCCCTTCGGGGTGTTCGCGGCGGGCCGCCCGGCGGAAGCGGCCCGCCTGGTGGCGATCGACGGCTCGGTGAGCCACGACGGCGAGGGCATCTACGGCGGCCAGGCGGTGGCGGCGGGGGTGGCGGCGGCGATGGCGGGCGCTCCGGCGATCGCGGTGGTGGCCGCCGCCCTCGCGGTCGTGCCCGACGACTCGTGGACGGCCCGCTGTCTGCGCCGCGCGGTGGCGGTGGCCCACCGCGGCGAACGGGCGGTCCGCTCCGCCGTCGTCATCGGCGGCTATCCCTGGACCGATCTGGCCCCCGAGGCGGTCGCCCTCGCCTTCGGCGCGTACGCGGCGGCCGACGGCGACTTCGAACAGTCCGTCCTGACCGCGGTGAACATGGGCCGCGACGCGGACACGACGGCGGCGGTGGCGGGCGCCCTGGCGGGTGCGACGCGGGGCGTCTCGTCCATCCCAGAAGCCTGGGCCACCCCCATCGGCCCGGTCCGCGGCCGGTGCCTCCCGGCGATGGCGGGCTACCACGTACGGGACGTGGCGGACCTCCTGACAGCGGACAGCGAGACGGAGGTACTGACATGACCCCACTGGCACCGTCAGCCGCCGACGGCGAGAAGCACCCGCAGGGGCCACCGCTCGTGGCCGCCGACGGCGACTGCGCCCCACGGGAGACCAGGACCCCTCGGGTGACAGTTACGGGCGGTGCGCGGGCGGGAGACAAGAAGGCCGAAGGCCTCCTGCTGGGACTCGCCGCCGGAGACGCCGCCGGCTGGCCCGCCGCCCGCCACAGAGCCGCCCGCATGCCCGACTGGACCCGCCGCCTCACCCGCGAACTGGACACCTTCGCCGAACACAACGCCACCACCACCCTCCCCGTCCCCATCGCCCTGAACCAACCCCCCGAACCCCTCCGCCTCGGCCCCTCGGACGACGCGGAATGGGGGGCCTTCGCCGCGGAGGCCCTCCTCCGCGCAGGCGACGACACCGTCCTGAACGACCTCAGCCGCGAACGCCGCACCCGAGCCGCCATCGACCTCACCTGGAACGCCCTCGCCGCCGAGGTCGCCGCCGCGACGGACCGCGCCCCCGAGATCGAGTCCGCCGTCCTCCCCCTGCGCGCCCGCATCTCCGTCCGCGCCGGCCTCGGCAACCTCGCCACCGGCCTGCGACCACCCGCCACCGGCCACGACAACCCGCACTACTTCGACGACGCGGCCTGTGTACGCGCCTGCGTCCTGGCCATGGCCCACCCCGGCGACCCCGTACGTGCCGCCGCCCTCGCCGAGTTCGACGCCCGCTACACCCAGGACGGCGACGGTGTGCACGGCGCCCGCGCGATGGCGGCGGCCCTCGCTCTCGCCCTGGCCGGCGCGAACGTCGACGCCTGCGTCACGGCCGCCCTCACCGAACTCCCCGAGGAGACGGAGATCGGCCGCAACGCCCGCCATGCCCTCCGCCTCGCCGCCACCGCGGACAGCGCCTTCGCCCTGGTCCCGCCCCTGGAACACCAGATCGTCGACCACGTCTACAGCTACGGCATCGCCGCCGCCGAAACGGTCCCGGTCGCCCTCGCCCTGGCCACCGCAGCCCGCGGCCGCATCGCGGAGGCGGTCCCGGCGGCGGCCTGTCTGTCCCGGGTCGCGGACTCAGCCCCGGCCCTGGCGGGCGCCCTCACCGGCGCGCTGGGCGGCGGCGCCTCGATCCCGGCCTCCTGGCGGGAGACCTGCCGCACCCTCTCGGGCTGCGTCCTGCCCCGCCTCACCGGCATCGACCTCGTAGAACTCGCCGAACTCCTGGAAGCCGCCCAACCGGCCCGCCCAGGTGGATGATGCGGCCATGAAGCCCAAACCACACCAAAACGCCCCACTGGACGAGCGGATCACCGGTGCCCTGGTGGGAGCCGCCGTCGGCGACGCCCTCGGCGGCCCGGTCGAGGGCTACTCCCCCGAGCAGATCGTCGAACGCCACGGCGGCCGCGTCCACGGCGTCGTCGGCCCCTGGCACGGCGACGCCTGGCGCACGGCACGCCCGCTCGCCCCGTACCACAAGGGCGACGGCCACGTCACCGACGACACCTTGATGACCCACGCCCTGGTCCGTGTCTACGCCCGCGTCCGCGACCACCTCGACGCCTACGCGGTCGCCGACCACCTCGTCCCCGACCTGATGACCGAGCCCCGCTGGATCCCGGAACTGGAGACCGAGGCCCTCCCCCTCCAACGGATCTTCCTGGCCGAGAAATGGCTGGTGGCGAGGATCCACTACGGCCATGCCGACCCGCGCGAGGCCGGCACCGGCAACATCGTCAACTGCGGGGCGGCGATGTACATGGCCCCGGTCGGCCTGGTCAACGCGGCCGACCCCCGTGCCGCCTACGCCGAGGCCCTCGACATCGCGGGCGCGCACCAGTCGTCGTACGGCCGTGAGGCGGCCGGCGTCCTGGCCGCGGCGGTCGCGGCGTCGTGCACGCCCGGGGCGACCCCGGACTCGGTCGTCACGACATGCCTCTCCCTCGCGAAGGACGGCACCCGCACCGCCATCGAACGGGTCTGCGAGGAGGCCTCCCGGCACACGGACTTCGAGTCGGCGCTGCGCCCCCTGCGCGAGGCGGTGGCCCCCTACGACACGGTGGGCCCCGACTACCGGTCCCCCTCCCTCGGCGCCCGCCGCCCCTCCCGTCTGCACGCGATCGAGGAACTCCCCGTAGCCCTGGGCATGTTGCTCGTGGCCCAGGGCGACTACCGCCACGCGGTCCTCGGCTCGGTGAACTACGGCCGTGACTGCGACTCCATCGCCACGATGGCGGGGGCCATGGCCGGCGCGCTCGGCTCGCCGATCCCCGAGGACTGGTCCAAGACGGTCGCGGAGGCCAGCCGCCTGGACCTCTGGGAACCGGCCACGACCCTCACGGCCGTCACCCGCGAGATCTTCGCCCGGGACGTGTCCCGCCGCCGCACCCACGAACAGGCCTTCGCCTCCCTCGGAGGCCCGGAATGCTCCGACTGACCTGGGTCCAGCCGGAGGACCTGATCGGCCACGAACTCCGCCAGGCATCGCAGGACGGCCGCGAACCGAAGGCGATCGCGGCCCGCTGGAAAGCGGCAGGCGGCCCGGAGGCGCCACTCACAGCAGGCGCGTCCCCGACCCCGGCATCCCGCTACCTCCGCCAGTTGGCGAAAGACCTCCTGGACGAACTGGCGGACCTGCCGAGCACCCTGACGGACGACGAGCCAACGGACCTGGAGGAGATCAGGTCGGCCTGCGCCAACTGGCCTGAGCCTGCGGGCAGTCGTGCCGCTGGGGCGGCACGGGTGGGCGCAGGCGGCACCCCGCCAGCGCGGGCGAGCGACCCAACCCCCACCCCCACTACCACGCCGCAGCACCTCGAAGCCGCCTGGCTGGGCCGAGCCGCCGGCTGCCTCCTGGGCAAACCAGTCGAGAAACTCCCCCTGGAAGCCATCCGCCAGTTGGCCCGCTCAACAGGCAACTGGCCCCTCACCACCTACTTCACAGCCAAGGGCGTCCCCGCAGACCTCCTCAAGCAGCACCCCTGGAACCGCCGCTCGGCGACAACCTCCCTCGCCGAGAACATCGACGGCATGCCCGAGGACGACGACCTCAACTACCCCCTCCTCAACCTCCTCGTCCTCCAACGCCACGGCAGCAGCTTCACCACCACGGACGTGGCCCGCACCTGGCTCGACGAACTCCCCGCCGGCCGCACCTTCACCGCCGAGCGCGTCGCCTACCGCAACCTCCTCTCCGGCCTGGAACCCCCGCACACCGCCCGCCACCGCAACCCGTTCCGCGAATGGATCGGCGCCCTGATCCGCGCCGACGTGCACGGCTGGACCAACCCCGGCGACCCGGCCGCCGCCGCCGAACGGGCCCACCGCGACGCCACCCTCACCCACACCGCCAACGGCGTCTACGCGGCGATGTTCACGGCGGCCGCCATCGCGACGGCGGCGACAGGCGAACACGACATCCACACCTGCCTCCGCACCGGCCTGGCCGTCGTCCCGCCACGCTCCCGCCTGGCCCAGGCCGTCCGCCGCGCCATCCAACTGGCCCACGAGCAAGCGGACTTCGACACGGTCGTCGACGAACTCCACGCCGCCCACTCCCCCACGTACCACTGGGTCCACGCCGTCCCCAACACGGCCCTCATCGCCGCCGCCCTCACCCACGCGAACGGCGACTTCCCCGGCTCCGTCTGCCGTGCCGTGAGCGGCGGTTGGGACACCGACTCCAACGGCGCGACGGCCGGCAGCGTCGCCGGCCTGCTGGCCGGACACCCGGCGGCCCTCCCCGACCGCTGGACGGCCCCGTTGAAGAACCGTCTCGCCACATCCATCGGCGACTTCGACGGCATCGGCTTCGACGCACTCGCCCACCTCACGCACCGGGAGACCCACCACCCATGACCGCTGCCACGACCACGACCGCGCCCATGCCCGCCCCGCTCACCGGCCTCCGCGTCCTCGACCTCGCCACCCTCTTCGCCGGCCCGCTCGCCGCCACCCTGCTCGGCGATTTCGGCGCCGAGGTCGTCAAGGTCGAGCACCCGTCGAAACCGGACCCCTCCCGCGGCCACGGCCCGTCGAAGGACGGCTTCGGCCTGTGGTGGAAGACGCTCGGCCGCAACAAGCGCACCATCACCCTGGACCTGTCGAAGCCCGGTGGCCGCGCCACCCTCCTGCGCCTCGCCGCCACCGCCGACGTGGTCGTCGAGAACTTCCGCCCCGGCACTCTGGAGAAATGGGATCTGGGCTGGCCGGAGCTGTCGGCCGTCAACCCGCGTCTGGTCCTGGCCCGGGTCACCGCGTTCGGCCAGTTCGGCCCCTACGCGCACCGCCCCGGCTTCGGCACCCTCGCCGAGGCGATGAGCGGCTTCGCCGCGATCACCGGCGAACCGGACGCGCCCCCGACCCTGCCGCCGTTCGGCCTGGCCGACTCCATCGCGGGCCTGACGACGGCGTACGCGGTGATGACGGCGCTGGCGGCACGCGAGCGCACCGGCGAGGGCCAGGTCGTCGACCTGGCCCTGATCGAACCGATCCTGGCCGCCCTGGGCCCCCAGCCCCTCTGGTACGACCAGCTCGGCCACGTCCAGCCCCGCACCGGCAACCGCTCCCCCAACAACGCCCCGCGCGGCGTCTACCGCACCGCGGACGGCGCCTGGGTCGCCGTCTCGGCGTCGGCCCAGTCGGTCGCGGAACGCGTGATGCACCTGGTGGGCAGACCGGAACTGATCGACGAGCCGTGGTTCGCCACGGGCGCCGACCGCGCCCGCCACGCAGACGTCCTGGACGAGGCGGTCGGCTCCTGGATCGCGGCGCGCACCCGCACGGACGTCCTGGCGGCCTTCGAGAAGGCGGAGGCGGCGGTGGCGCCGGTCCAGGACATCCGGGACGTGATGGCGGACCCGCAGTACCAGGCCCTGAACACCATCACCACCGTCGACGACCCGGAACTCGGCCCCCTGCGCATGCAGAACGTCCTCTTCCGCCTCTCCGCCACGCCCGGCGCGATCCGCTGGGCCGGCCGCCCGCACGGCGCCGACACGGACGAGGTCCTGACCGAGCTGGGCCTCACCCCGGCCGACCTCAGGGCGCTGCGCGCGGAGGGCGCCCTGTGACGGCGGCGTATCCGCTCACCTGGCTGTACGCCTCGGGAGACCGCCCGCACGTGGTGGCGAAGGCCCTCGCCTCCGGCGCCGACATCGTCGTCGTCGACCTGGAGGACGCGGTCGCCCCGGACCGCAAGGCCTACGCCCGCGCCGCCACCGCCGAGCTGCTCGGCGACCTGCCGCCGATCCCGGTCCACGTCCGCGTCAACGCCCTGGACACCCCTTGGGCCGCCGCGGACATGGCGGCCGTGGCCCGCGCGCCCGGTCTCTGCGCCCTGCGGCTCCCCAAGATCACCTCACCCGCCGAGGTGGTCCGGATCGCCGAGCGCGCGGTCCCCCCGGGGCTGCCCCTGTACGCCCTCCTGGAGACGGCCCTCGGTGTGGAACAGGCATACGCCGTCGCCGCCGCCCATCCGTCCCTGCGGGGCATCGCGCTCGGGGAGGCGGACCTGCGGGCCGACCTGGGCGTACGGGACGACGCGGGGCTCGACTGGTCCCGCTCCCGGGTGATCGTGGCCGCCCGGGCGGCAGGCCTGCCCCCGCCGGCGCAGTCGGTCCACCCGGACGTCCGCGACCTGGCCGGCCTGGCCGCCTCCTGCGCCCACGGCCGCGCCCTGGGCTTCCTGGGCCGCGCCGCGATCCACCCCCGTCAGCTGCCGGTCATCGAGCGTGCGTATCTGCCCACCGAGGCGGAGATCGAACACGCGGAGACGATCCTCAAGGCGGCGGCGGCACAGCAGGGCGCCCAGGCCCTCCCGGACGGCTGCTTCGTCGACGCGGCGGTGGTGACGGCGGCCCAGCGCACCCTGTCCCTGGCCCGCCGCCGCTGAGACACACCGAGGGCGCCCGGACATATCTCCGGGCGCCCTCGGTCACACATACACGTACGGCGGACGGTCAGGTCTTCTTCGCCGACCCGGCCCCGTCCTTGGCCTCGTCGTCCTTGGCCTCGCCGTCCTCGTCGGCGCCGTCACCGGCCTTCTCCCCCTTGGCGGCCTCACCGCCGGAGGCCTCCGCACCGGGCTCCACGACCTCTTCCCGGCCAGGGCTCTTCTTCGCCGAGATCACCAGGTAGGCGACCGCGAGCAGGAACACCAGGATCGCGGTCCACACGTTCAGCCGGAGGCCGAGGATGTGGTGGGCGTCGTCGACGCGCATGTACTCGATCCACCCGCGCCCCGCGCAGTACGCGGCGACGTACAGCGCGAACGCCCGCCCGTGTCCGAGCCGGAAGCGGCGGTCGGCCCAGATGACGAGGACCGCGACGCCGATGCACCACAGCGACTCGTACAGGAACGTCGGGTGGTAGGTGCCCGGCACCCGCCCGTCCGCCGAGGACGTGATCTCCAGGGCCCACGGCAGATCGGTCGGCTTGCCGTACAGCTCCTGGTTGAACCAGTTGCCCCAGCGGCCGATGGCCTGCGCGAGGGCGATGCCCGGGGCGACGGCGTCGGCGTAGGCCGGCATCGGGATGCCCCGGCGGCGGCAGCCGATCCACGCGCCCAGCGCGCCCAGCGCGATCGCGCCCCAGATGCCGAGACCGCCCTCCCAGATCTTGAAGGCGTCCACCCAGTCACGGCCCTCGCTGAAGTACAGCTCGTAGTCCGTGATCACGTGGTAGAGCCGGCCGCCGACCAAGCCGAAGGGCACGGCCCAGACCGCGATGTCGGCCACCGTGCCGGACCGCCCGCCCCGGGCGACCCAGCGCTTGTTGCCGAGCCAGACGGCAACGAAGACGCCGATGATGATGCAGAACGCGTAGCCGCGCAGCGGGACGGGGCCGAGGTACAGCACCCCGCGCGACGGGCTGGGAATGAAGGCAAGTTCCATGGCAAGGTCGACGCTACCCTGCCGCACCGGGCCCACGGCAGGCAGCCCGGCTACGGGTCCATAACGGGGGCGTGAGAAAAGCCTTTACCCCTTGTTCGCCTCCAGCACCATCTGCTTCAGCTTCGCCGGGGTCATCGCCCGGTCCTGGTAGACGTTCTCGCCCTTGAACAGCACGGTCGGCGTGCCCGAGAAGCCGCCCTTGTTGAAGGCCTGGTGGGACTTGGCGACCCAGCCCTTGTGCGTGCCGTCCTGCACGCACGTGCGGAAGGCGGGGGTGTCCAGGCCGTCGACCTTGCCGGCCAGTTCGATCAGCTTGTCGTTGTCGGCGTAGGTGTCCTCGACCTCGGGGGGCTGGTTGTCGAAGAGCACGTCGTGGTACGCGGGGTACTTCCCGGCGTCCTGGGCGCAGGCCGCGGCGTTGGCCGCGTTGCGGGAGCCGGTGCCGCCCATGTTGCCGTCGATGAGGGTGACCAGGTGGTAGTCCACCTTCAGCTCGCCGGCCTTCGTCAGCTCGTGGATCACCGGCCGGTACGTCGTCTCGAAGGACTTGCAGGCCGGGCAGCGGAAGTCCTCCCACACCGTGAGCGTGGACTTGGCGCTGTCCTTGCCGACCGGGATGGCGAGACCGTCCTTGCCCTGCGCTCCCGAGGGAGCCACGACCGGGCCCGACGCCTCGCTCTCGTCCTCCTTGCCGGCGTTGGCGGCGACAACGCCGATCACCGCCGCGAGACCCAGGACGGCGACGACGGCCCCGCCCACGATCAGCGCGCGCCGGCGCTTGTCCGCGGACTTCTGCTTCTCGCGCTCGACCGCCAGCTTCTCCCGGGCGGTGCGCTTTCCCTCACGGTTCTTCTCGCTCACACCCCGGAAACGAACCGGGGAGGCGCACCGCGCCTCCCCGGCCCCAGGACCACCCGTACGAGGGACCGGTATGACTTCCCGGTTTCTTACGCCTGTCGGCGCACACCCTTCGCGAGGTCGCCGGCGAGCGCGCGGACGGCCTCGACACCGGCCGCGTCGTCCGGCGCGTCCAGCATGGCCTTGACGAACGCCGAGCCGACGATCACGCCGTCGGCGAAGCGGGCGACCTCGGCCGCCTGGGTGGCGTTGGAGACGCCGAGCCCCACGCAGACCGGCAGGCCGGTGCCGGTGGCGCGGGTGCGTTCCACCAGGTTCTCGGCCTGCGAGCTGACGGTCGCGCGGGTGCCGGTGACGCCCATGAGGGAGGCGGCGTAGACGAAGCCGCTGCCCGCGGCGGTGATGTCCGCGAGCCGCTCGTCCTTGCTGCTGGGCGCGACGACGAAGACCGTGGCGAGCCCGTGCTTCTGAGCGTGCTCCCTCCACAGCGCCGACTCCTGCACGGGCAGGTCGGGCAGGATGCACCCGGCGCCGCCCGCCTCGGCGAGCTCGGCGGTGAAGCGCTCGACGCCGTAGCGGTCGATGGGGTTCCAGTACGTCATGACCAGGATGGGCTTGCCGGTGGCCCGGTGGGCCTCGCGGACGGTGCGCATCACGTCGGCGATCTTGACGCCGCCGCGCAGGGCGATGTCGTCGGCGGTCTGGATGACGGGGCCGTCGAGGACGGGGTCGCTGTGCGGCAGGCCCACCTCGACGACGTCGGCGCCGCCGTCGATGACCGCCTTGATGGCCTCGATACCGCCGTCCACGGTCGGGAACCCGGCCGGGAGGTAGGCGATGAGGGCGGAACGCCCTTCGGACTTCGCCGTGGCGAGCGTGTCCGTCAACAGCTGGATGTTGCCGCTCACTTGGCGTCCCCCTCGATCTCGGCGGTGTCGGTGTCCGCGTCGGCGGCGACCTCGGCGTCGGTGTCGTAGAGGCCGAAGTAGCGGGCGGCGGTGTCCATGTCCTTGTCGCCGCGGCCGGACAGGTTGACCACGATCAGCCCGTCCTTGCCCAGCTCCTTGCCGACCTCCAGGGCACCGGCCAGCGCGTGGGCGCTCTCGATGGCCGGGATGATGCCCTCGGTGCGGGACAGCAGACGCAGGGCCTGCATGGCCGCGTCGTCCGTGACCGCGCGGTACTCGCCGCGGCCGGAGTCCTTGAGGTAGGAGTGCTCGGGGCCGATGCCCGGGTAGTCCAGACCGGCCGAGATCGAGTACGGCTCGGTGATCTGGCCCTCCTCGTCCTGGAGGACGTACGAGCGCGAGCCGTGCAGGATGCCGGGCTCGCCGGCGGTGAGGGTGGCCGCGTGCTCACCGGTCTCGACGCCGTGGCCCGCCGGTTCGCAGCCGATGAGGCGTACGTCCGCGTCCGGGATGAACGCGTGGAAGAGGCCGATGGCGTTGGAGCCGCCGCCGACGCAGGCGACGGCCGCGTCGGGGAGGCGCCCGGCGCGCTCCAGGAGCTGGCGGCGGGTCTCGACGCCGATGACGCGGTGGAAGTCGCGGACCATGGCCGGGAAGGGGTGCGGGCCGGCGACCGTACCGAAGAGGTAGTGCGTGTGGTCGACGTTGGCGACCCAGTCGCGGAAGGCCTCGTTGATGGCGTCCTTCAGCGTGCGGCTGCCGGACTTCACGGCGATGACCTCGGCGCCGAGCATGCGCATGCGGGCGACGTTGAGGGCCTGGCGCTGGGTGTCGATCTCGCCCATGTAGATCGTGCAGTCGAGGCCGAAGAGCGCGCAGGCGGTGGCCGTGGCGACGCCGTGCTGGCCGGCGCCGGTCTCGGCGATGACGCGGGTCTTGCCCATGCGCTTGGTGAGCAGAGCCTGGCCGAGCACGTTGTTGATCTTGTGGGAGCCGGTGTGGTTGAGGTCTTCCCGCTTCAGGAAGATCCGGGCGCCGCCGGCGTGCTCGGCGAACCGGGGCACCTCCGTGAGCGCCGAGGGGCGGCCGGTGTAGTTGACCAGGAGGTCGTCGAGTTCCTTGGCGAACTCGGGGTCGTGCTTGGCCTTGTCGTACTCGACGGCCACTTCGTCGACTGCGGCGACGAGGGCCTCGGGGATGAACTTGCCGCCGAACGCCCCGAAGTAGCCTTCGGGGCTGGGGGTTTGACCCTCGGGGTCGGGGATGAAGAACTGGCTGGGCATGCGGAAACCTTCACGGTGAGTGTGTGGGTGTGCACTATTCGCCGTGGGGGCAAGGGTCTCAGTCGGCTGCGGGCCCGCTGTGGCCGTTCGCGCAGTTCCCCGCGCCCCCAGAAACAGGGCGCTGCTGCCATCGCATGCCATTCACCTGGCCCGGCTCGTCACCGATGACGTAGCGCACGCGGCGGCCGTGGACCCGGCGGGCCGGGGCGCGGCAGCCGCGGGGGCGGCAGCCGCGCGCGAGGCGGGCGTACCGGTCCACGGTCGTCAGGGTGGGAGTCATCGGGGCAAGCCTAGCGGGTGATCAGCTCCGGCCGTGCCGGAGTGCCGGGTGTTCGCCCGCCGCCACCAGGTCGGAGACCGCCGTCTTGGGGTCCTTGCCGGTGACGAGGGACTCGCCGACCAGGACCGCGTCGGCGCCGGCGTTGGCGTAGGCGATGAGGTCGTGCGGGCCGCGGACGCCGGACTCGGCGATCTTGATGATGTGGTCGGGGATCTCGGGGGCCACGCGCTCGAAGGTGCCGCGGTCGACCTCGAGGGTCTTGAGGTTGCGCGCGTTGACGCCGATCACGCGGGCACCCGCGTCGACCGCCCGCTCGACCTCGTCCTCGTCGTGCACCTCGACGAGGGGGGTGAGCCCGATGGACTCGGCACGCTCGATGAGGGACTCCAGGGCGGGCTGGTCGAGGGCCGCGACGATCAGCAGGACGACGTCGGCACCGTAGGCCCGGGCCTCCCAGAGCTGGTACGACGTGACGACGAAGTCCTTGCGCAGGACCGGGATGTCGACACGGGCGCGGACCGCCTCGAGGTCGGCGAGCGAGCCGCCGAAGCGCCGCTGTTCCGTGAGGACCGAGATGACGGCCGCGCCGCCCGCCTCGTAGTCCGCGGCGAGCCCGGCCGGGTCGGCGATCGCGGCCAGCGCGCCCTTGGACGGGCTGGAGCGCTTGACCTCGCAGATGACCTTGACGCCGTCGCCGCGCAGCGCCGCCGCGCCGTCCTTGGCCGCTGGAGCCTTCGCCGCGCGCTCCTTGAGCTCGTCGAGGCTGACGCGCGCCTGCCGCTCCGCGAGGTCGGCACGGACTCCGTCGATGATCTCGTCGAGCACACTCACGCGAGCGGCCCCCTTCCAGACGGTTGACAGTTCCAGCGACCAGTCGAAAACCGATGGTCACTGCGATGGTATCCGCAGCGGGGCGTAGCCCCCGCATCCGGTTGACGCCGGTCCCACTACCTGGACGTCAACCCATGGATCAAGGGTGGAGCCAGCCACCGAAGGGCAGGTTCCGGACAACGCTGAAGACCAGCAGCAACGCGCCGAGGCTCCACACCTGTGCCGGCCGGGGTTCGATCCGCAGGGGGCGCCCGCGGACCGCGTGGACCACCCATACGGTCCACAGTACGGCGAAGCCCAGATAGCCGAGGACGGCGAGCGCGTTGTCCTGGAGCGCCGCAGCGAGGTCGCCGTGGACGAAGGCGTGCGCGCTGCGCAGTCCGCCGCAGCCGGGGCAGTACAGGCCGGTGTGGCGCAGCAGCGGGCAGACGGGGTAGTGGCCGGGTTCGTTGGGGTCCACGGTGCCCACGTAGGCGAAGGCGGCGGCGACGGCCGCGAGCACCCCGGCGGGGGCGGCCAGGCGGCCCGGGACGCCGGGCGTCACCCTTCGGCTGTCGGTGTTCACGTTACGCATTGTGCCCCGCACGCGCGTGAGGGGCGGTCCCGGCATCCGAGTGCCGGCCGCCCCGCACGCGACAACGCGGTGTTTCCGGGATTCAGCTCCCGGCGCTCGCCGGCTCGCGGTCGCCCGTCATGGCGTGCGGCTGGTGCAGTTCCTTGGGCTGGCCCATGCCCATCGCCCGCATGGCCATGCCGACGACACCGCCGAGCAGCACGACGACCATGCCCGCCCAGAAGCCCAGCGGCTGGTCCAACACCATGAACGCGCCCGCGACGCAGAAACCGATGAAGGCGATCGTGACACCGGTCCAGGCGGCCGGGGTGTGACCGTGGCTGCTGCCCGCCATTGCTTGCTCCTCGTTGCTGTGTACGTGTCTGAGCAGGACGCTCGCGCCCATTGTCCCGCACGGGCGCGCGTCCGGTGAGCGGGGGTGCTCCCTCCGCTTCCACGTGCCCGCCCCGTGCGGTGCTACGCCCCGGTCGGGTCCTCGCCCCGGTCGAGTGCCTTCCACAGGTCCTCGGGCCGGTCGGGGTCGACGGCGGGGGCCTTGCGGCGCGGCCGGGGCGTGCCGTCCCGCTCGTAGCGGCCGGACATCGCGGGCCACAGCCGGCCGTAGCGCAGGGCGAGGAGTCCGGCCAGCAGGAGCAGGACACCCCCGACGGCCGCGACGTAGGGCCAGGCGGTGTGGCTGAGGGCCGCGACGGAGGCGGAGGTGTCGCCGGAGACCTCGGCGGCCTTCTCGTCGAGTGCGGAGCTGTCGGAGGCGCCGAGCAGGGCGGCGGCGACGGTGCCCGCGCCGGAGAGCGCCAGCAGGGCGGCCACGACGACGCGGCCGCTCCGGCGGACGGCGAAGACGGCGACGAGCGCGGCGAGGCCCACTACGGCGAGAGCCGCGGGGACGCCGGTGACGTCGCTGCCGGTGGCGGTCAGGGGGAAGGCGCCACCGGCCACCGTCGTGGTGCCCTCCGACCAGTTCTGCCGGGTGGCGAGCAGCGCCACGGCCGCGCCGAGCGCGCCGCACAGCAGGGCGACGGCGAGGCTCAGGCGGCCGGCCCGGGCGGATCCGGAGGCTTGGGAACGTGGGTGCGGTACGGCAGTCACGTACCCCACTATCGCCTGAACCCCGGGCGAACCGTCACCCGGGGTTCATCTCAGGCCTTTCCCAGCCGGTTCGCCGTGTGGACGGCCCGCAGGACCGCCGCCGCCTTGTTGCGGCACTCGGTGTCCTCGGCGACCGGGTCGGAGTCGGCGACGATGCCCGCGCCCGCCTGGACGTAGGCGGTGCCGTCGCGGAGAAGGGCCGTGCGGATGGCGATGGCGGTGTCGGAGTCGCCCGCGAAGTCGAGATAGCCGACGCAGCCGCCGTACAGCCCGCGCCGGGAGGGTTCGAGTTCGTCGATGATCTGCATGGCGCGGGGCTTCGGGGCGCCGGAGAGGGTGCCGGCCGGGAAGCAGGCGGTGAGGACGTCGAAGGCGGTGCGACCCGGGGCGACGCGGCCCGTCACCGTCGAGACGATGTGCATGACGTGCGAGTACCGCTCGACGGACATGAAGTCGACGACCTCGACCGAGCCGGGCTCGCAGACCCGCCCCAGGTCGTTGCGGCCCAGGTCGACGAGCATGAGGTGCTCGGCGCGCTCCTTGGGGTCGGCGAGGAGTTCGTCGGCGAGGGCCTGGTCCTCCTGCGGGGTGGCGCCGCGCCAGCGGGTTCCGGCGATGGGGTGGACCATGGCCCGCCCGTCCTCGACCTTGACCAGGGCCTCGGGGGACGAGCCGACGACGTCGAACCCGTCGAAGCGGAAGAGGTACATGTAGGGCGACGGGTTGGTGGTCCGCAGGACCCGGTAGACGTCCAGCGCGCTCGCGGTGCACGGCGTCTCGAAGCGCTGGGAGGGGACGACCTGGAAGGCCTCGCCGGCCCGGATGCGCTCCTTGATGTCCTCGACGGCCCCCTGGAAGTCGGGGCCGCCCCAGAGCGCCGAGTACTCGGGGGTCTCGGAGGGCGGCAGGACGGCGGGGGGCTGGGCCACCGCGCGCGAGAGGTCCGCCTCCATGGCGTCGAGGCGGGCGATCGCGTCCGCGTACGCCTCGTCGACGCCGGTGTCGAGGTCGTTGTGGTTGATCGCGTTGGCGATCAGCAGGACCGAGCCCTCCCAGTGGTCCATGACGGCGAGGTCGCTGGTGAGGAGCATGGTCAGCTCGGGCAGCTTCAGGTCGTCGCGCTCGCCGGGGCCGATCTTCTCCAGGCGGCGGACGATGTCGTAGCCGAGGTAGCCGACCATGCCGCCGGTGAAGGGCGGCATGCCCTCCTGGTGCGGGGTGTGCAGGACCTCGATGGTGGCGCGCAGGGCGGCGAGCGGGTCGCCGTCGGTGGGGACGCCGACCGGCGGGGTGCCGAGCCAGTGCGCCTGCCCGTCACGCGTGGTGAGGGCGCCGGCGCTGCGGACGCCGACGAAGGAGTACCGGGACCAGGAGCGGCCGTTCTCGGCGGACTCCAGCAGGAAGGTACCGGGGCGCTCGGCGGCGAGCTTGCGGTAGAGCGCGACCGGGGTGTCGCCATCGGCGAGGAGCTTGCGGGTGACCGGGATGACCCGCCGGTCGGTGGCGAGCTTGCGGAACGTCTCGAGGTCCATGGCGGCTGACCTTACTGATCCGCGGCGGCGGCGTCCGAACCGCCGTCCTTCAGCAGTACGTCCTCGTCGAAGCAGGTGCGGGCTCCGGTGTGGCAGGCGGCGCCGACCTGGTCGACCTTGACGAGCACGGTGTCGGCGTCGCAGTCCAGGGCGACGGACCTGACCCACTGGAAGTGGCCGGAGGTGTCGCCCTTGACCCAGTACTCCTGGCGGCTGCGGGACCAGTAGGTGCAGCGGCCGGTGGTCAGGGTGCGATGCAGTGCCTCGTCGTCCATCCAGCCGAGCATCAGCACCTCTCCGGTGTCGTACTGCTGGGCGATGGCGGGCAGGAGGCCGTCGGCGCTGCGCTTGAGGCGCGCGGCGATCTCCGGGTCGAGGCGGCTGGATGGAGCACTGTGGCGCGAAGCGCCTCCTTGAGGGGCGGTGGCCGGGCGACGGGCGGGCGAGCTGGTCATGTGGTCCATTGTGCCGGGCGCCACTGACAGGCCCGGTGGAGTGTCCACTGGGCGGACCGTCGGGGCGGTCGTAGGCTGGGCCGCATGTCGACCCATGCCAAGCGTGAACGACTTCTCCTCGCCGATCTGTTGGAGACCGCGGGCCCGGACGCGCCCACCCTGTGCGAGGGCTGGACGACCCGGGACCTCGCCGCGCACGTGGTGGTGCGCGAGCGCCGTCCCGACGCCGCCGGCGGGATACTGATCAAGCAGCTCGCGTCGCGCCTGGACCGGGTGATGGCCGAGTACACCGGCAAGCCGTACGAGGAGCTGATCCAGCTGATCCGTACGGGCCCGCCGCGCTTCTCGCCCTTCTCCCTCAAGCCGGTCGACGAGATGTCGAACATCATCGAGTTCTACGTCCACGCGGAGGACGTCCGGCGTGCCCAGCCCGACTGGTCGACGCGCGAGCTCGACGCGGTCTTCCAGGACGCCCTGTGGTCCCGTCTGGAGCGCACCGCCCGGCTGATGGGCCGCGGTGTCCCGACGGGCCTGGTCCTGCGCCGCCCCGACGGCCAGACGACGGTCGCCCAGCGCGGCACCCCGGTGGTCACGGTGACCGGCGAGCCGTCCGAGCTGGTCCTGTTCTCCTACGGCCGGCAGAGCGCGGCCAAGGTCGATCTGGACGGCGACGAGGACGCGATCGCGAGGCTGCACGAGACGAAGCAGCTGGGGATCTGAGGCACGGACTCCCGGCGAAGGGGCCAGGGCGAGGGGGTCACCGCACCGGGTGACCCGCCTCCCGCAGTGTCTCCTTGACCTCGCCGATGCGCAGGTCCCCGAAGTGGAAGACCGACGCGGCCAGCACCGCGTCCGCGCCCGCCCCGACGGCTGGCGGGAAGTCGGTCAGCTTCCCGGCGCCGCCCGAGGCGATCACGGGGACGGTGACGTGCTTGCGTACGGCCCGGATCATCTCCAGGTCGTAGCCGTCCTTCGTGCCGTCCGCGTCCATCGAGTTGAGCAGGATCTCGCCCGCGCCCAGCTCGGCGGCCCGGTGCGCCCACTCGACGGCGTCGATTCCGGTGCCCTTGCGGCCGCCGTGGGTGGTCACCTCGAAGGAGCCCGACTCGGTGCGGCGGGCGTCCACCGAGAGGACCAGCACCTGGCGGCCGAAGCGCTCGGCGATCTCGCGGATCAGCTCGGGGCGGGCGATCGCCGCCGTGTTGACGCCGACCTTGTCCGCGCCCGCCCGCAGCAGCTTGTCCACGTCCTCGGCCGCGCGGACGCCGCCGCCGACGGTGAGCGGGATGAAGACCTGCTCGGCGGTACGGCGCACCACGTCGTACGTCGTCTCGCGGTTGCCCGACGAGGCGGTGATGTCCAGGAACGTCAGCTCGTCGGCGCCCTCGGCGTCGTACACCTTGGCCATCTCGACGGGGTCGCCCGCGTCGCGCAGGTTCTGGAAGTTGACGCCCTTGACGACCCGGCCGTTGTCCACGTCCAGGCAGGGGATGACTCGGACCGCCAGGGTCATGAATCCACGGCTCCTCTATACGCTTCCACTTCGACCGACACCAGGACCCGGGAGTCGATGAAGCCCTCCACGACCAGCAGGGTCGTGACCGGCCGCACGGTGTCGAACAGTTCCTTGTGAGCCCGGCCCACCGCGTCGACGTCCCGCGCGTGGGCCAGATACACCCGGGTGCGGATCACGGAATCGGCGGTGAGTCCGAACTCGGCGATCGCCTCCAGGGCGGTGGTGAAGGCCACCTTGGCCTGCTCGTACGGGTCGCCCTCGCCGTAGAGCACATCGCCCTTGAAGGCGGTCGTGCCCGCGACCAGCACCCGGTCGCCCGCCTCGACGGCGCGTGCAAAACCGAAGGACTCTTCCCAGGGACTTCCGCTCCGCACGCGCCGGGGGGTCATGACGACACAGCCTCCAAGGCCTCTTCCAGGGTGAACGCCTTCGCGTACAGCGCCTTCCCTACGATCGCGCCCTCGACACCGAGGGGGACGAGTTCGGCGATCGCCCGCAGGTCGTCCAGCGACGACACGCCACCGGAGGCCACGACCGGGCGGTCGGTGGCGGCGCAGACATTGCGCAGCAGCTCCAGGTTGGGGCCCTGGAGCGTGCCGTCCTTGGCGATGTCCGTGACGACGTACCGGGCGCAGCCCTCCTTGTCGAGACGGGCCAGCGTCTCGTAGAGGTCGCCGCCGTCGCGGGTCCAGCCCCGGCCGCGCAGGGTCGTGCCGCGTACGTCGAGGCCGACGGCGATCTGGTCGCCGTGCTCGGCGATGACCTTGGCGACCCACTCGGGGGTCTCCAGGGCGGCCGTGCCGAGGTTCACGCGCTTGCAGCCGGTGGCCAGGGCGGCGGCGAGGGTGTCGTCGTCGCGGATCCCGCCGGACAGCTCCACCTTGATGTCCATGGCCTGCGCGACCTCGGCGATCAGCTCGCGGTTGTTCCCGGTGCCGAACGCGGCGTCCAGGTCGACCAGGTGCAGCCACTCGGCGCCGGAGCGCTGCCAGGCGAGGGCGGCCTCCAGGGGGGAGCCGTAGGAGGTCTCCGAACCGGACTCGCCGTGCACCAGGCGGACCGCCTGGCCGTCCCGGACGTCGACGGCGGGGAGGAGTTCGAGCTTCACGGAGGACTTCGGGGACATCAGAGGGTTCCGATCCAGTTGTTCAGCAGCTGCGCTCCGGCGTCGCCGGACTTCTCGGGGTGGAACTGCGTGGCCCACAGGGCGCCGTTCTCGACGGCCGCGACGAACGGCTTGCCGTGGGTGGACCAGGTGACCTTGGGGGGCTCGATGGTCGGGTTGTGCGTCTCCAGCGACCAGTCGTGGACGGCGTAGGAGTGCACGAAGTAGAAGCGGGCGTCCGCCTCCAGGCCGGCGAACAGCCGCGAGCCGGCCGCGGCCTCCACGGTGTTCCAGCCCATGTGGGGCACGACGTCGGCCTGGAGCGGCTCGACCGAGCCGGGCCACTCGTCGAGGCCGTCGGTCTCCACGCCGTGCTCGATGCCGCGCGCGAAGAGGATCTGCATGCCGACGCAGATGCCCATGACCGGGCGGCCGCCGGACAGCCTGCGGTCGACGATCCAGTCGCCGCGTGCCTCGCGCAGGCCCTTCATGCAGGAGGCGAAGGCGCCGACACCGGGGACGAGCAGCCCGTCGGCGTTCATGGCCTTGTCGTAGTCACGCGTTATCTCGACCTCGGCTCCCGCGCGCGCGAGAGCACGCTCGGCGGAGCGGACGTTGCCGAAGCCGTAGTCGAAGACGACTACCTTCTTGGCACCGCTGCTCAATTCCACACCTCCAGCCTCACGACACCGGCCACGAGGCACATCGCGGCGCCGATCGACAGCAGCACGATCAGGCCCTTGGGCATCTTCTGCTTGACGAAGGAGTAGATCCCACCGGCGAGGAACAGGCCGACGACGATCAGCAGGGTCGAGATGCCGTTCACAGGGCGCCCTTCGTGGACGGGAGGATGCCGGCCGCGCGCGGGTCACGCTCGGAGGCGTAGCGCAGGGCCCGGGCCAGCGCCTTGAACTGGCACTCCACGATGTGGTGCGCGTTGCGCCCGTAGGGCACGTGCACGTGCAGCGCGATCTGGGCCTGGGCCACGAAGGACTCCAGGATGTGCCGCGTCATCGTGGTGTCGTACTCGCCGATCATCGGCGCCATCTTCTCGGGCTCGGTGTGCACGAGGTAGGGGCGGCCGGACAGGTCGACGGTGACCTGCGCGAGGGACTCGTCCAGCGGGACCGTGCAGTTGCCGAAGCGGTAGATGCCCACCTTGTCGCCGAGGGCCTGCTTGAAGGCGGCGCCGAGCGCGAGGGCGGTGTCCTCGATGGTGTGGTGCGAGTCGATGTGCAGATCGCCCTCGGTCTTCACGGTCAGGTCGAACAGACCGTGCCGGCCGAGCTGGTCGAGCATGTGGTCGTAGAAGCCGACGCCGGTGGAGATCTCCGTCTTGCCGGTGCCGTCGAGGTCTATCTCGACGAGGACCGTGGTCTCCTTGGTCGTCCGCTCCACGCGTCCGGTGCGGCTCATGAACTCTGCTCCTTCTTCAGTGCACGTACCGCGTCGAGGAACGCGTCGTTCTCTTCGGGGGTTCCGGCGGACACCCGCAGCCACCCGGGGATGCCGTTGTCCCGGACCAGCACACCCTGGTCGAGGATCTTCCGCCAGGCCGTGTGCGCGTCCTCGAACCTGCCGAACTGGACGAAGTTCGCGTCGGACTCGACGACCTCGTAGCCGGTCGCGCGCAGTTCGTCGACGAGGCGGTCCCGTTCGGCCTTGAGCTGTTCGACGTAGCCCAGCAGGGTGGCGGTGTGCTCCAGGGCGGCCAGGGCGGTCGCCTGTGTGACGGCCGACAGGTGGTACGGCAGGCGGACCAGCTGGACGGCGTCCACGACGGCCGGGTGCGCGGCGAGGTAGCCGAGGCGCAGGCCAGCCGCGCCGAACGCCTTCGACATCGTGCGGGAGACGACGAGGTTCGGGCGGCCCTCGATCAGCGGCAGCAGCGAGTCGCCGTGGCTGAACTCGATGTAGGCCTCGTCCACCACGACCATCGACGGCTTGGCGGCCTGCGCGGCCTCGTACAGCGCGAGGACCGTCTCGGGCGGGACCGCGTTGCCCGTGGGGTTGTTGGGGGTGGTGACGAAGACGACGTCCGGCTGGTTCTCGGCGATGGCCTTCTCGGCCGCCGCCAGGTCGATCGTGAAGTCCTCATTGCGCGGGCCGGAGATCCAGCCCGTGCCCGTGCCGCGCGAGATGAGCCCGTGCATCGAGTAGGACGGCTCGAAGCCGATCGCCGTACGGCCCGGCCCGCCGAAGGTCTGCAGCAGCTGCTGGATGACCTCGTTGGAGCCGTTGGCGGCCCAGACGTTGGCCAGGCCGACCTCGTGGCCGGAGGTGTCCGTCAGGTACTCGGCGAGCCTGGTGCGCAGCTCGACCGCGTCCCGGTCCGGGTAGCGGTTGAGGTTGCGGGCCGCCTCACGGACCCGCTCGGCGATGCGCTCGACCAGCGGCTCGGGCAGCGGGTAGGGGTTCTCGTTGGTGTTCAGCCGTACGGGGACGTCCAGCTGGGGCGCGCCGTAGGGGGACTTGCCGCGCAGCTCGTCCCGTACGGGGAGATCGTCGATGTCTGTCACTTGCCTTCCGGAACCTTCCACCCGAACCTCGCCTTGATCGCCGCGCCGTGTGCCGGCAGGTCCTCCGCCTCCGCCAGCGTCACCACATGGTGCGCGACCTCGGCCAGCGCGTCCTTCGTGTAGTCGACGATGTGGATGCCGCGCAGGAAGGACTGGACGGACAGGCCCGAGGAGTGGCAGGCGCAGCCGCCGGTGGGCAGGACGTGGTTGGACCCGGCCGCGTAGTCGCCGAGGGAGACGGGGGCCCAGGGGCCGATGAAGATCGCGCCGGCGTTGCGGACCCGGTCGGCCACCGCCGCGGCGTCGGCCGTCTGGATCTCCAGGTGCTCGGCGCCGTACGCGTCGACGACCCTGAGGCCCTCGTCGACACCGTCGACCAGCACGATCGCGGACTGCTTGCCGGACAGGGCGGGGACGATCCGGTCGTCGACGTGCCGGGTGGCCGCGACCTGCGGCTCCAGTTCCTTCTCCACGGCGTCCGCCAGCCCGACGGAGTCGGTGACCAGGACGGCGGCGGCCAGCGGGTCGTGTTCGGCCTGGCTGATCAGGTCGGAGGCGACGTGCACCGGGTCGGCCGTGTCGTCGGCGAGGACCGCGATCTCGGTGGGGCCGGCCTCGGCGTCGATGCCGATCCTGCCGGTGAAGTAGCGCTTGGCGGCGGCGACCCAGATGTTGCCGGGGCCGGTGACCATGTTCGCGGGCGCGCAGGACTCGGTGCCGTAGGCGAACATCGCGACGGCGGTGGCGCCGCCGGCCGCGTACACCTCGTCGACACCGAGCAGCGCGCAGGCGGCGAGGATGGTGGGGTGCGGCAGGCCGTGGAACTCGGCCTGGGCGGGAGAGGCGAGGGCGATCGACTGGACGCCGGCCTCCTGCGCGGGCACCACGTTCATGATCACGGAGGACGGGTACACGGACCGGCCGCCGGGCGCGTAGAGCCCGACCCGGTCGACCGGCACCCACTTCTCGGTCACGGAGCCGCCGGGCACGACCTGTGTGGTGTGCGTGTCACGGCGCTGCGCGCGGTGGACGGTCCGGGCGCGGCGGATGGACTCCTCCAGGGCCGCGCGCACGGCCGGGTCGAGCTCCTCCAGCGCGCGCGTGAGCGCGGCGGCCGGAACCCGCACCTGGTCGAGCCTGACCCCGTCGAACCGCTCGGCGAAGTCGATCAGCGCCGCGTCGCCCCGATGATGCACGTCCTCGCAGATCGGACGCACCTTCTCCAGGGCGGCCGCTACGTCGAATTCGGCTCGGGGCAGCAGGTCACGCAGGGCGGTGCCCTCGGGGAGGGCGTCGCCGCGCAGATCGATTCGGGAGATCACGTGCTCAATTCTCTCAGACCCGGGTGAGGCGTCGTCCGCGCGTATCAATGGCTGATACAGAACGCCGCAGGGAACCCGGAAGATCCCCTTCACATCCTGCTTTCGGGGCGTCACCCAGCGGGCATGAACTGTTGTACGAAGCAACCAACCCGCGAGTACCCGGGGAGGAAGGGAACGACGTGACCGAGGGGGCCGGCGTGCGCGCCGGGGATGTGCCCGAGGACCTGACCGTGGTCGAGGCCGGCATGTGGCAGGCCTTCCGTGACGGCAGTGTGTACGACCTGAGCAGCGGTGACCCGCTGGTGGACGATCCGCACGGGGGCCGGCCGTGGGGCGAGGAGCGGACCGTGCGGGCCCGGGTCGTCTGCTGGCTGCTGCTCGACGGCCCGCCCGCCCTGTCCGGCCGGGTGTCGGCGCTGAAGCTGGCCGGCGTCCGGATCAGCGGCTCACTCGACCTCGCCGGCGGCACGGTGGTGCCGTACGTCGAGATGCGCCACTGCCGGTTCGAGCAGGACGTGCTGCTGCCCGAGGCCCGATTCACGACCCTGCGGATGGTGGACTGCTCGGTGCCGCGCCTGGAGGCGGCCCGGGTGCACACCGAGGGCGATCTGCATCTGCCGCGCTGCCGTTTCCACCACGGCATCCGGATCACGGACGCGCAGATCGGCACGGACCTGATGCTCAACCAGTCGATCGTGCACCGGGACCGCAGCGGCCGGTCGATCGCCGCGGACGGCCTGACCGTCGGCCAGGACTTACAGGCCGAGCTACTGGAGTCGCACGGCGAGCTGAGCCTGCGCGCCGCCACCATCGGCGTCTCCCTGAGCCTGCGCGGCGCGCGCCTGTCCAACCCCTACGCGCGGCTCGCGCTGAACGCCCCGCAGCTGACCGTCGAGCGCAGCCTGTACCTCACCCCCGCGGGGGTGGGCGCGCAGGCGATGAGCGGGATGACCCCGGCCCGCGGCACGCTGATCCAGCGGTTCGAGTGCGAGGGCGGGATACGGCTCGACGACGGGCGGTTCGGCGACGCAGTCGACTTCGAGCGGGCCCGGCTCGCCCTCACCGAGGACCAGGAGCTGTCACTGCGCCGGGTGCAGACGCCCGAGCTGCGGTTCCTCGGGGAGCATCCGGCGCGCGGGCGGGTGGTGCTGTCGGGGGCGAAGGTCATCAACCTGATGGACCGGGCGGACGCCTGGCCCGGCCCGGGGCGCCTGCACATGGGCGGCTTCGCCTACGAGAACCTCGTGCCGCGCGGCCCGTTCCCGCTGGCCGAGCGGCTGGAGTGGGTGGCGGCGGCGACCGCCGAGTACAACCCGGAGCCGTACGAGCGGCTCGCGTCCGTGCTGCGGGCCGGCGGGGAGGACGAGGACGCCCGCGAGGTACTGCTGGCCAAGCAGCGCCGGCACCGCGAGAGCCTGCCGCCGGCCGCCAAGCTGTGGGGCTATGTGCAGGACTGGACGGTCGCCTACGGGTACCGGCCGGGCCGGGCCGCCGTGTGGATGGCGGTGCTGTGGGCGGCGGGCTCGTTCGCCTTCGCGCAGGCCGGGCATCCGCCGCTGAAGCGGGGCGAGCATCCGGAGTGGAGCCCCACGCTCTTCACGCTCGATCTGCTGCTGCCGGTCATCGACCTGGGCCAGGTGGGCTTCTGGCAGTTGCGCGGGGGCTGGCAGTGGCTGGCGACGGCGATGATCCTGCTGGGCTGGATCCTGGCGACGACGGTGGCGGCGGGGGCCACGCGACTGTTGCGGCGCAACTGATGTTGCGGGTGTGACCACAGTTGTTGAACTGTCACACCTTTACCTTCTCTTGACCAGCGGGCGTACAACTTTCGGCGAGTTCACCGAACCATCTGGCGCCGCTGTGACCAGCGGTCTTTCAATGGTCGACACCATGGCTCTGCAGCTCCCGTTCATCCGCGCGAGCCGGATGACAAGGACCTCCCCCCACCTCGTCGGCGGGCCTGCCACCGATGACGAGGTGCTGCTCGACGCGCCCGACGCCCGGCTGAGTCCGGCGCTGGTCGCCGCCGCCCGCGGCGATCACGGACCGGCCGCCGGGCTGCTCCAGGCCACCCGCGCGGCGGCCGAGTGGGAACGGCGCGACCGGTACGTGACCCGGCTGGCCGCCTTCGCCCGCTCGCGCCCCGAATGGCTGGACGCCTGGCTCGCCAGCGCCCCGCACGACCCCGACGCGCTGCTGGTCGGGGCCCAGCTGGCGGTGGACCGCGCCTGGCTCTCGCCGGCCCGCACCGAGCTGCTGCGCGAGGTGAGCCCGTTGCTCACGGCCGCGGCCCGGGGCGACCAGCGGGACCCGGTGCCGTGGCGGCTCGCGCTCGACCACGCGCGGGGCGCGCGGGCCGGGCACAAGTACTTCGAGGAGCTGTGGGCGGCGGCGGTACGCCGTGCCCCGCACCACTACGGCTCCCATGTGGCCGCCCTGCGCTATCTGGCCGACTTCTGGCACGGCTCGCACCAGGAGTGCTTCGACTTCGCCGACCGGGCCGCACAGGACGCGCCCGCCGACGCCCTCGCCCAGGCGCTCCCGCTGCGGGCGGCCTTCGGCTACCTGACCGACGGCTGCGGGCCCGGGGTGCCCCGCGCGCGGCTGGACGAGGCCGCCGACCGGGCGATCGCGCTGTCCCCGCTGCTGCCGGCGGCCGACCCCTGGCCCGCCCGGATGCGGAACATGCTGATCTTCGTCCTGGTGCGTCTGGAGCGCTGGCCGGACGCCGCCGAGCAGCTGCGGATGAACGGCCCGTACGCCACCTCGTTCCCGTGGGACCAGCTGTCGGACGACCCGCTCGGACACTTCCTGCGGGTACGCGACGAGGTCCGGGCCGCGACGGCAGGCCGGCCGCCCTGGCATCCACGGAGTGAACGGGGCGGACGAGTCCGCTCCGGCGACCATTAGGCTTTTGCGTCGTGACCACCGTCCGGCTCCCCCTCTTCCCCCTGAACTCCGTCCTGTTCCCGGGGCTCGTGCTCCCGCTGAACGTCTTCGAGGAGCGGTATCGCGCCATGATGCGCGAGCTGCTGAAGACGGCGGAGGACGAGCCGCGCCGGTTCGCCGTCGTGGCGATCCGCGACGGCCACGAGGTGGCCCCGAGCGCACCCGGCATGCCCGACCCGACGGCCCTGCCCGAGAAGGGCCCGCTGGCCGGTTTCGGCGCGGACCCGGTCAAGGCGTTCCACAAGGTGGGCTGTGTGGCGGACGCGGCGACGATCCGGGAGCGGACCGACGGCTCCTTCGAAGTGCTGGCGACCGGCACCTCCCGGGTGCGGCTGCTGTCCGTCGACGCCTCCGGCCCCTTTCTGACTGCCGAGCTGGAGACGCTGCCCGAGGAGCCCGGCGACGAGGCCGCGCCGCTGGCCGAAGGGGTGCTGCGGTCCTTCCGCCAGTATCAGAAGCGGCTGGCCGGCGCGCGGGAACGCTCCCTGGCGACCGGCGCCGAACTGCCCGACGAGCCGGGCGTGGTGTCGTATCTGGTGGCGGCGGCGATGATGCTGGACACCCCGTCCAAGCAACGCCTGCTCCAGGCCCCCGACACGGCGTCCCGCCTGCGCGACGAGCTGAAACTCCTTCGCTCGGAGACGGCCATCATCCGTAGTCTGCCGTCGTTGCCGGCGTCGGAGCTGACGCGCGGCCCGATGAGCCTCAACTGAAGCGGACCGGCATGGCGAAGAAGTCGAAGAAGCAACAGCAGCCGGGGGGCACGCCCGCCACGGTCGCGCTCACGACGGCGGGCGTGGACTTCACCGTCCACTCCTACGACCACGACCCCGCCCACCCCTCCTACGGCGAGGAGGCGGCCGAGGCGATGGGCGTCTCACCGGACCGGGTGTTCAAGACGCTGGTGGCGGACGTCGACGGCGCCCTGACGGTCGCGGTGGTCCCGGTGGCGGGCCAACTGGACCTGAAGGCCCTGGCGGCAGCGGTCGGCGGCAAACGCGCCACGATGGCCGACCCGACCCTGGCCGAACGCACCACGGGTTATGTCCGCGGCGGTATCTCACCCCTGGGCCAGCGCAAGAAGCTCCCGACGGTCCTCGACGACTCGGCCTCGTCCCACCCGACGATCTGCGTCTCGGCGGGCCGGAGGGGCCTGGAGGTGGAACTCTCCCCTGAGGCCCTGGCCAAGCTGACACAAGCGGTACCGGCACCCGTGAGCCGCGCCTAGCGCCTCCCTGGCCGCGGGCCCGCGGCTGCCCCCGCTACGGGCACGCACGCCACCTGGCTGCGGACCCGAGGCCGCCCCCGCTGCGGGCACGCGCACGCCGCCTAGCCGCGGGCATGCGTGCCGCGAGGGGCGGCACGGGTGGGCGGTGGGGGTCCCCCGCTCGAGCGCAGCCGAGATGAGGGAGGCACCCCGCCACGCCGGGCTGCGAAACCCCCGCCCTCAGCCCCGACGCCGATCACCTACGCGGCAGGCGGCGCCTGATACGGCCCCTCGGAAAACTCCGGCTCCGGATCCCGAGGCCCGAACAACGCCGTGAGCCCCAGATGCAACACCAGCGCGGCCAGCGGCCAGGCCAGCAACGCCCCCTTCGCGCCCAGCTTCAGCGGCGCGGAGAACGTCACCCCCCGCCCCACATCCCTCGCCCGCGCGATGACATCCTCCGCGGGCCCGAGCCACACCCCGAGCCGCCACGCCAGCAACGACCCGAGCAGCCCTCCGACGGCCAGTCCCACCACCAGCGGCACACCCCCACGCCGCCGCAGCAGGAACACGACCAGCGCGCTGACGACCCCGAAGCCCAGCGCGAGCAGCGTGAACGTGCCGTCGACCCCCACGGCCTGCTCGCCCTCGGTGTCCTTGAGGTAGACGACCCAGTTGCCCTCCACCACGTCACCGACCAGCGGCACGTGCGGCGCGAGCCACCACCAGAGCACTCCGAGCAGCACCCCGCCGAGCGCGACGGCCAGCGAGATCACGGCGGCTTCCCGCACTTCGGTCTTCATGCCGGGGCCGTCCTGTCCGTACCATCCGTGCCCGGCGCCCTCGGCGTACTCGGCGTGCTGAGAGCCGGGAGCGGCCGGCGGCTGCCACGCGTCCTGCGCGGAACGTTCATGCGGTGGCGGTGGCGGAGTCAGTGGTGCGGTCACCCTGCCATCGTGCCAGTCCCGCCTGTGCGCCGCGTCACCGGACGACCGCTCCGCGCTCAACGGACGGCTGCCCGGCGGTACGCCCAGGTCGCCACGGCCAGCGAGACGACGCCCACCACCCCGCACACGGCGAGGTCACCGAGCACGAAGGCCCAGTCGGGATGCGGCCCGAACGTCCGAGCGAGGGCCTCGACCCCGTAGGTCGACGGCAGCAGATCCCGTGCGAAGCGCACGACCTCCGGCATCCGGTCCGCCGGCAGCACGCCCAGCAGCAGCGCCGCCGACATGCCCAGCTGCCCGAGCAGCGTGGCCAGCTCCGGCCGGGGCGCGAGCAGCCCCAGCGCCGCCCCCAGTCCGGCGAGCGCGGCGCCCGCGAGCGGGATCACGGCCATGAGGATCCACAGATGGGCCAGCGGCAGCCCGAACAGGGCGCAGCCGAACACCGCCGTCACGATCGTCCCCGGCACGGTGAACGAGGCGTACGCGCCCGCCGCGCCCAGCACCACCGCCGCCGGCGGCACCGGCAGGGTCGCGTAGTGGTCGAGTCCGCCACTGGCCCGCAGCTGCCCGAAGTACTGCGCGAGCAGGTTCAGCGCGACGAAGGCGACGACCAGGACCGACGACCCGGCGACGACCGCCTGCGCCTCCGCCCCGTCGTCCACGACCCCGCGCATCAGGATCATGATCCCGATCGACTGGAAGGTCGCCACGAACAGCAGCGGGATCCGCGCGACCCGCGCCCGGGACAGCTGTGCCCGGTACACGGCCGCCAGCGAAGGCCACAGCCGCGCCCTGGGCCCGAGCTCGGCCGCGCACGCGGCGGGCTCCTCCACGGCCAGGGCACTGCCCGGCAGGACATCGGCGGGTACGACACTCACGTCGCGCTGCTCCCCTTCACTCGGGTCCACTGCGGCAGTCGCCCTGTTCGGTACGTATGCGGCGGCCTGTGCGCTCAAGCCCCCCGCGCTCAGGGCCCCGGTACTCCTCACGCCTTCACCAGCCCCTGCTGCACGGCACCGCCCAGCGCGAGATAGACGTCCTCCAGGCTCGGCGTGGCCAGCGTGAAGTCGTCCAGGGCGGCGAAGGCGGCCCCGCCGGTGACGGTGGCGACGACCGCCCGGGCCTCCTCGGGCCCCAGCCGGAGCGTCCAGCGGCGGCCCGACTCCACGACGCGGTCCCGCAGCGCGGCCACCTCGGGGACGTGCAGCGGCGGCGCGTCCCGCCACACCAGCTCCACCCGCACCTCGCCGGCCACCTGTTCCTTGAGCCCGGCCGGGGTGTCGCAGGCGATCACCTTCCCCCGGTCGAGGACGGCCACCCGGTCCAGCACGGTCTCGGCCTCGATGACGTTGTGGGTGACGAGCAGCACCGTCGTACCCCGTTCGGCGCGCCGCCGGTCGACGGCGGACCACACGGCCCGCCGCGCCACCGGGTCCATGCCGGAGGTCGGCTCGTCCAGCACGAGCAGCGAGCGCTCCCCCACCAGCGCCGCGGCGAAGCACGCCAGCCGCCGCTGGCCCCCGGAAAGCTTCTTGAGGGGCCGCCCGGCGAGGGGTGCGAGACCCAGTTCGTCGAGTACGTCGTCCCGCTCTGCCCGTGCGGCCCGTACGTCAAGGCCGCGCAGCCGCCCGGTGGTCTCGGCGGCGAGCGACACGGTCAGCTCGTCGAGGGCGGTCGACTCCTGCCCGAGGTAGGCGAGGATGCGCGCGGCCCGTTCCGGGTGGCGGACGATGTCGTGGCCGAGGATCTCCACGCTGCCGCGGTCGGGCCGCATCAGCCCGGTGAGCTGCCGTACGAGGGTGGACTTGCCGGCGCCGTTCGGCCCGAGCAGGCCGAAGATCTCGCCGCGCCTGATGTCCAGCGTCACGTCGTCCGTGGCCCGGACCTCGGGTGTTCCGGGCGCGCCCCGCCTGCCGCGCACCGCGGGATAGGTCTTGGTCAGCCCGCGGACCGCGCACACGACGTCACCATCGTGCCGAAATGCCTGTGCCGCGCGCTTACTCACAAGGGACGAGACTACGGGGTCGGGAACCCCGGCCCGTTCTCGGGTCGCTCCGTTCCGGGAAATCCGCCCGCAAGGACTCAGTCACCGACGGGCGTGTGCTCCACGCCCGTGCGCACGCCGATCTCCCGCCAGAAACCGGCCCGGATGGCGTATCGGTCCCGCTCGTCGATCTGGTCGTCCTTGTGGGCGAGCAGACCGAAGCGGGCGGCGTAGCGCAGCAGCTCCCCGTCGACCCGGTGGGGGATGCGCGGGTACATCCCGGACAGTTTCGGCAGCTGGCCCTGGTCGCCGAGGCGCTCCACCCAGCGCCGTGCGAAGACCTGCCCCACCTCGTACGGGTCGCCGCCGACCGTGGTGATGTCCTCCTCGCGGTCGGCCCACCGCTGCTCGGCCGTGGTCAGCTGGGCGAGCGTCGGCATCGAGGCGGCTTCCGGGGGCTCGGCCGTGGGCCGGTCGACCCAGCCCTTGTCGGAGGACCAGCGGAGGGTGGCGGAGGCGGGGGGCTGGGCGGGCTGGGTTCCGGGGGCTCGCAGGGCCGCCAGGTCTTTGGGGGTGGGGACGCCTTTGGGGGCGGGGACCCGCTCCTCGGTGCCGTTCTGACCGGGGCCTGCCACCGGGTGCGGGGGCGGCGGGGCGGGCCGCTCGGCCGCGGCGAGCGAGGACTCGGGCAGCGGCGCGGAGAGGATCGCGGCGATCTCGGGCCGGGGCACGGGCTGCGGGGCGCACACGCCGGTGTACTCCTTGGCGCGGACCGCCTTGGTGATCCACGTCCGGTCCAGGACGCGCCGCTCGTCGGCCTCGGCAACCAGGTCCTCTGACTGGTTGTAGTCGCCGTCGGCGGCCTGGACGGCCCACAGGTGGACGGCGACGCCGTGCTCCTTGGCGGCCATCATGCCGGGCAGCAGGTCGCCGTCGCCGGTGACGAGGACGATGTCGGAGCAGGCGCGGTTGCGGGCCAGCTCGGTGAGCTCGGCGTGCATCGCGGCGTCCACGCCCTTCTGCGCCCAGCGGCCGTCGCTGCGGGTCAGCGCGCCGAGCCGGACGGTGACCCGGGGCATCACGCGCAGCCGGCGGTGCTCGGGCTGCGGGACGCGGTCGGGGGCGCCGTCGAACCAGTAGATGCGCAGCAGGGGCTGCTGTGTATCGGACTCGGCGCGTTCCCGCAGCCCCTGGATGAGGGCCGTGTGGTCGACGGTGATGCGAGATCGTGAGGGCTCTCCGGCGAGGAGACTCGCCGCCGCTCCCAGCAGATACCCGGCGTCCACCAGGACGATGCAGCGGTCCACACGACTCACCCTCTTCCCAGGAGGTTTGCTTCGGGCTTGCTTCGAGTCTGCCCGACGGTGCGGAGGTTAACGGCCGGAACTCGATCTTCGGCGTGGCGTTTCGGGGGTTCCCACACCGACCAGGCCTGTCACGCACGGTAATTGTCCGACATGCGATCGTTGTCGGCCTGTGTGAATCTGGTCCCGGCCCTGGCCCCTAGATCCCCCACAGGAGGCATCACCATGGCCAAGAACAAGAACCGTGACCGTAAACAGCAGCGCCCCACCGAGCGTGGCCAGCGGGCGGACCGCAGCCCCGCGGCGCAGACGGAACCCCAGCCCGAGGTCGAGGTGGCCGCCCCCGGCGACATCGCGACCCGCAAGCGGAAGCGCAGCTTCGGCCACAACTGACATCTGCGTGACGGGTCGTTGAGACCCACTCACTTGCGCATATGCGTGAGGGGCGTACCCGGTACCGGGTACGCCCCTCACGCGCATCAAGAGCCCTCAGCCGGCCAGGCAGGCCGGCCCCAGCAGCACCTTCAGATCACCGAAGAGCGCAGGGTCCGGCTTCACCCGGTGCCGGTCCAGACGCAGCACGGTGGTCTTGGTCGGCCCCTGGAGCCTGATCCGGACCTCGCTGTCGCCCTTGTGGTGGCTGAGCACCTCGCCGAGGCGGCTGACCAGCGGCGGGGTGACCCGGGTGGCCGGGATGGTGAGGATCACGGGCGCGTTGGTACCCGCGTTCGACAGGTCCGGGACCATCAGCTCCATCGCGACGAGCCGCGGGATGTCCTCGCGCTTGTCGAGGCGGCCCTTGACGAACACCACGGCGTCCTCGACGAGTTGGGTCGAGACGAGCTGGTAGGTCGCTGGGAAGAACATGCACTCGATCGAACCGGCGAGATCCTCGACGGTGGCGATGGCCCAGGCGTTGCCCTGCTTGGTCATCTTGCGCTGGAGGCCCGAGATGATGCCGCCGATGGTCACCACGGAGCCGTCGGAGTAGTCGCCTCCGGTCAGCTGGGAGATACCCGCGTCGGCCTTGTCGGACAGGATGTGCTCCAGGCCGAACAGCGGGTGGTCGGAGACGTACAGACCGAGCATCTCCCGCTCCTGGGCGAGCAGATAGGTCTTGTCCCACTCGTCGGGGGAGAACTCCACGTCGAGACCGAAGCCCGGCTCGCTGGTCTCGGCCTCGCCCATGCCGCCGAAGAGGTCGAACTGGCCCTCGGCCTCCTTGCGCTTGACCGCGACCACGTTGTCGATCATCGGCTCGTAGTGCGCGGTCAGACCCTTGCGGGTGTGGCCCATGGCGTCGAAGGCGCCGGCCTTGATCAGCGATTCGGTGGTGCGCTTGTTGCAGACCACCGCCTCCACCTTGTCGAGGTAGTCCGGGAAGGAGACGTACTTCCCCTTGGCCTTGCGGCACCTGATGATCGACTCGACGACGTTCGTGCCGACGTTGCGGACGGCGGAGAGGCCGAACAGGATCACGTCGTCGCCCTGGGCCGCGAAGTTGGACATCGACTCGTTGACGTCCGGCGGGAGCACCTTGATGCCCATGCGGCGGCACTCGTTGAGGTAGACGGCCGACTTGTCCTTGTCGTCCTTCACCGAGGTGAGCAGGGCGGCCATGTACTCGGCGGGGTGGTTCGCCTTGAGATAGGCGGTCCAGTACGAGACCAGGCCGTACGCGGCGGAGTGCGCCTTGTTGAACGCGTAGCCGGCGAAGGGGACCAGCACGTCCCACAGGGCCTGGATGGCCTCGTCGCTGTAGCCCTTCTTGCGGGCGCCCTCCTGGAAGAGGACGAAGTTCTTCGCCAGTTCCTCGGGCTTCTTCTTGCCCATCACACGGCGGAGGATGTCGGCCTCGCCGAGCGAGTAGCCGGCGATGATCTGGGCGGCCTTCTGCACCTGCTCCTGGTAGACGATCAGGCCGTGGGTGACGTCCAGGACTTCCCTGAGGGGCTCTTCGAGCTCCTTGTGGATGGGCGTGATCTCCTGCTGGCCGTTCTTTCGAAGGGCGTAGTTCGTGTGGGAGTTCATGCCCATCGGGCCCGGACGGTACAGGGCCGACACGGCGGAGATGTCTTCGAAGTTGTCCGGCTTCATCAGCCGGAGCAGGGAGCGCATCGGGCCGCCGTCGAACTGGAAGACGCCGAGGGTGTCGCCGCGCTGGAGCAGTTCGAAGGTCGTGGGGTCGTCGAGCGGGAGGCTCAGGAGGTCGATGTCGACCCCCTTGTTGGACTTCACCATCTTGACGGCGTCGTCCATGATCGTCAGGTTGCGCAGGCCGAGGAAGTCCATCTTCAGCAGGCCGAGCGACTCACAGCTCGGGTAGTCCCACTGGGTGATGGTGACCTTGTCCGTGTGCCTGACCCAGACGGGGACGTGGTCGGTGATCGTCTCGCTGGACATGATCACGCCGGCGGCATGCACACCCATCTGGCGGACCAGGCCCTCGACGCCCTTGGCGGTGTCGATGACCTTCTTCACATCCGGCTCGTTCTCGTACATCCCCCGGATCTCGCCCGCCTCCGAGTAACGGGGGTGCTCGGGGTTGGTGATGCCGTCGAGGTTGATGCCCTTGCCGAGGACGTCGGCGGGCATGGCCTTGGTGAGGCGGTCGCCCATCGCGTACGGGTAGCCCAGCACGCGCGCGGAGTCCTTGATCGCGTTCTTGGCCTTGATGGTGCCGTAGGTGCCGATCATGGCGACCTTGTCGGCGCCGTACTTCTCCGTCACGTACCGGATCACCTCGACGCGCCGGCGCTCGTCGAAGTCGATGTCGACATCGGGCATGGAGACGCGCTCGGGGTTGAGGAACCGCTCGAAGATCAGGCCGTGCGGGATCGGGTCGAGGTCGGTGATGCCCATGGCGTAGGCGACGATCGAGCCGGCCGCGGAGCCTCGGCCGGGGCCGACCGCGATGCCCTGCTTCTTGGCCCACATGATGAAGTCGGCGACCACGAGGAAGTAGCCCGGGAAGCCCATCGAGATGATGGTGTCCATCTCGTACTCGGCCTGCTTCTGGCGGTCCTCGGGGACGGCGCCCGAGAAGCGGCGCTCCATGCCGCGGCGGACCTCCTCCTTGAACCAGGTGACCTCGGTGTACCCCTCGGGGATGTCGAACTTGGGCATCAGGTCGCGCTTCTCGAACATGCCCGTGGTGTCGACCATCTCGGCGACCAGGCGGGTGTTGGCGCAGCCCTCCTGCCAGGCGTCCGAGGAGTCGATGGCGTACATCTCCTCGGTGGACTTCAGGTAGTAGCCGGTGCCGTCGAACCGGAAGCGGTCGGGGTCGGAGAGGTTCTTGCCGGTCTGGATGCACAGCAGGGCGTCGTGGGCGGACGCCTCGTGCGAGTAGGTGTAGTGCGAGTCGTTGGTGACCAGCGGGGGGATGCCGAGCTTCTTGCCGATCTCCAGCAGGCCGTCGCGGACCCGGCGCTCGATCTCGATGCCGTGGTCCATCAGCTCCAGGAAGTAGCGGTCCTTGCCGAAGATGTCCTGGTAGTCGGCGGCGGCCTTGAGGGCCTCGTCGAAGTGGCCGAGGCGCAGGCGGGTCTGGACCTCGCCGGAGGGGCAGCCGGTGGAGGCGACGATGCCCTCGGACCACTGGGAGATGGTCTCCTTGTCCATGCGGGGCCACTTCTGGAGCCAGCCCTCCGCGTACGCGTCGGAGGACAGGCGGAAGAGGTTGTGCAGGCCGGTGCTGTTCACCGCCCACATCGTCTTGTGGGTGTAACCACCGGAGCCGGAGACGTCGTCCCGCTTCTGGTGCGGCTGGCCCCACTGGATCTTGCGCTTGTTGCGGCGGGACTCGGGCGCGACATACGCCTCGATGCCGATGATCGGCGTGACCCCGGCCTTCTGCGCGCTGTGGAAGAAGTCGTACGCCCCGTGGAGGTTGCCGTGGTCGGACATGGCGATGTGCGACATGCCCATCTCGTTGCACGCGTTGAACATGTCCTTCAGCCGCGCGGCACCGTCCAGCAGCGAGTACTGGGTGTGGACGTGCAGGTGCGTGAACGGCGGCTTTGACACGGCAGCGGCCTCCAGAGAAAACGTACGTCGAATGGGGTCCGACAGGCTGCGCACAGTCTGGGGGACAGCGTCGAAGTCTATGCCTCGGCACTGACACTCCGAGGGCTGACCCGCGTACCTTCATGCGAGGGTCCGGGGCACTCCCGCGACCCGCCGCACGTTAGGCAAGGGGCGGACCTGCCGCCCTGAACATCTGCACCAGGAGGCACCCAGCGATGTCGTTCCCGCAGCTCGACGACGAGCACCGCGGTGAGGAGATCCTCGCCGTCTTCGACACCGCCTTCGGCCAGCTGCTGGCCGCCGACCCGGCCGCCTTCCGGGTGAAGTTCCGGAAGATGGCGGCCTCGGCCTTCGCCTTCTACCGGGGCACGGCGTGCCTCTTCTACAACGACCTCGAGGCGGAGAAGCGGGGCGGGCCGTACCTGGACGAGCGCACCTCGCGGGTGTGGATCCACGGCGACCTGCACGCGGAGAACTTCGGCACGTACATGGACGCGAACGGCCGGCTGATCTTCAACGTCAACGACTTCGACGAGGCCTACGTCGGCCCCTTCACCTGGGATCTGAAGCGCTTCGCCGCCTCCATCGCGCTGATCGGGTACGCGAAGGCGCTCAGCGACGAGCAGATCTCCGAGCTGGTGACGATCTACGCGGTGGCCTACCGCGAGCGGATCCACGCGCTGGCCACTGGGGCCAAGAGCGACGAGGTGCCGCCGTTCACGCTGGACACCGCGCAGGGCCCGCTGCTGGACGCGCTGCGCGACGCCCGCTCGCTGACCCGGTTCGGCCTGCTGGAGTCGATGACGGAGATCCGCGACTTCGAGCGCCGCTTCGCGCCGGGCGGCGGCTCCGTCGAGCTGGACGCGGCCACGCGCTACAAGGTGCTCGCCGCCTTCGACGGCTATCTGGAGACGCTGCCGGACAGCTCGCTGGCCCGCCCGGACTCCTACCGCGTGAAGGACGTCGTCGGCCGGCGCGGCATCGGCATCGGATCGGCGGGACTGCCGTCGTACAACATCCTCCTGGAGGGCCACAGCGACGCCCTGGAGAACGATGTCGTGATCTACATCAAGCAGGCCCAGACCCCGGCCGTCTCCCGGCACATCACGGACCAGGCGATTCGCGGCTACTTCCAGCACGAGGGGCACCGCACGGTCATCTCCCAGCGCGCCCTCCAGGCGCACGCCGACCCGTGGCTGGGCTGGACGGAGCTGGACGGCTCGGGCCAGCTGGTCGCCGAGGTCTCGCCGTACGCGGTGGATCTCGACTGGGGCGACATCGACGACCCGGAGGAGATCGCCCAGGTGGTGGCCGACCTCGGCCGGGCGACGGCCACGATGCACTCGGCGGCGGACGACCAGTCCGGGGAGTCCTTGGTGCCGTTCTCCACGGAGCGGGCCATCGACGCGGCGATCGCGGCCGACGAGGACGGCTTCCCGCCGCTGCTGGTCGACTTCGCGCACAGCTACGGCGCACGCGCGCGCGGCGACCACCAGACCTTCGTTGACCTGTTCCGCAACGGCCGGATCCCCGGCCTGTAGCCGGGGCTTTCGCCGTCCGCTCCCCCACAGGCATCCTTTAGGGGTCCCTTACCGGCCCCCATGACAGACTCTCCTTTCGCTATGGACATATCCGGGATTCAGCTCAGAGCCGTACGCGCGGCGCTGTTCACGGCAGTGGTCGTGACACTCAGCACCGCGTCGCACGTGCTGCTGTCCCAGGTCCCGCTCCCGATGGGCACGGTGGCCGCGGTCGCCGTCGCCGTGTTCGTGATCGCGTACGCCCTGGCGGGCCGCGAGCGCTCCTTCGGGCGGATCGCGGCCCTGCTGATCCCGCTGGAACTGGCCGCCGACACGGTGTTCACCACAGGTCAGCACGCCTGCTACGGCAAGGCGGGCGGCCCGGTCGCGGGTCCGTTGCGTTCGGTCGGCCTGGACGTGCTGTGCGGGGGCGGCGAGGTGGGCACCCCGCTGGCGCGGATGGCCGGGGCCACCGGCACCGACCGGCTCGCGGCCGCGGTCGCGCACGCCGAACCGGCAACCGCCTGGCTGCTGCTCGGCGCGCACATCGGCGTGGGACTGGTCGCCGCCGTCTGGCTGCGCCGCGGCGAGCGGGCCCTGGCCCAGCTGCTGCGGGCCGTGGGGGCTACGACCTTCCGGCCACTGCTGCTGGCGGTCGCCGCGGTCGCGGTGGAGCGGATTCCGGCCGGGCGATGTCTGCCGTCGCGCGCCGCGGACCGCACGCCCACCGCCCGCGACCGGATCCTCACGTACTCCCTGGGACGGCGTGGACCGCCGTGCTCGCCCGCCTTCGTCTGAGGCATCCCGGCACTTTTCGAGCTTCTCGAGCTGTCGAGCACAGACAGTCCCCCTACGCATTCCGCACACCCACGTGTGCGCGTCCCCTTACGGAGAACATCACCATGAGCAAGCGGAACACCCAGGCGGCGAAGACGGCGGCCCGCGAGCGACTGCGCGCCGAGCGCGAGCGCGAGGCCAAGCGCGCGAAGGCCAAGCGGCAGGTCGTCGTCGCCTGCTCCATCGTCGGCGTCCTGGCGATAGCCGGCGGCATCGGCTACGCGGTCGTCCAGGCCAACAAGCCCAGCTACTGGGAGGGCCAGAAGGACGCCAAGGTCGTCACCCCCGCCAACACCACGGGCGCCAAGGGCACCACGGTCGTCATCGGCAAGGACTCGGCCAAGAAGACCCTGAAGGTCTTCGAGGACCCGCGCTGCCCCGTCTGCGCCCAGTTCGAGCAGACCGTCGGTCCGACCGTGAAGAAGGACATCGACGACGGCAAGTACAAGATGCAGTTCGTCGGAGCCACGTTCATCGACAACAAGGACAACGGCGAGGGCTCCAAGAACGCCCTGAGCGCCATGGGCGCCGCGCTGAACGTGAGCGACAAGGCGTTCCTCGACTACAAGGCCGCCCTGTACTCGGCGAAGTTCCACCCGGAGGAGACGACCGACAAGTTCAAGGACGACAGCTACCTGATCAAGGTCGCGGACAGCGTCCCCGAGCTGAAGGGCAACAAGAAGTTCCAGGACGCGGTCGAGAAGGGCACCTACGACGCCTGGGCGATGGCCATGTCGAAGACCTTCGACGAGAACAAGGAGGGCGTGAAGGGCACTCCGGGCTTCGCCATGGACGGCAAGCAGCTCACCGCCGACAACCAGGGCACGCCGCTGATGACCGTGGCCGACTTCAACAGGGTGGTCGGCGAGGCCCTCAAGAAGTGACGGCGGGTCCGGTACGGGCCACCGTGTGAAGAGCGGGCGAACTTCCGGAGTTCGCCCGCTCCGGTGCATACTGATCAGTAACCTGATCGACCGTGACCAGTCGATACAGATCATCGCAGACACCCGAGGGCCTCAACTCCCTCAATCCCCGCCGCCGTACGGTCGTCAAGGCCGCGGCGGCGACCGCTGTCCTGGCCGGGCCGCTCGCCGCCTCCCTGCCCGCGCGCGCCGCCGGTCAGGCACCCGCCTTCCTGCACGGCGTCGCCTCCGGTGACCCCCTGCCGGACGGCGTCCTGCTGTGGACCCGCGTGACGCCCGTCCCGGAGGCCATACCCGGCTCCGGTCTCGGCCCGGACACCGAGGTGACCTGGGTCGTCGCCGAGGACCGGGCGTTCACCACGATCGTCGCCAAGGGCTCCGCCACCGCGACGGCCGCCTCCGACCACACGGTGAAGGCCGACATCCGCGGCCTGAGGCCCGCCACCGACTACTGGTTCCGCTTCTCCTCCGGCGGCACCGACTCCCCCGCCGCGCGCACCCGCACGGCCCCCGGGCACGACGCCGCCGTCACGGGCCTGCGCTTCGGCGTGGTCTCCTGCGCCAACTGGGAAGCCGGGTACTTCTCCTCGTACCGCCATCTCGCGGCCCGTGGCGACCTCGACGCCTGGCTGCACCTCGGCGACTACATCTACGAGTACGGCACCGGCGAGTACGGCACGCGGGGCAAGGTCGTCCGCCCGCACGCCCCGGCCCACGAGATCGTCACGCTCGCCGACTACCGGATCCGTCACGCGCGGTACAAGACCGACCCGGACCTCCAGGCCCTGCACGCCACGGCCCCCGTCGTGGCGATCTGGGACGACCACGAGTTCGCCAACGACGCCTGGTCGGGCGGCGCCGAGAACCACACGGAGGGCGCGGAAGGCGCCTGGTCCGCCCGCCAGGCCGCTGCCAGGCAGGCCTACTTCGAGTGGATGCCGGTGCGCCCGGCGATCGCGGGCACCACCTACCGCCGGCTGCGCTTCGGCAAGCTGGCCGACCTCTCGCTGCTGGACCTGCGGTCCTTCCGCTCGCAGCAGGTCAAGGTGGGCAACGGCGAGGTCGACGACCCGGACCGCACGCTCACCGGCCGCGCCCAGCTCGACTGGCTCAAGGCGGGGCTGAAGGCGTCCGACACCACCTGGCGGCTGGTCGGAAACTCGGTGATGGTCTCGCCGTTCGCCATCGGCTCGCTCTCCGCCGATCTGCTGAAGCCCCTCGCCAAGCTGCTCGGCCTGCCGCAGGAGGGCCTGGCCCTCAACACCGACCAGTGGGACGGCTACACCGACGACCGCCGCGAGATCCTCGCTCATCTGCGCGCGAACGCGATCCGCAACACCGTCTTCCTCACCGGCGACATCCACATGGCCTGGGCCAACGACGTACCGGTGAACGCCGGCACCTACCCGCTGTCCCCGTCCGCCGCCACGGAGTTCGTCGTCACCTCGGTCACCTCCGACAACCTCGACGACATCGTCAAGGTCCCGGAGGGCACGGTCTCCGCGGTCGCCTCACCCGTCATCCGCGCCGCCAACCGCCACGTCCACTGGGTCGACACCGACCGCCACGGCTACGGCGTCCTGGACATCACGGCCGAGCGCGCCCAGATGGACTACTACGTCCTCTCCGACCGCGCGAACCGCGACGCGACCGCCAAGTGGACCCGCTCCTACCGCACCCGCAGCGGCACGCAGAAACTCGAGCGGGTCTACGACCCGGTCTGAAGCGAGTCGAGGAAGCCCAGCGCCACCCGCCAGGTGGACTCGGCGGCCTCCTCGTCGTAGTCCGGCAGGTCGGGGTCGGTGTAGAGGTGGCCGGCCCCGGCGTAGCGGTACACCTCGACGTCCGCGCCGGTCCGGCCCATCTGGAGGTACCAGGCGCTGAGCCAGTCGTCCGTCTCGAAGGGGTCCGGCTCCGCCACGTGGAGCTGGACCGGCAGGTCGTCCGCCGTGGCGTCCGGCGCGATGTCCGACGTGCCGTGCAGGAGCAGCAGCCCGCGCGCCTTGTCGTCGCCGAGGGCGAGGGTCTGGGCGATCGAGGCGCCGAGCGAGAATCCCGCGTACACCAGCCCGCGCTCGGAGTAGGGCGCGGCCGCCAGCACGGCCCGCTTCAGCAGCTCGTCCTTGCCGATCTTCTCCTGGTGCTCCATGCCCTCCTCGACGGTCTCGAAGGTGCGCCCCTGGAAGAGGTCGGGCGTCCACACCTCGTGTCCGGCCGTGCGCAGCCGGTCAGCGGCCTGGAGCACCGCCGGCCTCAGCCCCTGGGTCGAGTGAAAGAGCATGATGTTCATGAGGCCATGGTGCCAGCCAGGTGTGACGATCCGAGTTCGCGGCAGTACCCACGACCGGACGGAAGTCACATGTTCATGCCCGCCGTGAGCCGGTTAGGTTCGGGGGCATGGAAAACCTGCTGCGACCGCTGATCGTGGTCGGTGGCTCGGTCGTCCTCACGCTGGTGATCGGCTGGGCGACCGACTACCTGCTGCGCAAGGCCGACGAACGACACCACGAGACTCAGCTGTGGGGTCTGCTCCGGCGCGGGCGCATTCCCTACCAGCTCGTGCTCTTCGCGGCCCTCCTGAGAGGGTCGTACGACGAGGCGCAACTGCTGGAGGACCGCCGCGAGGGCCTGGGCCAGGCGCTGACGCTGCTGCTCATCGGGTCGGCCGCCTGGCTGGTGATCCGTATCGCGGGGGCGATCGTCGAGACGTCCTACAGCCGGTACGCCAGCGCCCGGGCGCACCGCGACCCGGCCAGGGTCCGCCGGGTGCGCACCCAGGTGACGCTGATCATGCGGGTGGTGTCCGCGGTCGTCGGCGTGGTGGCCGCGGCGAGCATGCTGCTGACGTTCCCGGCGTTCCGGGCGGCAGGGGCCTCGCTGCTGGCCTCGGCCGGCATCCTCGGCATCGTCGCCGGTGTCGCCGCCCAGTCCACGCTGAGCAACATGTTCGCGGGGTTCCAGATCGCCTTCGGCGACATGGTGCGCATCGGGGACACCGTGGTGGTGGACGGCGAGTGGGGCACGGTCGAGGAGATCACCCTGACGTTCCTGACCGTCCACACCTGGGACGAACGCCGCATCACCATGCCGGTCTCGTACTTCACGTCCAAGCCGTTCGAGAACTGGTCGCGCGGCACCCCGCAGATGACCGGCATCGTCTTCTGGCACGTCGACCACACGGCCCCCGTGGAGGAGATGCGCGAGAAGCTCCGCGACATCCTGCGCGAGTGCCCGGCCTGGGACGGCCGCGCCTACAACCTGTGCGTCACGGACACCACCCCGAGCACCATGCAGGTGCGGGCCCTGGTGACCGCCAAGGACGCGGACGACATCTGGACGGTGCGGGTCACGGTGCGCGAGGAGATGGTCCGCTGGCTGACCGACGAGCACCCGTACGCCCTCCCCCGGGTCAACACGGCGGACGCGCTCCTGCCGCCGTCCTGGAACGGGAACGGCCACCGCCCGTCCTCGGACGGTGTCCCGAACCAGCAGCGCCGCTACCACGGCTCGGCGCGGCCGGAGCGCTGACCGAGAGTTGCCAAGAGGGGCCGCCCGTTCCGCGGGCGGCCCCTCTTTCGGTTTCGGGTGGCTCAGCGACCGCGTTCGGCCCCGCCGTTGACCTGGATGATCTGGGAGGTGATGTGCCCGGCACCCGAGGAGGCCAGCCAGTGCAGGGTCTCGACGACGTCACCGGGGGTCCCGGCCCGCCCGTTCGAGGTCTCCTCGATGAGCCGCGTCCGCCGCTCCTCGCTCATCGCATCCCCGAAGAACTCGGTGTCCTCGATGTAGCCGGGCGCGACCACGTTCACGGTGATGCCGCGCGGGCCCAGCTCCCGGGCGAGGTCATGGGCGTACGGATGGAGACCTGCCTTGGCCGCCGCGTACGCCCCGCTTCCGGAACCTCGGTACGCGGCGATGGAGCTGAGGAACAACAGCCGTCCGCCGGGCTCGGCGAGTCGCGGCTTCAACGCCTCGGTGAGCAGTACGGCGGTCAGGGTGTTGAGCCGGAAGTTCACGTTCCAGTTGTGCGCGACGGCCTCGAGCGGGTCGTCGTTCCCGGCTCCCGGTTCGAGCAGTCCGCTGCCCCCGGCGCTGTGCACGAGGACGTCCACAGCGCCGAACTCGCGCTCCACGAAGCCGGCCACACCCCGCACCTCCTGCGGCTCGGTGAGGTCGGCCGCGTAGGTCAGCGCGCCTGGGACCGCGGCCTTCTCCAGCACTTCGGCCCGCCGGCCGAGCAGCAGCACCCGGTCCCCACCCGCGGCGAACGCCCGGGCCGCCGCGAGCCCAATTCCAGTACCTCCACCACTGATTACAACATTGCGTGACATGGGAGCGACCCTACGACGCCCCGGCCGCTCCCCGTCAACCGCCGACCGCGTGGGCGTGCACCTCACCGCAGACTACGGACGTCGAGATGCCGCAGCACCCGGTCCACCACCTCCGGATCGGCCCCGGGCTCACTGCGCGCCGCAAGCACCTCGTGCCGCGCCGCACTCAGCATCTCCTGCTGGATACGCCGCACCCGCTTCGCCCGCCGCGCGCGCTCCCGGGTCGCCTCCCTGCGCTCGTCCTCCGCCAGTTCGGGACTGATCCGCACCCCGATGTCGAAGGCCCGCCGCAGCATCTGCTCGGACAGTTCCTCCGGGAGCTCCTCTTCCTCCTCGATCTCGCGCAGTCTCCGCTTCGCCGCCTTGGAGGCCCGGATCGCCAGTTCCTTCGCGCGTTCCTTCTCCTGGTCCGTATCGGCCTTGACGCCCAGCCGGTGCACCAGCCACGGCAGGGTCAGCCCCTGCACCACCAGCGTCGCCACGATCACCCCGAACGCGATGAAGATGAGCTCGTCCCGGTTGGGGAAGGGCGCCCCCGCGTCCGTCTCCAGCGGAATGGCCAGCACCAGCGCCACCGAGGCCACTCCGCGCATCCCCGACCACCACATGACCACGGTCTCGCGCCAGCTCACCGGGATGTCCTCGTCGTAGTCCCGCCGGGCGTGCAGCCGTTTGGTCAGCCAGGTCGCCGGAAGCAGCCACAGCAGCCGTACGAACACGACGACAGCCACCACCACGGCCGCCCACCCGAGCAGTTCGCCCCAGCGGCCGGAGGCGGTGCGGATGGCGTTGTGCAGCTCGAGGCCGACCAGGCCGAAGGCGACGCCGGTGACGAGGGTGTCGACGATGTTCCAGAAGGTGTGCCCGGCCAGCCGTGTCATGACGTCGTCGGCGTCGGACCCGTACTCCGCGAGGAACACCGCGGTGGTGAGCACGGCGAGCACTCCGGAGCCGTGCAACTCCTCGGCCATGACGTACGAGGCGTACGGCACCAGCAGGGTCAGCCCGATCTGCAGGGTCGCGTCCCCGAGCAGTTCCATCAGTTTGTTGGCGCCCCAGCCCAGCCCGATGCCCACGGCCGCCCCCACCACGGCCGACAGCACGAGGTCGAGCCCGGCCTGCCAGGGCGAGAACGTCCCGCTGACGGCGGCGGCGATCGCCACGTGGTAGAGGACGATGGCTGTCACGTCGTTGAACAGCCCCTCGCCCTCCAGGATCGACACCAGCCTGCGCGGCAGCCCGAGCTGGCCCGCGACGGCGGTGGCCGCGACCGGGTCGGGCGGCGCGACCAGCGCGCCGAGCGCGAAGGCCGCGGCCAGCGGCAGCCCCGGCACGATCGCGTCGGCCGTGGCGGCCACGCAGGCCATCGTGACGAACACCAGCGCCACGGCCAGCAGGAAGATCGGTCTCTTGTTCGCCGCGAACTGCCGCCAGGACGTGCGCCGTACGGCGGCGTACAACAGGGGCGGCAGCAGGAGCGGCAGGATGAGGTCCGGCGGGATCTCGACGTTCGGTACGAACTCGAGCAGCGCGAGGACTATGCCCAGGAGCGTCATCAGCACCGGAGCGGGCAGCCGCAGCCGGTCCCCGACCGGGACACTGATCACGGCCCCGAGCAGCAGCACGAACAACAGGGCCAACTGATCCACGGTCAGCGCTCCGGGAGGTCAGACGGTCAAACGACTGAAATCAAGCCTGCCACGCAACTCCACGGACAAACCGTTTCGGCACCCGCGGCGAGCGGCTGGAGCGGACGCCGCATCCCCTGGTGCGGGATGCCCGCCTCCACGTACTCCGGCCCGTAGGCCTCGTAGCCGAGCCGCGTGTAGAAGCCGAGCGCGTGCGTCTGGGCGTGCAGGTCCACTGCCGCGAGCCCACGCGCGCGTGCGGCGTCCTCGATGGCCCGCACCAGCGCGACCCCGACACCGAGACCACGCGCCTCGCCGGACACGGCGAGCCGCCCGAGGGAGCCGACGGACGGGCCGGCTCCGGTCTGCGCCACGGCCGCATCGCCGTGCAGCAGCCGCCCGGTCCCGAGCGGCACGCCGTCCTCCCGGACGGCCAGCACGTGCACGGCCTCCGCGTCGTAGGCGTCGTACTCGAGGTCCTCCGGCACGCCCTGCTCGCCGACGAAGACCTCCTTGCGCACCGCGAAGCACGCCGCACGGTCGGCGAGGTCCTCCGCGACGCGCACCGCAAACCTCGCGGTGCTCATGCGTACGTCTCCTCCCGGACCTGGTCCAGAGCCTTCTGCAGGTCCTCCGGGTAGTCGCAGGAGAACTCCGCCCACTGCCCGTCCCCGGGGTGCTCGAAGCCGAGGCGCACCGCGTGCAGCCACTGGCGGGTCAGGCCGAGGCGCTTGGCCAGGGTCGGGTCGGCTCCGTAGGTCAGGTCGCCGACGCAGGGGTGCCGGTGGGCGGCCATGTGGACGCGGATCTGGTGGGTGCGGCCGGTCTCCAGCTTCACGTCCAGGAGCGACGCCGCGCGGAAGGCCTCGATGAGGTCGTAGTGCGTGACGGACGGCTTGCCCTCGGCGGTGACCGCCCACTTGTAGTCGTGCTGCGGGTGGCGGCCGATCGGCGCGTCGATGGTGCCGCTGGTCGGGTCGGGGTGGCCCTGGACGAGCGTGTGGTAGCGCTTGTCGACCGTGCGCTCCTTGAACTGGCGCTTCAGCGAGGTGTACGCGCGCTCCGACTTGGCGACGACCATCAGCCCGGACGTACCGACGTCGAGGCGGTGCACGATGCCCTGGCGCTCCGCGGCGCCGGAGGTGGAGATGCGGTACCCGGCGGCGGCCAGGCCCCCGATGACGGTCGGCCCGGTCCAGCCCGGCGACGGGTGCGCGGCGACGCCCACCGGCTTGACGATCACGACCACGTCATCGTCGTCGTGCACGATCTCCATGCCCTCGACCGGCTCGGCCACCACCTGCACCGGCGCGGGCGCCTGCGGCATCTCGACCTCCAGCCAGGCGCCGCCGTGCACACGCTCCGACTTGCCGACCACCGATCCGTCGACCGTGACCTTCCCCGCGGCGGCGAGTTCGGCCGCCTTGGTCCGGGAGAAGCCGAACATGCGGGAGATGGCGGCGTCGACGCGCTCGCCCTCCAGGCCGTCGGGCACGGGCAGGGTACGGATCTCGGGAATCGTGCTCACCCGTCGAGTATGCCGGACGGGTCCGACAGCCCCGTACGGCGCCCGTCAGTCCTTGTGGACGGTGCCGTCCGGGTCGAGCCCCTTGAACGACAGCAGCACGATCAGGATGCCGCCGCACACGATCGCCGAGTCGGCCAGGTTGAAGACGGCGAAGTGCTTCGGCGCGATGAAGTCCACGACCGCGCCCTCGAAGACCCCCGGAGCCCGGAAGATCCGGTCGGTGAGGTTGCCCAGCGCACCGCCGAGCAGCAGTCCGAGCGCGAGCGCCCAGGGCAGGCTGTAGAGCTTGCGGGCGAGCCGGGCGATGACGACGATCACCGCCGCCGCGATCATGGTGAAGATCACCGTGAAGGCCTCGCCGAAGCCGAAGGCCGCGCCCGCGTTGCGGATCGCCTCGAACTTCAGCCAGTCCCCGATGATCTCGATCGGCGGGTGGTGCTCCAGCTTGGCCACCACGATCATCTTGGTGATCAGGTCGAGGGCGTACGCGAACGAGGCGACGGCGAACAGCACCGCGATACGCCGCTTGCCCCGGGGCGGCGCGGCCGCGGGCTCCGGCTCGCCCGTGCCGGACTCTCCGGCGGGCCGGGTGCCCTCGGAGTCGGCGCGCTCGCCCGCCGCCGCGTCCTCGGGCCGCTCCTGCCCGTCCCCGGCAGCGTCCGGTGTGTCCGGCGTACCGATGATGCGCTCCGCCTCTGCCACGTGAGTCCCTCAACCTAGGTTCCTGACTGAGCACGAGGGTACGACACACCCCGCACCCCCCACGTGCTCAGGCGCCATTCGGCCGCCGGTCAGTACCTGCGCTCCTGCTTCTGCTTGCACTCCACGCACAGCGTGGCCCGTGGGAAGGCCTGCATCCGGGCCTTGCCGATGGGGTTGCCGCAGTTCTCGCACAGGCCGTAGGTGCCGGAGTCGAGGCGGTCGAGGGCGCGCTCGGTCTGGATCAGCATCTCGCGCGCGTTGGCCGCCAGGGCCAGCTCGTGCTCGCGGGTGATGTTCTTGGTGCCGGTGTCCGCCTGGTCGTCGCCCGCGCCGTCCCCGGAGTCGCGCATCAGACCGGCGAGCGAGCGCTCCGACGACGTGATCTCCTCACGCAGCCGGGTCTCCTCGGAGGTCAGCTCGGCACGCGCCTCCTCGACCTCCGCCTCCGTCCAGGGGTCCTCCCCGGGGCGTACCGCGAGCTCACCGGGCTCCGCCGCGGCGACCCGTGCCTTCGGGACGGCGGTCTTGGCCGCCGTCGCCGTGCCAGGAGTCTTCTTCGCACCCACCGTGGTCGCTCCCGTCTGCGTCGCGGCCCCGGCCGCGCCCGCTTTCCTGGCCGCGCTGTGCCCGGCCTTGTCCTGTGTGACCGCGCCGGTCCGGGCAGTGCCCTTGCCGGCCGCGCTCTTCGTGGTGGTGCTCTTGCCTCCGGCGCGCACGCCCTCGGCCCCGACGCCCTTCCCAGCGGCGACGGCCTTGGCGGCCTTCGCCCTCTTGACCGCGGCCTTCTTCTCCGCGACCTCCCCGACAGCGGCCTTCCTGGCCCCTGTCTTCTTCCCCGCGCTCCCGCCGACAGCCGCCTTCTTGGCGTCAGCCTTCTTCCCCGCTGCCTCATCGGCGGCCGCCTTCATACCTGCGGCCTGCTGCCCAGCCGTCCCACCGACTGCGGACTTCCTGCCCACGGCTTTCTGCCTCGCCGCCGCACCGGCAGCAGCCTTGCCGGCCGCCGTCTTCTTGCCCGCGGCTCTCCCGGCCGCGGTCTCCTCGGCCGTCGCCTTCCCGCCCGCCGTCTTCTTGGCCGCCGTCTTCTTGGCCGCCGTCTTCTTGGCCGCCGCCTTCTTGGCCGCCGTCTTCTTGGCCGCCGCCTTCTTGGCCGCCGCCCTCTCGGCCTCGGGCTCCTCGGCCGCGGTTCTCTCAACCGCAGCCTTCCCGACCTCAGTCTCCTCAGCCCCGGACTTCTCGGCCTCGGTCTTCCACTCCGGCCCCTTTGCCGCCGCCGTCTTCGCCACGACCTTCCTGGCCACGGCCTTCCCCGCCGCGGTCTTCTTCGCCGTCACCCTCTTGACCGCCGCCTTGGTCCTGGTGACAGCCGCCTTCGTCCCCTCGGTCGCCTTGTCGGTCGCCCCCTTCGCCGCCCGCCCCGCCGAGCCTCCCTGGGTGGCCTTCTTCCCGCCCGGGTCCTTGGGCGCACCGCCGGAGGCCTCCGCGGACCTGCCGGACGCCGGCTGCTGTACGGCGGTCTTCTTCGCCACCATGGCCGCGGCCCCTTCACATATTGTGATCTTGCTCGCGAATCGTGCTGGGACGATAAATCGACTTGAGTCCCGCGGCAACGGGGCACACCGCCCGATTCGCCCGCCTCGCGCACGCCGCGCGGCGAACCTGCATCCGTTGTGCCCAGCTCCCCGCCCGGTAATCCGCCGAGCCGGACGTCCCAGGATCCGAACACCCATACCACTCCATTCAGGTCATCAAACCCAAACGGCACCCCTTGCGCCACCCCGCCCCCAGCGGCCACGAAAAGCGGTCGGCCGCTGTCCGCCCGGCGCCGTACACTGGGCGGAGCGAAAAGCGTGGATGGGGACGAGTAGCGGCGTACGCAGCCCAGAGCGACCCGGGGACGGTGGAAGCCCGGGGGCGAGCGCGACGTGAAGATCACCCCGGAGCCGCCGGAAGAAAGCCGCAGCCGAACAGCAGCGGCCGGTAGAGCCGGCATCGCGACCCCAATGAGGGGGCTCACCGGCGCACACCCCGCACCGGAGGGCCAAGGAGGGTGGTACCGCGGGAGCGCGCCGAAGGCGGCGCAGGCAATGACGTAGCTCTCGTCCCTCCGGACGGAAGGCAGCAAGTCCGCCGGAGGAAGCCCGCTGATGACATCGCCGACGTACCGCCAGGTACCCGCCCAGGTCGACCTGCCCGCCCTCGAGCACACCGTGCTCGCTTTCTGGGACGAGCAGAAGATCTTCACCAAGAGCCTGGAGCAGTCCGAGGGCCGCCCCGAGTGGGTGTACTACGAGGGCCCGCCCACCGCCAACGGCATGCCCGGCGCCCACCACATCGAGGCCCGCGTCTTCAAGGACGTCTTCCCCCGCTTCCGCACCATGCGCGGCTACCACGTGGCCCGCAAGGCCGGCTGGGACTGCCACGGCCTCCCGGTGGAGCTGGCGGTGGAGAAGGAGCTGGGCTTCTCCGGCAAGCAGGACATCGAGGCGTACGGCATCGCCGAGTTCAACGCGAAGTGCCGCGAGTCGGTGACTCGCCACACCAACGCCTTCGAAGAGCTCACGACCCGCATGGGGTTCTGGACCGACCTCAACGACCCCTACCGCACCATGGACCCCGCGTACATCGAGTCGGTCTGGTGGTCGCTGAAGGAGATCTTCAACAAGGGCCTGCTGGTCCAGGACCACCGCGTCGCCCCCTGGTGCCCCCGCTGCGGCACGGGTCTGTCCGACCACGAGCTGGCGCAGGGCTACGAGACGGTCGTCGACCCGTCCGTGTTCGTCCGCTTCCCGCTCACCTCCGGCCCGCTGGCCGGCGAGGCCGCGCTCCTGGTGTGGACGACCACGCCCTGGACGCTGGTCTCCAACACGGCCGTCGCCGCGCATCCCGAGGTCACCTACGTCGTCGCCACCGACGGCGAGGAGAAGCTCGTCGTCGCCGAACCGCTTCTCGCCAAGGCCCTCGGCGAGGGCTGGGAGACCACCGGCCAGACCTTCACGGGCGCCGAGATGGAGCGCTGGACGTACCAGCGCCCGTTCGAGCTGGTCGAGTTCCCCGAGCCCGCCCACTACGTGGTCAACGCCGACTACGTCACGACCGAGGACGGTACGGGTCTGGTCCACCAGTCCCCCGCCTTCGGTGAGGACGACCTCAAGGTCTGCCGCTCCTACGGCCTCCCGGTCGTGAACCCGGTCCGCCCGGACGGCACCTTCGAGGAGGACGTCCCCCTCGTCGGCGGCGTCTTCTTCAAGAAGGCCGACGAGAAGCTCACCGCAGACCTCGACAGCCGCGGCCTGCTCTTCCGGCACATCCCGTACGAGCACAGCTACCCGCACTGCTGGCGCTGCCACACCGCGCTGCTCTACTACGCGCAGCCCTCCTGGTACATCCGCACCACGGAGATCAAGGACCGACTCCTCGCGGAGAACGAGAACACCAACTGGTTCCCGGACACCGTCAAGCACGGCCGGTACGGCGACTGGCTGGACAACAACATCGACTGGGCGCTGTCCCGCAACCGCTACTGGGGCACGCCGCTGCCCGTCTGGCGCTGCGAGGACGACCACCTCACCTGCGTCGGCTCGCTCACCGAGCTGACCGAGCTGACCGGCACCGACCAGTCGGGGCTTGACCCGCACCGCCCCTACATCGACGCGGTCACCTTCGCCTGCCCGCAGGACGGGTGCGGCAGCACCGCCACGCGCGTGCCCGAGGTCATCGACGCCTGGTACGACTCGGGTTCGATGCCGTTCGCGCAGTGGGGCTACCCGTACAAGAACAAGGACACCTTCGAGGCCCGCTACCCGGCGCAGTTCATCTGCGAGGCCATCGACCAGACCCGCGGCTGGTTCTACACGCTGATGGCGGTCGGCACCCTGGTCTTCGACAAGTCGTCCTACGAGAACGTGGTCTGCCTCGGCCACATCCTCGCCGAGGACGGCCGCAAGATGTCCAAGCACCTGGGCAACACCCTGGAGCCCATCCCGCTCATGGACCGGCACGGCGCCGACGCGGTCCGCTGGTTCATGGCGGCCGGCGGCTCCCCCTGGGCGGCCCGCCGCGTGGGCCACGGCACCATCCAGGAGGTCGTCCGCAAGACGCTCCTCACCTACTGGAACACGGTCGCCTTCCAGGCCCTGTACGCCCGTACGTCGGGCTGGGCCCCCTCCGAGGCCGACCCGGCCCCGGCCGACCGCCCGGTCCTGGACCGCTGGCTGCTGTCAGAACTGCACGCCCTCACCGACCAGGTCACCCAGGCGCTCGACGCCTACGACACCCAGCGCGCCGGCAAGCTGCTGTCCGCGTTCGTCGACGACCTGTCGAACTGGTACGTCCGCCGCTCCCGTCGCCGCTTCTGGCAGGGCGACAAGGCGGCGCTGCGCACGCTGCACGAGGTCGTCGAGACGGTGACGCAGCTGATGGCCCCGCTGACCCCGTTCATCACCGAGCGGGTCTGGCAGGACCTGATCGTTCCGGTCACCCCGGGCGCCCCGGAGTCGGTCCATCTGTCCTCCTGGCCGCAGGCGGACCTCACGGCCATCGACCCGGAGCTGTCGAAGCAGATGGTGCTGGTGCGCCGACTCGTGGAGCTGGGCCGTGCCACGCGCGCGGAGTCGGGTGTCAAGACGCGTCAGCCGCTGTCCCGCGCCCTGATCGCCGCGTCCGGCTTCGACGCGCTGGACTCCGGGCTGCGCACCCAGATCACGGAGGAGCTGAACGTCGAGGCGCTCGCCACCCTGAGCGACGTCGGCGGCTCCCTGGTCGACACCACGGCCAAGGCCAACTTCCGCGCGCTGGGCAAGCGGTTCGGCAAGCGCGTCCAGGACGTGGCCAAGGCCGTCGCGAACGCGGACGCGGCCGCCCTGTCGCTGGCCCTGCGCGAGGGCACGGCGTCGGTGGAGGTCGACGGCGAGACCATCACGCTGGCTCCCGACGAGGTGATCATCACGGAGACGCCGCGTGAGGGCTGGTCGGTGGCGTCGGACTCGGGTGCCACGGTCGCCCTCGACCTGGAGATCACGGAGGAACTCCGCCGTGCGGGCCTGGCCCGTGACGCGATCCGGCTGATCCAGGAGGCCCGCAAGAACAGCGGCCTCGACGTGGCCGACCGCATCGCGCTGCGCTGGACCGCCACGGACGCGGCGACGGTCGCGGCCCTGACCGGCCACGCCGGCCTGATCGCCGACGAGGTTCTGGCGACGGACTTCGCCGAGGGCGAGGCGGACGGCACCTACGGCGAGCCCTTCAGCGACGAGGGTCTGTCCCTGACGTTCCGCCTGCGCAAGGCGTAACCCTCAGGCCGAACAGCCCGAAGGCCCGGTCCCGCCAAAGATCTTGGCGGGACCGGGCCTTCGGCGTTGCGTACGCACGAACACGCGTGGCAGAGACTCTCACGGCAAAGGGTGAGGCCCCGGGATCCATCCCGGGGCCTCACCCTGAACGCTGCCGATGTCTACGCCGTACTACTGGCCATCAGGCCGTCAGTTGTCATCCTCGTCGATCAGGAAGCCCCGCATGGGCGAGGGCGCCTGACCCATCGGCGAGGGGCCCTGCGGACGCACCGGCGCCATCGGCTGGGTCATCGCCGGAGACATCTGCTGCTGACCGCCGTAGGACGGACCGGACGGCGAAGGGCCGCCGCCCATCGTCTGGTTGCCACCGCCGTAGGACGGGGCGCTCGCGCCGGCCGGAGCCATGGAAGGCGCCGGGGACGGCGGGAGGGACGCGGCAGCCGGAGTGCGCGGCGGAGCCAGCGAGTCGTCGGCCTGGGTCTCCAGCTGACGCAGCTGCGACTCCAGGTACGACTTCAGGCGCGTGCGGTACTCGCGCTCGAAGCCGCGCAGGTCCTCGACCTTGCGCTCCAGCGTGGCGCGAGCGGACTCCAGGGAGCCCATCGCCACGCGGTGCTTCTCCTGCGCGTCCCGCTCCAGGGCATCGGCCTTGGCACGGGCGTCGCGCTCCAGACCCTCGGCACGCGAACGCGCTTCCCCGACGATCTTGTTGGCTTCGGAACGGGCCTCGGCGATCGCCTGGTCGGCGGTCTGCTGGGCCAGCGAGAGGACACGGGCGGCGCTGTCGCCACCGGGGCCTCCCTGACCGGGGCCGCCCATCGGAGGACCGCCCATGGGGCCGCCCATCGGGCCACCCATCTGCTGCTGCATCTGCTGCATCGGGCCCGGACCGCCCGGACCCTGGCCCATGGGGCCGGGACCCTGCGGACCACCCTGACCGCCGGGACCGGCGGGCAGCTGCGGGGCACCGCTCGGCAGCTGGGGCGGACCACCCATGGGGCCACCCATCTGCTGCTGCGGCGGGCCCGATATGCCGGCGGGTACGGGACCACCCGGACCGCGCATGCCCTGCTGCTGCTGTTGCTGCTGATCCTGCTGAGGCTCCGGAGGCTTGCGCATGTTCTGCTGGTTCTGGGCAGCAGCGCGCGTGGCCGCGGCCAGCTTGGCGCGCAGGTCCTCGTTCTCGCGGAGCAGGCGGGTCAGTTCGGCTTCGACCTCATCGAGGAAGGCATCGACCTCGTCCTCGTCATAGCCTTCTCGGAGGCGGACGGTCGTGAACTGCTTGTTCCGCACGTCCTCGGGGGTCAACGGCATCTCTTCACCTCAACGTAGTCGTCGGCATTCGGCAAGACGGTAGGTCACATCGCTCATCACAGCCGGCTCACGATCGAGATCAGGATGTAGACGATGATCATCAGTACGAAGAAGGACAGGTCTAGCGCCACGCCCCCGAGACGCAGCGGCGGAATGACCCGCCGCAGAAGCTTGAGCGGTGGATCAGTGACAGTGTAGGTGGCCTCCAGAACGACCACCATCGCCTTGCCGGGTTGCCATGAGCGGGCGAACTGGAAGACATAGTCCATGACCAACCGGAAGATGAGCACGATGAGGAAGCACATCAGCGCGATGTAGATGACATCCAGAACCACGCTCATGACCTGCGCTTCCCTCTCCCCTGTGCCCTGCTGGGTACTGCTGTTTCCGGTGGTGCGTCTCAGCTCTGGTTGAAGAACCCGCCCTCTGCGATGCGGGCCTTGTCCTCCGCCGTGACATCGACGTTAGCAGGCGACAACAGGAACACCTTCTGCGTCACCCGCTCGATACTGCCGTGAAGACCAAACACCAGACCAGCCGCAAAGTCGACAAGTCGCTTCGCATCTGTGTCATCCATCTCAGTCAGATTCATGATCACCGGAGTGCCTTCACGGAAGTGTTCCCCGATGGTACGGGCCTCGTTGTAGGTCCGTGGGTGGAGTGTGGTGATCCGGTAAGGCTCTCGTTCGGACACGACCTTGGGCATGATCACCGGTGCGTTCTTCTCCAGACTTGCGCGTTCTTGTGTGATGGATGCCACGGGCGCGATGCGCGCCGGGCGTCCGGATTCCGCGGGGAGCGAAGCGGAACGGGGGGCCGGTTCGCGAGGCACGGACGGCTGTACGACTCGTACCTCTTCATCCCTTTGGGGCTGATGTGAGACGTGCGGCTGATGGGACGGCTCGTGCCGTCGGTGGTCCCGCTCGGGCTCCGGGTCCAGTTCGGGTTCGAAGTCGTCGTCGGGGTCGAATCCTCGGCCGTCGTACCCATCGTCCTCCACGAGGCCGAGGTAGACCGCCATCTTGCGCATCGCGCCGGCCATGCTCTGAGTCCTCCGCTCTGTGGTGGATCTGCTGACGACTGCCAAGTGCCTGCGATCCACGAGGTCCTTGAGTCCGCCTATCGGCGGCAATGACCATATTTTCTGCTGTGGTCCGACTTCTTGGCGACGTTACCCGAGCCTGGGGCGGACTCCGAGTACCGCGCTGCCGACGCGCACATGTGTCGCTCCGGCCGCCACGGCCTGTTCGAGGTCCGCGCTCATCCCTGCCGAGACCATGGTGGCAGCCGGATGACTCCGGCGCAGGTCGGTCGACAAAACCATCAACCGCTCGAACGCCGCCTGTTCGCGTCCCGCATATTCGCCGGTGAGCGGCGCGACGGTCATCAGTCCGCCGAGCCGCAGCCCCGGCGCCTCGGCCACGAGGCCGGCCAACTCCTCGATCCCGCCGGGGGCCACGCCACCCCGCTCACCCCGCGCGCTCTCCCCGGCGTCGAGCGCGACCTGGATGAGGCACCCCAGTTCGCGACCGGTGCGGACAGCTTCCTTCGACAGAGCTGTGACGAGCTTGGAACGATCGACGGACTGCACGAAGTCCGCGTAACCGACCACCGACCGCACCTTGTTGGTCTGGAGTTGACCGACGAAGTGCCACGAAAGGGGCAGATCCGCACAGGCAGCGGCCTTGGGGGCCGCGTCCTGGTCGCGGTTCTCGGCGACATGCCGCACCCCGAGTTCCGCCAACACGCGCACATCGCTCGCGGGATAGGTCTTGGTGACCACGATCAGGGTCACTTCCTCGCGTCCCCGCCCGGCGGCCGCGCACGCGTCGGCGATGCGCCGTTCAACTTTCGCCAGATTTGCGGCGAGTTCGTCCTTACGGTCCGTCATGTCCCATCAGTCCAGCCACACATAGCCCGCGAGCCGACCGGTGGTGCGGTCGCGGCGGTACGAGTAGTGATCGTGCGACTCCAGCGTGCACACCGGAGACCGCGCCCGGTCGCGCACGCCGAGCCGTTCGAGCTGGGCGTGCACTCCGGCGCTCACGTCGACCGCCGGAGTGCCCCAACTGGTTTCGGCGTACGCCGCCGGCTCGACGGCGGACACCTCGGCGCGCATCGCCTCGGGCACTTCGTAGCACCGGCCGCAGACGGTGGGCCCGGTGCGGGCGACGATCCGGGAGGGCTCGGCCCCCAGTTCGGTCATCGCGCGTAGCGCGGCCGGGACGACCCCGGCGATCATGCCGGGCCGGCCCGCGTGGGCCGCCGCCGCGATCCCGGCGACCGGGTCGGCGAGCAGGACCGGCACGCAGTCCGCGGTGAGCACGGCGAGGGCGAGCCCCCGCTTCACCGTGACGATCGCGTCGACCGACGGGATCTCCGACGAAGATCCCCACGGCCGGTCCACCACCGCCACGTCGGCCCCGTGCACCTGGTTCATCCAGACCACCCGGTCCGGCTCGACACCCAGGGACTTGGCGGCCAGGTCCCGGTTGGCGCGTACGGCGTCGGGGTCGTCCCCGACCGCTCCGCCGAGATTGAGCTCCTCATACGGAGCGGCGCTCACTCCGCCCCACCGGTCGGTGAAGCCGAAGTGCGCGCCGCTCACGCTTTCGCGCTGTCCTATCACGACTGAAGGATCACTTGAGGAAGTCCGGTACGTCCAGTTCCTCGGCCGCGCTGTCCGAGTAGGTCCGCGGCGCCGGCGGAACCGGCGGGGCGACCGGGATGTCGTTGACCGGCTCCGGAGCGGGCTCCGGGTCCTCCTTCGGGGTCACGCTGCCGAGCGATCCGAAGGACGGGCGGCTCTCGGTCTGCCGCGCCGGGGCCGGCTCCTCGCGCTTGGCCGAGGAGGAGCCGAGGACGTTGTCCCGCTTGGAGGGCGGCTGGCCGCCGTCGAAGCCGGCCGCGATCACGGTGACCCGGACCTCGTCGCCGAGGGCGTCGTCGATCACCGCGCCGAAGATGATGTTGGCCTCGGGGTGGGCGGCCTCGCTGACCAGCTGGGCGGCCTCGTTGATCTCGAAGAGGCCGAGGTCGCTGCCGCCGGAGATGGAGAGGAGCACACCGCGGGCGCCGTCGATGGACGCCTCCAGCAGCGGCGAGGAGATCGCCATCTCGGCCGCGGCCACCGCGCGGTCGTCGCCGCGCGCAGAGCCGATGCCCATCAGCGCGGAGCCGGCCTCGGACATGACCGACTTGACGTCGGCGAAGTCGAGGTTGATGAGGCCGGGGGTGGTGATGAGGTCGGTGATGCCCTGGACACCGGAGAGCAGGACCTGGTCGGCCGACTTGAAGGCGTCCAGTACCGAGACCTGGCGGTCCGAGATGGACAGCAGCCGGTCGTTCGGGATGACGATGAGGGTGTCGACCTCTTCGCGGAGCTCGGCGATGCCGTCCTCGGCCTGGTTCGCGCGGCGCCGCCCCTCGAAGGTGAACGGGCGCGTGACCACACCGATGGTGAGAGCCCCGAGCGAGCGGGCGATGTTGGCCACGACGGGCGCGCCGCCGGTGCCGGTGCCGCCGCCTTCACCGGCTGTCACGAAGACCATGTCGGCCCCCTTGAGGACCTCCTCGATCTCCTCGCGGTGGTCCTCGGCGGCCTTGCGGCCCACGGCCGGGTTGGCTCCGGCGCCGAGTCCGCGGGTGAGTTCACGGCCGACGTCCAGCTTGACGTCGGCGTCGCTCATCAACAGAGCTTGCGCGTCGGTGTTGATGGCGATGAACTCGACGCCCTTGAGACCGACCTCGATCATCCGGTTGATGGCATTGACACCACCGCCGCCGACACCGATGACTTTGATGACTGCGAGGTAGTTCTGCGGTGCTGCCACGTCGAAGGCCTCTCGCCTCGAGTTACGTGTCGCCGAATCACCGTGACGCGCCTGCGCCCCGCGACCCGACGACTGATGCCGAATGGGACGGTCCGTATCGCCGACCCGAACCCTAACCCTGAAGTTTAGGGTTACCAGTGTGTCTGTTCCTTGGAGTCTTCTGAACAGGACACTAAGTCGACAAGTGGCGCACGTTCAACGAACACGCCGAACCTCCCGTTTTTCTTTTCACCCTATGTGATCAGCCGTAGCACTGCCCAACCAGGGTGCTGGCCTGCGCGGATGTGCGTCAACTCGCTGATGACGCGGGCGCGGTGGGAACACTCACGTCGAAGTAACGCGCTCCGGGCGAGGCTTTCATCAGGGCGGTGAGCGTACGGGCCTTGACCGCACCTTTCTCGCTGCTGCCCCAGGCGACCGTGCGGCCGTCTCTCAACTCCAGCGAGATGTCGTCGTAGGAACGGACCTTGACGGTCTGTGTGGCGCGCGCGACGGCGGCCGGAACGGCACGGGCGACGACGACCGCCTCGCGCACCAGCCGGGACTCGCCGAAGCGGCGCAGGCTCGCGGCGGCGGAGCTGGACCGGGACAGCGTCAATTCCAGTGCGGGGACGCCTTTCGGCGCCTCGGGGACCGTGGCGAAACGGACACCTTCATCGTCCACTTCGGCGAACTTTCCGCCCTTTTGGACAATCAGAACCGGAGTCCGCTCGACCACTTTCAGCCCGATTCCATCGGGCCAGGAACGGACCACGTCAACCGAGTCAATTCGGGGCAATTTCCGGCGCAGTCGCGTCTCGATCGCGTCGGTGTCGACGGAGATCAGCGGCTTCCCGAGGGGAACGTCGGCGGCGGCGCGGACCTGAGCCGGTGTCAGGACCCTGGTGCCGGACACGGAGACGCGCTCGGCACGCAGCCAGTCGGAGCCGTAGAACAGCCAGACCGTCGGGAAGCCGAGGAAGACCAGGGCGAGGCCCAGGATGACAATCACACGAAGCCGGGCCCGCCTCAACCGTAGACGGGGCGGCGGGCCGGACGACTTCTGCTGGCGTTCACCGCGCTCGGCGGTGGTCGATCCGGCCACGCTCCCCTGCCTTCCTCATACAGTCCTAGCGGTGTGCACGACTGGCGGCGATCGCCTCGTACACCATGCCGACGAGCAGGTCGTCGGCGTCCCGGCGGCCGAACTCGGCGGCACTGCGGGACATCTGGTACAGCCGGTGCGGGTCGGCGAGCACGGGCAGGACGTTCTGCTGGACCCACTCGGGGGTCAGCTCCGCGTCGTCGACCAGCAGGCCGCCGCCGGCCTTGACCACCGGCTGGGCGTTGAGCCGCTGTTCGCCGTTGCCGATGGGCAGCGGGACGTAGGCGGCCGGGAGCCCGACGGCGGAGAGTTCGGCGACGGTCATCGCGCCCGCGCGGCAGAGCATCATGTCCGCCGCGGCGTACGCGAGGTCCATCCGGTCCAGATAACTTACCGGGATGTAGGGGGGCATTCCCGGCATCTGGTGGACCTGCGGCAGTTCGTTCTTCGGACCGACCGCGTGCAGGATCTGGATTCCGGCCTGCTGGAGCCACGGCGCGACCTGCTGCACGACCTCGTTCAGCCGGCGGGCGCCCTGCGAGCCGCCGGTGACCAGCAGCGTGGGCAGGTTCGGGTCGAGACCGAAGGCGGCCCGGGCCTCGGGGCGTACGGCGGCCCGGTCCAGGGTGGCGATGGAGCGGCGCAGCGGGATGCCGATGTAACGGGAGTTGCGCAGCTTGCTGTCCGGGGTGGAGACGGCGACCTGGCTGGCGTAGCGCGAGCCGATCTTGTTGGCCAGGCCCGGGCGGGCGTTGGCCTCGTGGATGACGATCGGCACGCCGAGGCGCTTGGCCGCGAGGTAGCCGGGCAGGGCGACGTAGCCGCCGAAGCCGACCACGGCGTCCGCCTTGGTGCGCTCCAGGATCTGCTCGGTCGCCTTGATCGTGCCGCGCAGCCGGCCCGGGACGGTGATCAGCTCGGGGGTTGGCTTGCGCGGCAGCGGAACGGCCGGGATCAGCGCGAGTTCGTACCCACGCTCGGGTACGAGACGTGTCTCGAGGCCGCGCTCCGTTCCCAGGGCCGTGATGCCCACGCTCGGATCCTGCCTGCGCAGGGCGTCCGCGAGGGCGAGCGCGGGCTCGATGTGGCCCGCGGTTCCTCCGCCGGCGAGTACGACATGCACCGAAATTCACCGCTCTCCGGACGAGCGCGCCGCCGAGGCACGTCGTCGCATCGTGTTCCATCTCCGGGGACTCCGAATGGAACCGGTGCCCCCAGCCCCCCGCTTTCTACCAAAGCGGGGTTGCCGCATCGCAAGCGCCGCCCGCGCAGCGGGCTCGTCGCGTGCGAAGGCGATCAGCAGCCCGATGGCGAACATGGTCGGCAGCAGGGCGGACCCTCCGTAGGAGAACAGCGGGAGAGGGACGCCGGCGATCGGCAGCAGACCGAGCACCGCACCGATGTTGATCACGGCCTGGGCCGTGATCCAGGTGGTCACGCCTCCCGCGGCATACCTCACGAAGGGGTCCTCCGTGCGTCCGGCCACGCGGATACCCGCATAGCCTAGAGCCGCGAAGAGGGCGAGTACCGACAGCGTCCCCGCCAGGCCCAGTTCCTCACCGGTGACGGCGAAGATGAAGTCGGTGTGGGCTTCGGGGAGTTGGCCCCATTTCTCCACACTCGCACCCAGCCCGGAGCCGAAGATTCCGCCCGAGGCCAGGGCATAGATGCCGTGCACGGCCTGCCAGCAGTCGACGGGGCCCGACTGGGGTTCGGTGGCGCCGAGGCACTGCAGCCGGGCCATGCGGTTGGGGCTGGTCTTGATGAGGATCAGGCCGAGTACGGCGGCGATCGACAGCACACCGGCGAACAGCCGCGTGGGGGCGCCGGCCAGCCAGAGCAGGCCGAACAGGATGGCCGTGAGGATGATCGCCGTGCCCATGTCGCCGCCGATCATGATCAGCCCGAGCAGCATGAAGGCGGCCGGCACCAGCGGGACGAGCATGTGCTTCCACTGGGTCAGCAGCTTCCTGTCCTGCTTGCGGGCGAGCAGGTCGGCGCCCCACAGCACGAGGGCCAGCTTGCCGAACTCGCTGGGCTGGATCTGGAAGGAGCCGCCGACGGCGATCCAGTTCTGGTTGCCGTTGACCGACACTCCTATCCCCGGGATCTGCACCAGGATCATCAGGAAGACGGCACCCGCGAGGATGGGGTAGGCGAGAGCCCGGTGCAGCTTCACCGGCATCCGGGAGGCGGCGAACAGCAGACCGGCGCCGATCACCGCCGCGAGCAGCTGCTTGCGGAAGAAGTACGAGCCCGGCAGCGACATCTGCAGCGCGGTGATCTGGGAGGCCGAGTAGACCATCACCAGGCCCAGCACCGTGATCAGCAGGCTGCCGCCGAAGATCAGGTAGTAGGCGGTCAGCGGCCGGTCCCAGCCCCTGCGCGCCCGCAGGTACAGGCCGAGGACGCCGCTCTCGCGCGACACCCTGGCCACGGCGGGCCGGCGGACGGGCCGCTGCGCGGGCGGCTCTCCGGTACGGCTACCGGGCATGGACGGCTCCCGCGGACGCGCGTGGGAGGGGTGGGGGCGTCGGCCCCGGGTCGGCGGCGGGTGTCCGCCGGTTGGTCTCGGGCCACATCCGAGTCACGCGTCCCTCCAAGGGTCCCGAAGCACCCGTCGTGGCCGAGACCGACCGTCAGGTGCCCGCGCCGAGTTCGCGAACCGCCTCCGCGAACGCGTCACCGCGCTTGTTGTAGTTGGTGAACATGTCCATCGAGGCGCAGGCCGGGGCCAGCAGCACCGTGTCGCCGGGCTGGGCGAGCCGCCGCGCCTCCTGGACGGCCTGGAGCATCGCCCCAGTGTCGGTCCGGTCGAGGTCGACGACGGGTACTTCCGGGGCGTGTCGCGCGAGGGCTTCCCGGATGAGCGCGCGGTCCGCGCCGATCAGCACGGCCCCGCGCAGTCGCTTCGCCGACTTGGCGACCAGCTCGTCGAAGACGGCGCCCTTGGCGAGCCCGCCCGCGATCCACACGATCGGCTCGTAGGCCGCCAACGAGGCTTCCGCCGCATGCGTGTTGGTGGCCTTGGAGTCGTCGACGTACGCGACGCCGTCCACGTCGGCCACGTGCGCGATGCGGTGGGCGTCCGGAGTGAAGGCCCGCAGGCCGTCCCGTACGGCCTTGGCGGGCACGCCGTAGGCCCTGGCGAGGGCCGCCGCCGCGAGGGCGTTGGCGATGTTGTGCGGGGCCGGCGGGTTCACGTCGGCGACCTCGGCCAGCTCCTGGGCGTTCTTCTGCCGGTTCTCCACGAAGGCGCGGTCGACCAGGATGCCCTCCACGACACCGAGTTGGGAGGGCCCGGGCGTGCCGAGGGTGAAGCCGATGGCGCGGCAGCCCTCCTCGACGTCGGCCTCGCGGACGAGGTTCTCGGTCGCCTTGTCGGCCACGTTGTAGACGCAGGCGACCTGATTTCCCTCGTAGATCCGGCCCTTGTCGGCGGCGTACGCCTCCATGGAGCCGTGCCAGTCGAGGTGGTCGGGGGCGAGGTTCAGCACGGCGGCCGAGTGGGCGCGCAGCGAGGGCGCCCAGTGCAGCTGGTAGCTGGACAGTTCCACGGCGAGCACGTCGTACCGCTCCTCGCCGAGCACCGCGTCCAGGAGCGAGACGCCGATGTTGCCGACCGCGGCGGTGCGCAGGCCCGCCGCCTCCAGGATGGAGGCGAGCATCTGGACGGTCGTGGTCTTGCCGTTGGTGCCCGTGACGGCGAGCCAGGGGGCGGCGTCAGGGCCGCGCAGGCGCCAGGCCAGTTCGACATCGCCCCAGATCTCCAGGCCCGCGTCACGAGCCGCCGCGAACAGCGGCTTGTCCGGCTTCCAGCCGGGTGCGGTGACGATCAGTTCGGAGCCCTCGGGCAGGGTGTCGCCGTCGCCGAGGCGCACGGTGATGCCGAGCGCCTCCAGCTCGGCCGCCTGCGCCCGGGCGCGCTCGTCGGCGCCGTCGTTGACGACCGTGACGATCGCGCCGAGGCCGTGCAGCACCTTGGCCGCCGGGACGCCGGAGACGCCGAGCCCGGCGACGGTGATGTGCTTGCCCTGGAAGGCGAAGGGCTCCGAGGAGGTCACTTGTCCGCTGCCCATCCCGCGTAGAAGAGGCCTAGTCCGACGATCACACAAATGCCCTGAATGATCCAGAAGCGGACCACGACAAGCACTTCGGACCAGCCCTTGAGTTCGAAGTGGTGCTGGAGTGGCGCCATCCGGAAGACGCGCTTCCCGGTGAGGCGGAAGGAGCCGACCTGGATCACCACGGACATGGTGATCAGGACGAAGAGGCCGCCGAGGATGGCGATCAGCAGCTCGGTACGGGAGCAGATCGCGAGGCCGGCGAGCACACCGCCGAGCGCCAGCGAACCGGTGTCACCCATGAAGATCTTGGCCGGCGAGGTGTTCCACCACAGGAAGCCGAGGCAGGCACCCATCAGCGCCGAGGCGACCACCGCCAGGTCGAGGGGATCCCGCACCTCGTAGCACGCGCCCGGGTTGGTCAGGGTCTGCGCGTTGGCGCAGGACTCCTGGAACTGCCAGACGCCGATGAAGGTGTAGGCGCCGAAGACCAGCACCGAGGCGCCGGTGGCCAGACCGTCCAGACCGTCGGTCAGGTTCACGCCGTTCGACATCGCGAGAATCATGAACAGCGCCCAGACCACGAACAGCACGGGCCCGATCGTCCAGCCGAAGTCCGTGATGAACGAGAGCTTCGTGGAGGCGGGGGTGTTGCCGCGGTTGTCCGCGAACTGGAGCGACAGCACCGCGAACCCGATGCCGACGATCAGCTGGCCGGCCATCTTCGCCTTGGCCCGCAGACCCAGCGAACGACGCTTGACGATCTTGATGTAGTCGTCGAGGAAGCCGACCAGGCCCATGCCGACCATCAGGCCGAGCACCAGCAGACCCGAGAAGGTCGGTGCCGCGTCGGCCTCCGGGTCCAGATAGCCCGTGATCACCTTGGCCAGGAAGTACGCGGCGACCGTCGCCAGGATGAAGGCGATACCGCCCATGGTCGGCGTACCGCGCTTGCTGGCGTGCTCGCGCGGGCCGTCGTCGCGGATGTACTGGCCGTAGCCCTTGCGGGCGAGCAGCTTGATCAGCAGCGGGGTGCCGACCAGGGTCAGGAAGAGGCCAATGACTCCTGCGAACAGGATCTGCTTCATCATCGGGCGGAAACCTCACCCTCGGCACCGGACTCGACGAGCGCCTGCGCCACGCTCTCGAGGCCGACCGAACGGGACGCCTTCACGAGTACGACGTCCCCCGGGCGCAACTCGCTGCGCAACAGGTCGACCGCCGCCTGTGCGTCGGACACGTGCACCGACTCCTCACCCCACGAACCCTCGTTATATGCGCCCAGTTGCAGCCAGGCGGCTTCCCTGCCACCGACCGCGACGAGCTTGCTGACGTTGAGCCGGACGGCGAGCCGCCCGACCGCGTCGTGCTCGGCGAGAGCCTCGTCCCCCAGCTCGGCCATCTTGCCGAGCACCGCCCAGGTCCGCCGCCCCTTGCCCATCGCCGCGAGCGCGCGCAGAGCGGCTCGCATGGACTCGGGGTTCGCGTTGTAGGCGTCGTTGACGATCGTCACGCCGTCCGGGCGCTCGGTGACCTCCATCCGCCAGCGGGAGAGGGAGCCCGCCTCGGAGAGCGCCACGGCGATCTCGTCTGCGGACATGCCCAGTTCGTGGGCGACGGCGGCCGCGGCGAGCGCGTTCGACACGTGGTGCTCACCGTACAGGCGCATGGTCACGTCACTTGCACCGGAGGGTGTGTGAAGCCTGAACGAGGGCTGTCCGGTGTCCGTGAGTCGCACGTTCTCGGCGCGAACGTCCGCTTCGCCGGACTCTCCGAAAAAGATCACCTTCGCCTTCGTACGGGCGGCCATGGCCCGTACGTAGGGGTCGTCCGCGTTGAGGACGGCGGTTCCGTTCTCCGGGAGCGCCTCGACGAGTTCGCCCTTGGCCTGGGCGATCTGCTCACGGCCGCCGAACTCGCCGATGTGGGCGCTGCCGACGTTGAGGACGAGGCCGACCTTCGGGGGCGTCAGACCGGCGAGGTAGCTGATGTGCCCGATGCCCCGGGCACCCATCTCCAGGACGAGGAACCTGGTCTCCTCGGTGGCGCTGAGCGCGGTCAGCGGCAGCCCGATCTCGTTGTTGAGGGAGCCGGGCGTGAACACGGTCGGCGCCTTGCGCTGGAGCACCTGCGCGATGAGGTCCTTGGTGCTGGTCTTGCCCGCCGAGCCGGTGAGGGCGACGAGGGTGGCACCGAGGCGTCGTACGACGTGCCGGGCGAGGGCGCCGAGGGCCGTCTGGACGTCGTCCACGACGATGGCGGGCACACCGATGGGCCGGGTGCCGAGCACGGCCACCGCTCCCGCCTCGACGACCGCCGCCGCGTAGTCGTGTCCGTCCACGCGCTCGCCGGCGAAGGCGGCGAACAGGCTGCCCGGCACCGCCTCGCGGGAGTCGCGGACGACCGGGCCGGTGACCTGGACGGACGGATCCGGTATGTCGTGCGTCTGCCCGCCGACGACTTCTGCGATCTCGGCGAGGGAGAGGGCGATCACAAGTTCATCCCCTGGGTCTTCTGGATTTTCATCCCTGGGTCTTCTGGACGGCTTCGCGAAGTACCTGGCGGTCGTCGAAGGGACGGACCACCCCGGCGATGTCCTGGCCCTGCTCGTGGCCCTTGCCCGCGACCAGCACGGTGTCGCCGGGCTCGGCGCGGGCGACGGCGGCGGCGATCGCGGCGGCCCGGTCCTCGAAGACCTGCACCTCGCCGCGCTCGTGCGCGGGCACCGAGGCCGCGCCCTGGAGCATCGTGGCGAGGATCGCGAGGGGGTCCTCGCCGCGGGGGTTGTCGGAGGTCAGTACGGCGGTGTCGGCGAGCCGCGCCGCCGCCGCGCCCATGGGCTCGCGCTTGGTCTTGTCCCGGTCGCCGCCGCAGCCGAGGACGATGTGCAGCTTGCCCTCGGTGACCTTGCGGAGCGCCTTGAGGACCGATTCGACCGCGTCCGTCTTGTGGGCGTAGTCGACGACCGCGAGGTAGGGCTGACCGGCGTCCACGCGCTCCAGCCGGCCCGGCACGCCGGGTACGGCGGCGACACCGTCGGCGGCGGCCTGCGGGTCGAGGCCGGCGACGGCGAGGGCGACGATCGCGGCGAGGGTGTTGGCCACGTTGAAGGGGCCCGGCAGCGGCGACTTGGCGCTGATCCGCTCGCCCTTGGGGCCGATGACGGTGAACGTCGAGTCCAGCTGGCCGACCTCGACGTCCTCGGCGCGCCAGTCGGCGTCGGGGTGGCCCTCGGCGGAGTAGGTGACGACCGGGACGGTGGCTTCGTTCGCCAGCCTGCGGCCGTACTCGTCGTCGACGTTGACCACGCCGAGTTTGCCGCGTTCCGGCGTGAACAGCCGCGCCTTGGCCTGGAAGTAGTCCTCCATGCCGGAGTGGAACTCCATGTGCTCCGGGCTGAGGTTGGTGAAGACGCCGATGTCGAAGACGCAGCCGTCGACCCGGCCGAGGACCAGGGCGTGGCTGGAGACCTCCATGGCGACCGCGTCGACGCCGCGTTCGCGCATGACGGCGAACAGGGCCTGGAGGTCGGTGGCCTCGGGGGTGGTGCGCTCGGACTTGATGCGCTCGTCGCCGATGCGCATCTCGACCGTGCCGATCAGGCCCACCCGTCGCCCACCACCGCCCTCAACCGACGGCGCTACGCGCCGGCCCCCCTCGTCCGTGGACCTGACGGTCTTCAGGCCGCCCTCGACGAGGTAGGCGGTGGTGGTCTTGCCGGAGGTACCGGTGATGCCGATCTGGAGCAGGTCCCGGCCGGGGTGGCCGTAGATCGTCGCGGCCAGCTCGCCCATCCGCCCGCGCGGGTCGTCGACGACGAGAACCGGCAGTCCGGAGGCCGCGGCGCGCTCGGCGCCGGTCGGGTCGGTCAGCACGGCGGCGGCGCCGAGGCCCGCGGCCTGGTTGACGAAGTCGGCGCCGTGCAGCCGGGCCCCCGGCAGGGCGGCGTACAGATCGCCGGGGCGCACGGCCCGGGAGTCGTGGGTGATGCCCGTGAGCTCGGCGGCGTTCTCCGGCGTTGGAGCACCCAGCTGACGGGCGAGTTCCGCGAGGGGTGTGGCGGAGACCTGCACCGGCCTGGGCGGCCCGGGGTATGTCACGGGATGGCCCTTCTGGGTGGTTTGGGACTGATCAGCGTGTGGCACGGCGGTGAGCGTACCGGGCGTACCCGCCTCCGGGCGAAGTGAGGGGGCGGCGGAGCTCTGGTTCCCGGGGTCGGGGGTGATCGTTGTCACGGGGGCGGTCCTGGTGGCTCGATGCTGATCAGGGCTGGGGATTCAGTTGAAGGAGACGGGCAGCTTCGCGGCCTTGGCGCCGGTCGGCGGGACCTGGAGGGACTTCAGTGCGAACTCCATGACCCGCTTGTAGACGGGGCCGCAGATCTGGCCTCCGAAGTAGCTGCCCTGGGTGGCGTTCTGGATGGCGCAGTAGACGGTGACACGGGGCTTGTCGGCGGGCGCGAACCCGGCGAACGACGAGGTATAGCCGTGGTACTTGCCGGTGGCCGGATCCACGCGGTTGGCCGTGCCCGTCTTGCCCGCGACGCGGTAGCCGGGGATGCGCGCCTTGGTGCCGGTGCCCTCCTCGTCGTCCACGACGGACTCCAGCATCTGGGCGAGGGTCTTCGCCGTCCTGGCGCTGACGACCCTGGTCTTCTCGGGCTCGGGAGCCGGGGTGAAGCGGCCCTCGGGGCCCTTGGTGCCGCGGACGAGGGAGGGTTCGACGCGGACGCCGCCGTTGGCGATGGTCGAGTACACGGACGCCGCCTGCATGGCGTTGATGGAGACGCCCTGGCCGAAAGGAATCGTGTACTGCTGCGAGGTCGACCACTTGTCGGGCGGGGCGAGGATGCCCTTGGTCTCGCCCGGGAAGCCGAGGCCGGTGTAGCTGCCGAGGCCGAACTTGCGCAGGTAGTCGTAGAGGACCTTGTTCGACTGGGCCTGGGTCTTGCCGAGCTGGCCGGTGGCGAGGATGGTGCCGATGTTGCTCGACTTGGCGAGGACGCCGTTGAGCGTCAGGTACCAGGTCGGGTGGTCGATGTCGTCCTTGAAGAGCCGGTCGCCGCGGTGCAGCCGGTTGGGCACGACGACGTGGGTCATCGGGGTGGCGGCGCCCTCCTGGAGGACGGCGGCCATCGACATGACCTTGGCGGTGGAGCCGGGCTCGAAGGCGTCCTGGACGGCCGCGTTGCCGAGCGCGGCGGAGTCGGCGTCGGACAGGTCGTTGGGGTCAAAGCCGGGCGAGTTGGCCATGGCCAGGATCTGGCCGGTGCGGGTGTCCTGGACGATGACGTAGCCGCGGTCTGCCGCGGACTCCTTCACCTGGTCGGTGATGGCCTTCTGGGCGGCCCACTGGATGTCGCGGTCGATGGTGAGCTCGACGTCGCTGCCGGGCACGGCGGGAGTCTCGGTGGAACCCACGGTGGGGACGAGACGGCCGCCGGACTGGGCGTAGCGGATCTTGCCGTCCTTGCCCGCCAGCTCCTTGTCCAGCTGGAGTTCGATGCCGCCGCCGGGCTTGCCCTCGCCGTTGACCCAGCCCAGTATCCCGGCGGCGAGGTCGCCGTTGGGGTACACGCGCTTGCTGGTGCCGACGGAGAAGACGCCCGCGAGGACGTTGTGCGCCGACTTGTCCGTCTCCTCCTTCTTGGCGAGCGCGGACTTCAGATCCTTGATCTGCTTCCAGACCTGCGGGGTCTGCCGGGAGGCGAGCTTCGCGTAGCGCAGGTTCTTGTTCTTCGGCCGCAGCTTCTCGACCAGGGCTTCCTGGTCCTGGCCGAGGATCGGCGCGAGGAGCGCGGCGGCCTGCTCGGGCCCGTCAGCGATCTTCAGGTGGTCCGGGGCGAACATCGTGGGGTCGGCCGTGATGTCGTAGGCGTCCTCACTGGTCGCCAGGGCCACACCGGACCGGTCGGTGATCTCGCCCCGGTCGGCTGCCAGCACCTGCCCGACATAGCGGTTCTGCTCGGCCTTGGCCGCGTACGTACTCGCGTCGACGGCCTGTACCTGGAACAGCCGAACGACGAAGGCGATCATCACCAGCGTCAGCGCGAGCCCGACCAGCCGCAGCCGGGGCCGCGGGCTGCCCAGCCGCAACGGCCGGGGCGCCCCCGGCCGGACCTGGGCCGGCCGCCGGGCCGGACGAGCACCGGGCCCGGGCCGCCGCCGGGCATCGGGCCGAGCGGGCCTGGCGGGACCGGGCACTCGGCGGCGCGGGGGTTCCCTGTCGGACACTTCCGTCACCTGCCGGGGGTCGGGGTGGACTGGGGACTGACGGACACCGCGACGGCCGCACGGCCGATCCGGCACCGGGCCGCCGGGCCCGCGGCGCCCAGCGGCGACGGCCCGGCGGACACCCGAGCGGCGGCGGGCCCGCGAGCGGGCACGGCGACAAGGGGCCCCGCTGCCCGCCGCGGTCGAGCCGAAGGTCTCCGCGGTGCTGCTGCCCCGGCAAGGACTCCGGCTCGGCACAGCCGGGACCGCTCGGCGGACACCCGAGCCACCCGGCCCAAGCACCGATCCGCCGCGAGCCCCCGAACGGACACCGCGCCGAGGGACTGGCGAACGCCGGGATCGCGGGGGCAAGCGGGCCCGGCCGGGCCCGGTACGCGTCGGCGCGGGGGTTCCCTGTCGGACACTTCCGTCACCTGCCGGGGGTCGGGGCGGGGCCGTTGGGCATGGCCTCGGGGGCGAGCACCAGGGGGATGTGCGCGGTGGACTGCCAGGCGCCGGGGGCGGGGCTCGGGACGCCCTTGACGGTGCCGTCGCGCTCCAGGAAGGCGGGGTCGCCGCCGGGCACCATGCCGAGCTCGCGGGCGCGGCGCTGGAGGGCCTCGGGGGCGGAGTAGGCGTCGATGTCCCGCTGGAGGGCCTGTTCCTCGTCGGTGAGGCTCTTGGTCTCGCGCTGGAGGTCGTCGAGCTGGAACGCGCCTTCGCTGAGGGCCGAGTTCAGCACCAGGAGACCGATGAGACCGCCGCCCAGGAGGAGGACCACGAGGAGCACGAACGGCATGCGGGCCGCCCGCGCTTTGCCGGCCGGGAAGAGCCGCGCGAGACGGGCCGCCCTCCCCTTCAGTTCGGGTTTACTGCTCACTCACGCTCCCTCGGGTCCGGAACACCCGGCCGCCCTGCACGTGGCTCACTCGACGTCCTCCCTGATGCGCTGGGCGCCGCGCAGCCGCGCCGGTGCCGCCCGCCGGTTCTCGGCGATCTCCTCTTCCGTGGGGAGTTCGGCACCGCGCGTGAGCAGCTTGAGCCGCGGCTGGTAACGCTCGGGCACGACGGGCAGTCCGGGCGGCGCGGTGGTGGCGGCGCCCGCCGCGAACACCTGCTTGACCAGCCGGTCCTCCAGCGAGTGGTACGACAGCACGGCGATCCGCCCGCCCACGCCGAGCGCCTTCACGGCGGCCGGGATCGCCCGCTCCAGCACGGACAGCTCGCCGTTGACCTCGATGCGCAGGGCCTGGAAGGTGCGCTTGGCCGGGTTGCCGCCGGTGCGCTTGGCGGCCTGCGGCAGCGCGTCCCGGATCAGCTCGACCAGCCGCGCGCTGTTGCTGAACGGCTCCTTCTCGCGCTCGCGCACGACCGCGGCCACGATCCGCTTGGCCTGCTTCTCCTCGCCGTACGCCCGCAGGATGCGGACGAGTTCGCCCGGCGGGTACGTGTTGAGGACCTCGGCGGCACTGGCGCCGGTCGTCTGGTCCATCCGCATGTCGAGCGGGGCGTCCTGGGCGTAGGCGAAGCCGCGGTCGGCCTCGTCGAGCTGCATGGAGGAGACGCCGAGGTCGAAGAGAACGCCCTGCACGCGCGCGATGCCGAGCTTGTCCAGCACCTCGGGCAGTTCGTCGTACACCGCGTGGACGAGGGTGGCGCGCTCGCCGTAGGGCGCGAGGCGCTCACCGGACAGGCGCAGGGCCTCCTTGTCGCGGTCGAGGGCGACGAGCCGGGCCCCGGGGAACCACTCGAGCAGCGCCTCGCTGTGGCCGCCGAGGCCGAGGGTGCAGTCGACGACCACCGGGTCCGGGCCCTCCAGGGCGGGTGCCAGCAGGTCCAGGCACCGCTGGAGCATCACCGGGACGTGTCGACTCTGGCTCAAGGGGGCGGGCCTCTCAGATCCGGCGCGGGCCCACGCACCGCCGGGTCCCCTCCCGCTGCCGAAGGAGAGGCCCGCCGGCGCCGGAAGCGTCAGCCGACCGGGAGCGGGAGGAGGCCGAGCCGTACGTACGCGCCGCGCACGTGGGGAGATCGCCGGGCGTCGCCGGGTCTCCGGGGAAATCAGTCCAGCGGGGAGAGTCTCGCCTCCCGCTTCGCGTCACTTTAGTCCACCGTGTCTCCCGGTCAATCAACCGGCCTGCGCGTCGCGACCGGCAGGCACACCACCCTTGTGGGTTACCTCACTACAAGGCCCGATGGCGTTCTTTGTCCCCTCTCACAGCGGGCTCGGAACAGTCGTGACCATTACCGTCATAGATATGACGACTTCTGCATCAGTTCCCACGGGTTCGGAGAGCGCCATGGGCGCAAGCGGCACGGTCACCGACCGGATCGTCGACGCCAACACCCGGTACGCCGCCGAATTCGGCCACGCCGGGATGGCCGCCGCGCCCGCCCTGCACGTGGCGGTCGTGGCCTGCATGGACGCCCGCCTCGACCCGCTCGCCACGCTCGGTCTCGAACTCGGCGACTGCCACACCATCCGCAACGCCGGCGGCGTCGTCACCGACGACGTGATCCGCTCCCTCACCATCAGCCAGCGCAAGCTGGGGACGCGCAGCGTCGTCCTCGTCCACCACACCGGCTGCGGCATGGAGACCCTCACCGAGGACTTCCGGGGCGAACTGGAGGCCGAGGTCGGCCAGCGCCCGGCCTGGGCGGTGGAGTCCTTCCAGGACGTCGACCAGGACGTACGGCAGTCGATGCGGCGCGTGCGCACCTCGCCGTTCCTGCCGCACACCGACGACGTCCGCGGATTCGTCTACGACGTCGGAACGGGCCTGCTGCGCGAGGTCGACCCCGCGTCCTGACCTGGTCACCCGCCCCTGGTCACCACCCCGGAGCCGGCCCGCCGCAGCTGTCGGAATCCTGTCAGTCACGCGTTCGAAAGGGTCGCAAGGCCGACATATCGCGGCCAGTTGTCCACAGTCGAGTGACACGAATCGGTAACGGCAGCAAGAATGCGGGAGTGACGTCACGCTGAGCGTTTCACGCGTGGGGTCCGTGATTCGGGGTGGGCCGACGCGCGTCATGCGGCGTCGGTCCGGGAAAATGGGGTATCCCGTGCTCCCCGGGAGCACGGGAAAGGCCGAGGAGGGCCGGGTGACGACCTATGACGATCGAGCGAGCCTCACTGATCTGACCGCCGTGGTGGAGCGGGTGCGGGAGTCGGTGGAAGGCGTGATCGAGGGCAAGCCCGAGGTCGTACGGCTCTCGCTGACCGTACTGCTGGCCGAGGGACATCTGCTGATCGAGGACGTCCCCGGTGTCGGCAAGACGATGCTGGCCAAGGCACTGGCGCGGTCCATCGACTGCTCGGTTCGGCGCATCCAGTTCACGCCCGACCTGCTGCCGTCGGACATCACCGGTGTGTCCATCTGGGATCAGCAGCGCCGTGACTTCGAGTTCAAGCCGGGCGCGATCTTCGCGCAGGTCGTGATCGGCGACGAGATCAACCGCGCCTCGCCCAAGACGCAGTCCGCGCTCCTGGAGTCGATGGAGGAACGCCAGGTCACCATCGACGGCAACAGCTACGAACTGCCGAGCCCGTTCATGGTGGTGGCGACGCAGAACCCGGTCGAGATGGAGGGCACCTACCCGCTGCCGGAGGCCCAGCGCGACCGTTTCATGGCCCGGGTCTCGGTCGGCTACCCCAGCGCGGAGGCCGAGTTGCAGATGCTGGACGTGCACGGCGGCGTCTCGCCGCTGGAGGACCTCCAGCCCGTGGCCCACGCGCACGAGATCCTCAAGCTGGTCGAGGCGGTGCGCGGCGTGCATGTCGCCGAGCCGGTCCGGCGCTACGTGGTGGACCTGGTCGGCGCCACGCGCACGCACCCGGACCTCAGACTGGGCGCCTCCCCGCGCGCGACGCTGCATCTGCTGCGCGCGGCGAAGGCGTCCGCGGCGCTCAGCGGCCGGGAGTACGCGCTGCCGGACGACGTGCAGGCGCTGGCGGTCGCCGTTCTGGCCCACCGCCTGCTGCCCACCGCCCAGGCCCAGCTCAACCGCCGCACCTCCGAGCAGGTCGTCGAGGAGATCCTGCAGCGCACGCCGGTGCCGGCGGCGCCGCAACAGCAGCAGAGCGGCCTCGGCGGCCTGGGCCGCGGTGTGCCCGCTTATCCCCAGCAGCCGCCGCGGAGGCTGTGATGACCACCGCGGGTACGGGGCACGCGGAAGCCGGCCGGGACGAGAAGGGCGGCATCCGCACCGCCCTGGCCGGTCTGACCACCCGCGGACGCTCCTTCCTGGCGGCCGGAGTCGCGGCCGCCGTCTGCAGCTATGTGCTCGGGCAGAGCGACCTGCTGCGTGTGGGTCTGCTGCTGGCGGTGCTGCCACTGGTGTGCGCGACGGTCCTGTACCGCACGCGCTACCGGGTCGCGGGCAGCCGCCGGCTCTCCCCCGCGCGCGTTCCGGCGGGTAGCGAGGCCCGGGTCCACCTGCGGATGGACAACGTCTCGCGGCTGCCCACGGGCCTGCTGATGCTCCAGGACCGGGTGCCGTACGTGCTCGGCCCCCGGCCGCGCTTCGTGCTGGACCGGGTGGAGGCGGGCGGCCGTCGCGAGGTGTCCTACCGGGTGCGCTCCGACCTGCGCGGCCGCTACCCGCTGGGCCCGCTCCAGCTGCGCCTGACCGACCCGTTCGGCATGTGCGAGCTGACCCGGTCCTTCTCGACGTACGACAACCTGACGGTGATCCCGCGCGTGGAACCGCTGGCGCCGGTGCGCCTCAGCGGTGAGGCGAAGGGGTACGGCGACGGACGGCAGCGTTCGCTCGCCCTGGCCGGCGAGGACGACGTGATCCCGCGCGGGTACCGCTACGGCGACGATCTGCGCCGGGTGCACTGGCGTTCCACGGCCCGCTACGGCGAGTTGATGGTGCGCCGCGAGGAGCAGCCGCAGCGCGCCCGCTGCACGGTGCTGCTCGACACCCGGGGCATCGCCTTCCAGGGCGCGGGCCCGGACGCGGCCTTCGAGTGGGCCGTGGCGGGCGCCGCGTCCGTGCTGGTGCACATGCTGGAACGGGGCTTCTCCGTACGGCTGTTGACCGACACCGGCAACGCGGTGCCGGGCGAGGGCGGTGACGGCTTCGCGGGCGCGAGCCAGGGATCGGCGGACGCGGCCGGGCTGATGATGGACACCCTCGCGGTGATCGACCACTCCGACGGCGCGGGCCTGTCCCGGGCCTACGACGTGCTGCGCGGTGGGAACGAGGGGCTGCTGGTGGCCTTCCTCGGCGATCTGGACGAGGAGCAGGCGGCCGTGGTGGCCAGGATGCGGCAGCGCAGCGGAGGCGCGGTCGCCTTCGTGCTGGACAGCGAGACCTGGATGCGGGAACCGAGTGACGTGCCCGGTCCGTTGGATGGGAACGGGGAGCGGCTGCGCATGCTGCGCGAGGCGGGCTGGACGACTCTGGGTGTGCCGCGGGGGGCCTCCCTGGACGACCTGTGGCGCCGGGCGGACCGGGAGCGCAGGGGCGTGGCCGCGGCCGGCGGCGGGGAGGGACCGTGATGAGCGGGCGGATACGACTGACGCTCGGCGCGTGGGCGGCCACGCTGATGGCCTCGTGCGCCCTGCTGCCCCTGGTCAAGCCGGCCACATGGATCGTGCAGGCGGCCTTCCTGCTGGGCGTGCAGGCGGGCGTGGGTGCCGCGGCCCGCAGGGTGCCGCTGGCCCGGCCGCTGACGGTCGCGGCGCAAGCCGTGGTCACGGTGCTCCTGCTGACGTTCGTGTTCGTCCGTGAGCAGGCCCTCGCCGGGCTGGTCCCGGGGCCGGAGGCCCTCGACCGCTTCGCGATCCTGCTCCGGCAGGGCGGGGACGACATCGCCCGGTACGCGATCCCGGCCCCCCTGGAGTCCGACGGCATACGGCTGATGCTCATCGGCGGGGTCCTGGTCATCGGGCTGCTGGTGGACACCCTCGCGGTGACCTTCCGCAGCGCCGCCCCGGCCGGTCTGCCGCTGCTCGCGCTGTACTCGGTGGCCGCGGGGCTGTCCGACGGGGGCACGGACTGGCTGTGGTTCCTGGTCGCGGCGGCCGGCTATCTGATGCTGCTCCTGGCGGAGGGGCGGGACCGCCTCTCCCAGTGGGGGCGGGTCTTCGGCGGTGCCTCGCGCACGGCCGGAGGGGAGCAGAGCGGCGCCCTCGCCCCGGTCCGCACCGGCCGGCGCATCGGCGTGGTCGCGCTGGGCATCGCCCTGGTGGTGCCGCTCGGCCTGCCCGCGATGAACGGCGGCCTGCTGGACTCGGTGGGTGCCGGCGCCGGCTCCGGCGCGGGCGGCGGCGGCACGATCTCCGCCGTGAACCCGCTGGTGTCGCTGCGGGACAGCCTGAACGCGGACGAGGACCAGCAGGTCCTGTCCGTGAAGACCAAGATGCCGGACGTCTCGGACCTGTATCTGCGGATCGTGTCCCTGGACGACTTCGACGGCACGACCTGGAAGCCGTCCCGGCGCTCCATCACGGCCCTGCCCGACGGCACGTTCCCGACCCCGGTCGGCCTCGGCCCGGACGTCAAGCGCACGGAGTTCGACACCACGATCTCCGCGGCCGACTGGTACGCCCAGGACTGGCTGCCCATGCCGTACCCGCCGAGCGGGGTGAACATCCGGGGCAACTGGCGCTACGAGCCCCTGGGCATGACGCTGGTCGGCGACCACGGCCAGAACACCCGGGGCCTGACGTACCAGGTCAAGAGCCTGGACGTGGAGCCGACGGCGGAGCAGCTGGCTTCGGCGCCCCAGCCGCCGGCGTCCGTCGAGCGCGATTTCACCAAGCTGCCCGACTCGCTGCCGTCGGTGGTGGCGAGCACGGCCCGCAAGGTCACCGAGGGCGCGGCCAACCCGTACGACCGGGCGGTCAAGCTGCAGGACTGGTTCGCCGTGACCGGCGGCTTCGAGTACGACACCCAGGTGCAGGTCGGCAGCGGCTCGCAGGCGATCGCCCGCTTCCTGAAGGACAAGCAGGGCTTCTGCGTGCACTTCTCCTTCGCGATGGCGGCGATGGCCCGCTCCCTGGACATACCGGCCCGGGTCGCGGTGGGCTTCGCGCCCGGTTCCCCGCAGGCGGACGGCTCGGTGTCGGTGGGGCTGCGGGACGCGCACGCCTGGCCCGAGCTGTACTTCGAGGGTGTGGGCTGGACCCGCTTCGAGCCGACTCCGAACCGCGGCTCGATGCCGTCGTACACGCTGCCTGAGGACCAGGGCAGTTCGGTGCCGGACGCCGCGCGCCCGACCGAGACGTCGTCCGCCGCGCCCTCCGCGGCGCCCTCCGCCAGCGAGAGCTGCACTCCGGAGCAGAAGAAGCTGGACGGCGGGTGCGCGAGCGAGTCGCCGCAGGCGGCGCTTCCCACGGACGACGGCGGCCCGAAGTGGTACGCGCTCCTGGCCTGGGCCCTGGCCGGCCTCGCCGTTCTGGCGCTCCCGCTGGCCCCGATGCTGTGGCGTCTGCGGACGCGCACGGTCCGGCTGGGGGCGCATGGCCGCGGCGAGGCGGACGCGGCGCCGCACACGCTGGCCGTCTGGCAGGAGCTGACCGACACCGCGTGGGATTTCGGCATCACGCCGGACGAGTCTCAGACCCCGCGCAAGGCGGCCGCCCGCATCGTCGCACTGGGCGGGCTCGACGGCACGTCCGCGGCCTCGGTGCACCGGGTGGCGAACGCGGTGGAGCAGGTCCTGTACGCGCCACAGCCGCGCCCGACGGCGGGGATCGCGGACGACGTCCGCCGGGCGTCGGCGGCTCTGAGCGCCGCGGTCGGCAGGGGCACCAGGCTCCGCGCGGTCCTCGCGCCGCGCTCCACGGTGCGCGTGGTGTGGACGGCGTCGGCCTGGTGGTCGGGGGTGCGGGAACGCGTCCTGGCCATGCGGCCGACGTGGCGGAAGGCGTCGGGGCAGCAGGGCTGAACCCGCCGGCCCATGGCGTACGGCATACGTCAGGGGCGTACGGCATACGTCAGGGGGTGACCACCGAGTCGGTGGTCACCCCCTGATTCACGTCTGCGCGTGATCCCGGAGAGCTGTGCTCCGGGACCAGTGGAAACTAGTGGCCGCCCTGTTCGTCGCGGCGCTTCTGCCAGCGCTGCTCGATGCGGTCCATCATGGATCGCTTCTGCCGGCCGCCCTGGCGACGGGCTTGCTGCCCGGCGGCCCCTGCCGCCTGTTCGCCCGGCTTGGGGGCCTTGCGCCAGCCGGTCACGGCGAGCACCGCACAGCCCAGCATGACGAGGAAGCCCACGACGCTGAGCCAGACCTGCTTGGCGACCATACCGGCCATGAGGAGCGCAATACCTACGAGGAAGCCCGCGACCGCCTGGTAGACCCGTCGCCGGGTGTACGTACGCAGCCCGCTTCCCTCGAGCGCCGTCGCGAACTTGGGATCTTCGGCGTACAGCGCTCGCTCCATCTGCTCGAGCATGCGCTGCTCGTGCTCCGAGAGCGGCACGGAGTCCTCCTCATCGTGCAGTCGCCGGGGGCGACCCGGGGGGTCTCTTCAGGATAGGCAGGGAATCGCCCCCGTGAAACCCGCCCCTCTGCGCCAACTAGCCAACCGGAACCCGCCATGGACGTCCCGGCTCGCTGAGGCTTCCATTCCCCGGCGGCCGACCCGTCATGCCGGAACGGTCTCCCTCGATCATACGGCGCCAAGCCCCCATTCGGGGGGCCTGTGGCGTACTCCATGCACAGTCAAGGCGCTGATCAGGGGTGGTACCTCACGAAGCGGCTCAGGCCCCGGCTGCCCCACCGGTCTCGGCTGCCTCACCCGTCTCAGCGGCCTCACCGGTCTCAGCGGCCTCACCCAGTACATGCAGCTGCGTGGCCACCGAGTGGAAGGCCGACAGCTCGGCCGCTGCCTCCTCCAGCTTCAGCAGCGCCTCCAGGGCCCCGGGCTCGGTGTCCACGAGGACGCCGGGCACGAGGTCGGCGAAGACCCGCACGCCGTGCACGGCGCCGACCCGCAGGCCCGCGCTCTCGACGAGCCCGGTGAGCTGCTCGGCGGTGAAGCGGCGCGGCACGGGGTCACCCGTGCCCCATCGGCCGTTCGGGTCGTCGAGCGCCTGCCTGGCCTCCTTGAAGTGCCCGGCGAGGGCGCGGGCGAGCACGGCACCCCCGAGACCGGCGGCGAGCAGGCTCAGGACGCCCTCCGGACGCAGGGCGGCCACCGCGTTGCGAACGCCCTCGGCGGGGTCGTCCACGTACTCCAGGACGCCGTGGCACAGCACCACGTCGTAGCCGCCGCGCTCGGCCACGTCGAAGAGGCCGTGCGCGTCGCCCTGCACGCCCTTCACCCGGTCCGCGACACCGGCCTCGGCGGCGCGGCGCTCCAGGGCGAACAGCGCGTTGGGGCTGGGGTCGACGACGGTGACCCGGTGCCCGAGGCGGGCGGCGGGCACCGCGAAGTTGCCGCTGCCGCCTCCGGTGTCGAGGACGTCCAGCGACTCCCGGCCCGTGGCCTTGACCCGGCGTTCCAGGGCCTCCTGGAGGACCTCCCAGACCACCGCCGTGCGCAGCGAGGCGCGCGACCGGGAAGGGCCTGAGCGCGGCGACACCGGTTCGGCGTGGTGGGGGGAGACGGGTGGGCGCATCGGGTCCGACACGGCAGTTGACTCCTCGGCGCGGCACCGCCATCTTGCGCGGCGGAGCGAACGGGGCGTCTCCCCCGGTCCCGGCTGCGGGGAGGGAAGACTTCAGGCGTCTCCCACCCTATTGCCTCGGACCCGGCAGCCCGCATGAGCGGTCCCGGGCATGGCCACGAGCCGCCGCCGGCCGGACGGATCCGGATCACCCGCCCCGGTCAGCCGGCGTCCGGCATGCCCCTCCCCGCGCCGGGATCCTCCGGCCGGTCCTGGTCCGGGCGCGGCTGCGGGAGGACCGGCTGGAGGACCAGCATGCGCTCGACGAGGCGGAGGAACATCGCCACGTCCCGTATCAGGTCGTCGGCGTCACGGACGCTCGCCGCGCCCTGGATACCCGCCTCGGCGCGCGCCCGGCGCCGGGCGCCGGCGGCGAACAGCGCGCTCCACTCGGTCAGTTCGGGTGCTATCTCGGGGAGGACTTCCCAGGCACTCCGGATCTTGGTCCGGGCCCGGGTCGAGGTCTCGGGCCTCCCCCGGGCGGCGAGGACGGCGGCGGCGGTGCGGAGGGCGGCGAGATGGGCCGTCGCGTAGCGCTCGTTCGGTGTGTCCAGGGTGGTGGCCTCGTCGAGACCGGAGCGGGCCTGGGCGAGCAGGTCGAGGGCGGCGGGCGGGGCCGTGGCCCGGCGCAGCACGGGGTGCACGTCGCTCGCCGGGCCGGTCAGTGAGGGGGCAGGGCCGGTGGCGCGGTGCCGACGGGCGGCTGCCGCGTGGTAGCTGGCCATGACGAACCTCCTGTCGTCGTGTGACGGCGGCTCCTCCCACGGAGCGCCGTATGTGACCCATCGTGAGGTATGGCACTGACAATCCGTTCTGACCTGCGGCTTTGCTTCGATCGTTGGTTCGGAGTAGTTTTTGCACTGACCAGTCAGTTCAAATTCATGCACCATCAGGGGAGCCCCGTGGGGGAACAAACGGGAGGGGCGCGGGTCGCCGCCGAGAGCCTTGGGATCAAGGGGCCGCGCGGGTGGGCGACCCGCGGGATGTCCTTCGACGCCGAGCCGGGGTCACTGGTTGCGGTCGAGGGCCCGTCCGGGTCCGGCCGTACGTGCCTGCTGCTCGCGCTGACGGGCCGGATGAAGATCACGGAGGGCTCGGCGGCCATCGGCGACGTCGGCCTCCCCAAGCAGATGTCGGCGGTGCGCCGCGTCAGCGCCCTGGCCCATGTGCCCGGGGTCACCGACCTCGACCCGGCGCTCACCGTCGGCGAGCACGTGCGCGAACGGGCCCTGCTCCACAGGCGGTTCGGCGACTCCCTGCGCGGGCTGCTGCGGCCCCGCGGCGAGCGGGCGGCCGAGGCGCGGCTGCGTGTCGACACCGCGCTGACCGCGGCGGGACTGGACCTGGAGACGCTGCCCAAGGGTCCGCGTACCGCCGTACGCGATCTGGAGCGCCTGGAGGCGCTGCGGCTGTCGGTCGCCCTCGCCCTCGTGGCCCGGCCGCGGCTGCTCGGGGTCGACGACACCGACCTCAAGCTCTCGGACGGCGAGCGGGACGAGGCCTGGGCCCTGCTCAGGTCGATCGCCGAGGCCGGGACGACGGTCGTGGCGGTGTGCAGCGAGGCCCCCGAGGGCGCCGTCAAGGTGTCCACCCGGCAGAGCACCCGTCAGGAAACCCCGCAGGGCACCCATCAGAGCGAGGACAAGGAGAAGGCCGATGCGCTCGCCGAGACTGGCCGCGCTTGAGCTCCGCCGCTTCGGCAGGGGGAAGCTGCCGCGCGCCGCACTGGTCGCGCTGCTGGTGCTGCCGTTGCTGTACGGCGCGCTGTACCTGTGGTCGTTCTGGGACCCGTACGGCCGGCTGGACCGTATCCCCGTGGCGCTCGTGAACGACGACAAGGGGGCGACCGCCGACGGGAAGAAGGTCACGGCGGGCGACGACATCACGGAGAAGCTGCGCGACAGCAAGACCTTCGACTGGCGCGAGGTGAGCGCCGCCGAGGCCCGCAGGGGCGTCGAGGACGGCACCTACTATCTGTCGCTCACGATGCCCGGCGACTTCAGCGAGCGGGTCGCCTCCAGCTCCGGCAAGTCCCCGGAGACCGGCGCCCTCCAGGTGCGCACCAACGACGCGAACAACTACATCGTCGGGCAGATCTCCCGGTCGGTGTTCAGCGAGGTGCGGCAGGCCGCGTCCACCAAGACGTCGCGGTCCTTCCTGGACAAGATCTTCGTGTCGTTCTCCGACATCCACGGCGAGACCGTGAAGGCGGCGAAGGGCGCCGACAAGCTCAAGGGCGGCATCGGCAAGGCCGAGAAGGGCTCCAAGGACCTCGCCGACGGCCTGAAGGACGCCAAGGACGGCAGCGGGAAGCTGTCCGCGGGCCTGAAGAAGCTCGACAAGGGCGGGGGCGACGTGGCGTACGGCACGAAGGAGGTCGCGGAAGGCACGCAGAGGCTCGCCGACAAGGTCAACACGAACGCCGGCAAGGTCGCCCCCTTCCTGAAGGGCAACGAGAAGACCATCGGCGACACGGCCCAGTTCGTCGCCGACTCCTCCGGTGCGATCCGCAAGCACCTGGACACCCTGGCGGAGCGGGCCCCGGCCGCCGCCAAGGACGCCCGTACGGCCTCGGACACGCTGAACGGCACCTACGCCAGGCGCTGCGACGACCCCGTGCTGGCCGACGCCGCCTGCGCCGATCTGAAGAAGGCCAAGGACGCGGCCGCGGACGTGGCCGCCATCGCCGGGGACCTCGACACGCTGATCGCGGACCAGAAGGGCGATCTGGCCAAGCTCGACAAGCACCTCGCCCCCCTCCAGAAGCAGTCCCAGGCCCTCGCCGACCGCGCGCCGCACCTCTCCGAGGACCTCGCCGACGCCGTCAAGAAGATCAACAAGCTGAACGACGGGGCGGCCGAGGTCGCCGCGGGCGCGAAGAAGCTGCACAAGGGGATCGGCACGGCCAGGACCGGTGCCATCGACCTGGACAAGGGCGTCGGCGAACTGAAGACCGGCGCGGTGGACCTCAACGGCGGCATCTACAAGCTCGTCGGCGGCTCCGGGAAGCTCGCCGGCGGACTGCACGACGGGGCCGAGCAGATCCCCGACTACGACAAGCCGGACCGCGACCGGCGCACCGAGGTCATGGCCGACCCCGTGCGGCTCGCCTCCCACGACCTGCACAAGGCGCCCAACTACGGCACCGGCTTCGCCCCGTACTTCATCCCGCTGTCGCTGTGGGTGGGCGCGATGGTGGCGTACATGCTGATCGCGCCGATGAACCGGCGCGCGCTCGCCGCGGGCGCCTCCGCCTGGCGGATCGCGCTGTCCGGCTGGCTGCCGGTGGTGGCGATCGGGGTGCTCCAGACGGTTGCCCTGATGTCGGTGCTGCACTGGGCGGTCGGCCTGGAGATGGCGCGGGCGGCCGGGACGGTGGGATTCCTGTTCCTGGTGACGGCGTGCTTCGCGGCGATCGTGCAGTGGCTGAACGCGCGATTCGGGGCCGCGGGCCGGATCCTCGTCCTCGCCGTGCTGATGCTTCAGCTGACGTCGGCGGGCGGCACGTACCCCGTGCAGACCAGCCCCGGCTTCTTCAACGCGCTCCACCCCTTCCTGCCGATGAGCTACGTCGTGGATGCCCTCAGGAGGCTCATCACGGGCGGCGGCATGGAACCGGTGTGGCACGCGTGCGTGGTGCTGACGGCGTTCACCGCGGGCGCCCTCGCGCTGACCGCCGTGGCGGCCCGCCGCCGTCAGGTGTGGACGCTGGACCGGCTGCACCCGGAGCTGAGCCTGTGAGCCCTTCCGTCACGTCTCCCGGAAAGGTTCCTGTGACAATCAGGGCCATGGAAAGCAGCAGTGCAACGTCGGGCGGCAGCACGCGCCGCGAGGCCACCCGGCAGAAGCTCTACGAGGCGGCCGTCACGCTCATCGCCGAGCAGGGCTTCTCCGCCACGACCGTGGACGAGATCGCCGAGCGCGCCGGAGTCGCGAAGGGCACGGTCTACTACAACTTCGCGAGCAAGTCCGTCCTCTTCGAGGAACTGCTGCGGCACGGAGTGGGCCTCCTCACCGCCTCCCTCAAGGAGGCGGCCGAGCGGACCGCCCGGGAGGGCGGCACCAAGGTCGACGCGCTGGACGCGATGATCCGCGCGGGCCTGGTCTTCATCGACCGCTATCCGGCCTTCACCCAGCTGTACGTGGCCGAGCTGTGGCGCACCAACCGGACCTGGCAGTCCACTCTGATGGTGGTCAGACAGCAGGCCGTCGCGGTCGTGGAGGACGTCCTGCGCGAGGGCGTCGCGGGCGGCGAGTTCAGCGAGGAGATCGACGTCCCGCTGACGGCGTCCGCGCTGGTCGGCATGGTCCTGGTGGCCGCGCTCGACTGGAAGTCCTTCCAGGCGGAGCGCTCCCTGGACGATGTGCACGCGGCCCTGTCCCGGCTGCTCCAGGGGAGGGTGAGCGGCTGCCGCTGAGGAGGCACCCGGCGCGGACGTGAAGGCGCCGGTCCGCTGTGGCCGCGTCCCCCGCGGGCCACCTCGAACCGGCGCCTTCCCTGCTCCCCCGTTTCCTGCTCCCCCGTGCGTTCCCCCGCAGGACCCCCCGTTCGGTCGTCCCCCGGTTCTCCCCCGTGTCTCGCTCCCGCCGACATGGCCGGCGAAAGGAGCGGATCGCGGGCCGGCCCCGTTCCGGCGCCCCGTGTCGCCGGTGCCGGAGCCGTGCCCCTTTCCGTGTCTCCACTCTCTCGTCCCCGCCGGCCCTCCCCCATCCGCGCGCGTACTCAACTCCACGGCTAGGTACGGGTACTCAGCCCTGCGCACACGGCACCAGGAGGCTCTGTCAGTGGGGGCCGATAGAGTCCTTCGCATGGCACGGATTGCGGTGATCGGCGCCGGGATGGGCGCGCTGACGGCCGCCGCCCGGCTGGCCGTCGCGGGCCACCGGGTGGTGGTGTACGAGCGGACGGAAACGTACGGCGGAGCGCTGCGCCGCTTCGAGCGTGACGGGTTCTCCTTCGACACGGGCCCCGGCCTGCTCCCGCTGCCCGCCGTCTATCGCGATCTGTTCGTCAAGACCGGCAAGGAGCCGCTGGAGGCGTGCGTCGAGCTGGTCCAGGTCGACCCCTCGTCCCGGCACGTGTTCGCGGACGGCACCGTGGTGTCGCTGCCGAACGCCTCGCGCGCGGGCGTCGTCACCGCCCTGGACGAGGGACTCGGCCCGGGCACCGGGAGCCGCTGGGGCGACTTCCTGGTCCGGGCCCGCGAGACCTGGGACCGCACCCGCCGCCCGCTCCTGGAGGAGCCCCTGTGGCCGAACTGGCAGGTGCTGGCCGAGCGCGAGCCCTACCCGGCGGTCCCCCACAAGCGGCTGCTGCGCACCCGACGGGCCGGCACGCTCGCCGAGATCGCCGCCTGGGAACTGCGTGACCCCCGGCTAGCCGCACTCCTGGAGGGCCACGCCCTCACTCAGGGCCTGGACCCCCGGGTCACTCCGGCGAGCGCGGCCGTACTGCCGTACATGGAGCACGCCTTCGGCGTCTGGTACGTGCGCGGGGGCCTGCGCGAACTGGCCCGGGCGGTGTACGAGCGGTGCGTGGCCAGAAAGGTCGAGTTCCGTTTCGGCGCCGATGTGACCGGGGTGCCGGAGAAGGACGGGCGGGCATCAGGGGTGGAGCTCGCCGACGGGACGGTCGCCGAGGCGGACTTCGTGGTCGCCGGTGTCGCGCCCGGCACACTGGACCGGCTGACGGCGGGGACCATGGTGCGGGGCGACGGCGAGGTGATGCCCCAGCCTGCCTCGGCCAGCCGGCTCACGGTGCTGCTGGGCCTGCGCGGCGCCCGCCCCGAGGGCACGGCACACCGCACGGTGGTGCACGCGGCGGACCGGGAGGCCGAGCTGGACGCCCTGTTCGGCACGGCGGGTGCGCCCGCGCAGCCCACGGTCACGATCCTGCGGCCCGACGACCCGGCGCTGGTCCCGGACCGGGACCACGAGGCGGTCACGCTCACGACGGTGGTGCCCGCCCGGCCCGACGGACGACACGCGTCCTACGACGACCTCGCCGACACCGTGATCAGCACCGCCGAACGCGCCGTACCCGACCTGCGCGACCGTCTCCTCTGGCACGAGGTGCGAACCCCGGCCGACATCGCCGAGGCGACCGGCGCGGAGGGCGGGGCGGTGCCGGTGCAGGCACTGGCGGCGGCCCACGGGCGGCTGCTGCATCCGTCCAACAGCACGCGGGTGCCCGGACTGTTCACCGTCGGCGGCTGGGCCCACCCCGGCGGCGGACTGCCGCATGCGGGCATGTCGGGCGCGCTGGTCGCGGGACTGGTCGTGGAGGGGCCGGGGTTCCGGGGCTCCCAGTGAGCCCACCGCCCCGGCGGGGGTCAGGCTTCAGAAACGGTACTGCTCGTCGAAGCCGTTGCCCTGCGTCTGCTGCCCGTTGCCCTGATACGGGTACGGCTGCTCCGGCGGCAGCTCCTGCCCGTACTCGTCGGTGCGCTGCTGCGGGACCCACACACCACCGGGCGGGGACTCGCCGCCGTAGGTGCCGGCGTACTGGTCCTGGCCGTAGCCCTGCTGCTGGCCGTAGTACTGCTGGTCGCCGTAGCCGGTGTCGTACGAGGTCCCGCCGCCGTACGTCCCGTTGCCGACGTACGGGTCCGAGTAGGCGGCGTACTGCTGCTGGCCCGTGGCGTCGTAGCCCTGCTGCTGGCCGTAGCCCGAGTAGTCGTAGGCGTAGGACTGGTCGGTGCCCTGGGCCGTGGCGGCGTACTGGTCGTGGGGCGAGCCCTGCTGGTAGCCCGTGTCGCCGTAGACGCCGTAGGAGCCGGTGTCGTCCGGGATGGGCTGCGGCTCGTACACGGCGGTGGTCTCGGCGGCCGTCGGCTGGACCGGGCGGACGGGGGTGAAGACGTCGTCGCGGTCGTAGTCGTCGCCCTGGCCGAAGGAGTCGGCGTCGCGGCGGTAGTCGGCGCGCTCGCCGCCATCGTCGCCGTAACCGCCGCCCGCCGCCTCCAGGCCGGAGACCTCGAGGGACGGCTCCTGGCGGCCCCGCTCACCGCGGCCGCGCTTGCTGCCGCCCAGCATCGGGGCGCTCATCGCCCAGCCCGCCGCGAAGCCACTGCGGAACGACAGGGTGACGTAGGTCTGCCCGACCGCGAACGCGGCCGCGCCCAGCCCGATCACGACGACCGACGGGATCAGGACACCGACGACGACGCCGAGGAAGCCGCCGAAGGCCAGCAGCCGCCAGCGCAGCCGCGCCTTGTACTGCAACAGCACCTCGCCCAGCAGCCACAGCGCGACGACGCCGAACGCGATGTAGAGGACCGCCCAGCCCATGTACGCCCCTCTCCCAGTCGCCGCTACGCAGTGTGTCGTATACCGGTGCGAACGGTCTAGGCCTGCGGTGAGTGGTGCAGGCCCAGGTTCTCGTAGATTTCCAGGGTCGCCGTGGAGTTGTTGAGCGTGATGAAGTGCAAGCCGGGCACTCCCTCGGCGAGCAGCCGCGCACAGAACTCCGTGGCGAATTCGATCCCAATGGAGCGTACAGCGGCCGGATCGTCTTTTGCTGTGAGGATCCGCTCTTTCAGGGCGTCCGGGAAGGCGGCGTTGGTGAGGGACGGGATCCGCGCCAGCGACTTCACACTGGTGATCGGCATGATCTCGGGGATGACCGGGGTGTCGCAGCCGGCGGCCGCGACCCGGTCACGCAGCCGCAGATAGTCCTCCGGCTGGAAGAACATCTGCGTGATCGCGTAGTCCGCGCCCGCGCGGCACTTGTCCACGAAGTGGCGGACGTCGGTGTCCCAGTCGCTGGAGCGCGGGTGCATCGCGGGGAAGGCGGCGACGCCCACGCAGAAGTCGCCGGACGCCTTGATCAGCTCGACGAGCTCGGCGGCGTAGGCGAGGCCGCGGGGGTGCGGCACCCAGTCGCCCATCGGGTCGCCTGGCGGGTCGCCGCGCAGGGCGAGCATGTTGCGGATGCCGGCGTCGGCGTACTGGCCGATGATGTTGCGCAGGTCGGCGACCGAGTGGTCGACGGCCGTGAGGTGCGCGATCGGGGTCAGGGTGGTGTCGGAGGCGATCGCCTCGGTCGCCTTGACCGTGCCCGCGCGGGTGGAACCGCCCGCGCCGTAGGTCACGGAGACGAAGTCGGGCGCCACCGCCTCGACCCGGCGCAGCGCGTTCCACAGGTTCCGCTCGCCCTTCGGGGTCTTGGGCGCGTAGAACTCGAACGAGTACGTCGTCTTTCCCGTCGCGAGCATGTCGCGGACGGTGCGGGCGTGGTCCGACCTGATGGATGCGGTGCCGAGGGCCATACCGGCAGGTTAGCCAGGGGCGGTCGGTCCCCCAACCGGGCATCGATATTTGCCCGATTTATGCACTTGTTGTCCATCCCTTGGACAACCGGCCGGGCAGCGTACTACTTCTCCCGCAGCCTTTTCGCGAACTCGGCCGCCGCCGCTCCCGGGTCCTCGGCCTCGGTGATCGCCCGTACCACGACGACGCGCCGGGCGCCCGCTTCCAGGATCTGGTCGAGGTTGCCGAGGTCGATGCCGCCGATGGCGAACCAGGGGCGGTCGGTGCCGAGGGCGGCGGTGTACCGGACGAGGTCCAGGCCGGGGGCGTGACGTCCGGGCTTGGTGGGGGTGGGCCAGCACGGGCCGGTGCAGAAGTAGTCCACGCCGTCCTGTGCGGCGGCCGCGGCGGCCTCGGACTCGGCGTGCGTGGACCGGCCGATCAGGACGTCGTCGCCGAGGATCGCGCGGGCAGCCGGGACCGGGAGGTCGCCCTGGCCGAGGTGCAGCACGTCGGATCCGGCGGCGTGGGCGACGTCCGCGCGGTCGTTGACCGCGAGCAGCTTTCCGTGCCGGGCGCAGGCGTCGGCGAAGACGGCCAGCCGCTCCAGCTCCTCGCCCGCCTCCATGCCCTTGTCCCGCAACTGCACGATGTCGACCCCGCCGGCCAGCACGGCGTCGAGGAACTCCACGAGATCGCCCTGCCGCTCGCGGGCGTCGGTGCAGAGGTAGACCCGGGCGTCGGCGAGCTGGGCCCGTGCGGTGGTGGCGGCGGTGGCGGGCATCAGGGTCCCCCTGGGTGTCGGTGGCGGTGGCGTACGGGGTGCGACCAGGGCTCCGAAGCGCCCCGTGCCGGCGCCGGCGGGACGGCCAGGCCACGCTGCCGGCGACAGCCCGCACCCCGAGCGGGCGCGAGCCAACCCGGGGCCGTGACCTCCGGGGGCCACGGCCCGCTCCGGGCAGTTCTTCAGGTCCGGCCCCGCTCGCACGGCGCCGGCCGGTTGGTCGGTCGAGGCCGGGTCAGACCGCGAGCGCCTGGGCGCGGCGCTTCACCTCCGTGCCGCGATTCTCACTCAGGGCCTGCGCCGGGGTGCCGGGCAGGCTCGGGTCGGGGGTGAAGAGCCACTCCAGCATCTCCTCGTCCGTGAAGCCGTCGTCCCGCAGGAGCGTCAGGGTCCCGGACAGGCCCTTGACGACCTTGTCTCCGTCGATGAAGGCGGCGGGGACGTGCAGCGCGCGGTTCTCACCTCGGCGTACGGCGATGAGCTGGCCGTCCTTGACCAGCTGCCGCACACGCGTCACCTCGACACCGAACTGTTCGGCGATGTCGGGCAGGGTGAGCCAGGCGGGGACGAGAGCATCGATCTTTGCGTCAATCTCGGTCACGGAAACCAGCCTGCCATCCCCCACTGACAGTCGGAAGTCAGCCCGGCCCGCCCGGGCCGGTCGCGGGCCCCCGACAGCTACGCCGTCGCCGCCTTCAGCGGCCTGGCGGGGTCCTCCAGCAGCACCGGATTCATGGTGGCACCCGACTCGATCAGACGGCGCCCCTGCGCCAGGTCCCGGGGCCGGCCCACCGCCAGCAGCGCGACCAGCCGGTCACCACGGAGCCAGCACACCGTCCAGGCCGGCCCGGCCGGGTCGCCCCGCCACAGGGTCGTGTCGGCGCCGGCGTGGTGCCCGGCGTACTGCACGAACCGCCCGAACTGCTCGGACCAGAAATACGGCACCGGGTCGTACACCGCCGGGGTCTCCCCCGAGGCCCGGCCGACGATGTTCAGGGCCACGGTGCGCGGCCCCTGGAGGGCGTTGTCCCAGTGGTGCACCAGCAGGCGCTCGCCGTACCGCCCCGAGGGGAAGGAGGCGCAGTCGCCGACGGCGTACACCTCCGGCGCCGATGTCCGCAGGTGCTGGTCGGAGATGATCTCGCCCTGGGGACCGAGTTCCACTCCGGAGCCGGCCAGCCAGGCCGTGGCGGGGCGGGCGCCGATGCCGACCACGACCGCGCCCGCGGGCAGCCGCGTGCCGTCGTCGAGGAGCACCGCGCCGGGCTCGACGCGCTCCACGCGCGCGTGGGTGCGCAGGACCGCACCAGCGTCGGCGTACCAGCCGGCCATCGGGGCGGCGACCTCGGCGGGCAGTGCCCCGGCGAGCGGCCGTTCGGCGGCCTCCACGACGGTCACCGCGCAGCCCGCCTCGCGCGCGGCCGTGGCGAACTCGGCGCCGATCCAGCCCGCACCGACGACCACGATGTCGTGCTTGCGGGCCAGCACGGGCCGCAGCCGCTCGGCGTCATCCAGGGTGCGCAGCAGGTGCACGCCCGGCACGCCCTCCGCCCCGGGCAGCCGGACCGGTTCGGCGCCGGTCGCGACGACGAGGACGTCGTACGGCACGGGCCCGTCCCCGGTGTCCAGCTCATGGTCGTCCGGGCGCAGGCCCAGCACCTCGCAGCCGAGTCGCAGTTCGATGCCGAGGGCCTCGAAGTCGAGGTCGAAGGCGGAGCCCTCGGCCTTGCCCAGCAGGACGGCCTTGGACAACGGGGGCCGGTCATAGGGCTGGTGGGGCTCGGCGCCGATGAGGGTCACGGTGCCGGTGAAGCCCTGCTCCCGCAGGGCGACCGCGGTCTGCACACCGGCCATGCCCGCACCCGCCACGACCACGCGCCCGGGCGCGGACGGACCTGGTTCCTGCGTCTGCTCGCTCACCTGATCACCATAGACACCTGACGTTTTGTCAGTCAGTGCTCATGCGCAGTGACCTGCTCCACAACGCTCGTCCCGCTGCCCTGCTGCGACTCCCACTCCCAGGTCTCCTCCAGCCGCACCCGCCCGTCGGGCAGTTCCACGACCGTCGACGCGCAGTGCCCGGAGGACGTGGTTCCGTCCTGCTTGAGTTGTACGTACCGGAAGTCCAGCCGGTCACCGTCCCGGGTACCCACGAGATGGCCGCGTACGACGTCGCCGCCCGTGTACTCGGCCCAGATTTCACCGTCCTTCTCGTGGTAGGTGAACCGGGTGCGGGTCCCCACCTGGCCGGGCGCCTGGTCGGCGACCGGGGCCAGGAGAAGACCGTCGAGGGATCGGGCCATGGACGGAGGCTCCCTTACTGCGACATACGGCATCGGGCTAGGGTGGCCAACGTAGAGCACTCGCGGGAGCCCGGACGCACCGGGCTGAGAGGGAGGCTGGCGGCCTCCGACCGTACGAACCTGATCCGGGTCATGCCGGCGAAGGGAGGGGCTGGACGCCCATGCCGCGTACACGAACGTCAGACGTCCTCGTCGTAGGGGGCGGCATCATCGGCCTGGTCACCGCGTGGCGGGCCGCACAGCGCGGGCTGGCCACGGCCGTGGTGGACCCCGAGCCGGGCGGCGGGGCCGCACAGGTGGCGGCCGGCATGCTGGCCGCCGTCACGGAACTGCACTACGGCGAGCAGACCCTGCTGGGCCTGAACCTCGCCTCCGCCCGGCGCTACCCGGACTTCGCGGCCGAGCTCTCCGACCTCACGGGCCACGACCTCGGCTACCGCCGCTGCGGCACGCTCGCCGTCGCCCTGGACGCCGACGACCGGGCCCATCTGCGCGAACTGCACACCCTGCAGCAGCAGTCCGGCCTGGAGTCGCAGTGGCTGTCGGGGCGGGAGTGCCGCCGCCTGGAGCCGATGCTCGCGCCGGGCGTGCGCGGCGGGCTGCGGGTCGACGGAGACCACCAGATCGACCCGCGACGGCTGTCCGGGGCGCTGGTGACGGCGTGCGAGCGGGCGGGAGTGGTCTTCCACCGGGCGTGGGCGGAGCGCCTCACCGTCGTACGGGACCGGGCCGCGGGCGTCGTCACGGCCGACGGGACGGCGCTGGACGCCGGGCAGGTGGTACTGGCCGGGGGCAGCCTCAGCGGACGGCTCGCGGGCGTCCCCGAGGACGTGCTGCCTCCCGTGCGACCGGTGAAGGGGCAGGTCGTACGGCTGACCATGCCGGCGCGGCACGGCCCTTTCCTGAGCCGGACCGTGCGCGCGGTCGTGCGCGGCAGCCATGTCTACCTGGTGCCGCGCGAGAGCGGCGAGCTGGTCATCGGGGCGACCAGCGAGGAGACGGGCTGGGACACCACCGTGACCGCGGGCGGCGTGTACGAGCTGCTGCGTGATGCGCACGAGCTGGTCCCTGGCATCACCGAGCTGCCGTTCACGGAGACCCGGGCGGGACTGCGGCCGGGCTCCCCCGACAACGCGCCGCTGCTCGGCCCGACCGGTCTGGAGGGACTGCTGCTGGCCACCGGGCACTACCGCAACGGTGTCCTGCTGACACCGGTGACCGGCGACGCCATGGCGCACGTCCTGACGGCGGGCGAACTGCCCGAGGAGGCCCGTCCCTTCACCCCGAAGCGCTTCAGTACCGCCACCGCACTCACGGAGCAGCCCGTATGAACATCTCCGTCAACGGCGAGCCCCGGGACGTCAGGCCCGGGACGGCTCTCGACACCGTCGTGAGGTCGCTCACCACCTCGCCCTCCGGAGTGGCAGCCGCCCTCAACGAAACCGTCGTCCCACGCACGCGGTGGCCGTCCACGTCCCTCGCCGAGGGGGACCGCGTGGAAGTCCTCACCGCAGTCCAAGGAGGCTGACCATGGCCGACGATCCGTTTGTCCTCGGGGGTACGTCCTTCACGTCCCGCCTGATCATGGGTACGGGCGGGGCGCCCAGCCTGGACGTGCTGGAGCGGTCGCTCGTCGCCTCGGGCACGGAGCTGACGACCGTCGCGATGCGCCGGGTGAACCCCTCGGTGCACGGTTCCGTGCTGTCCGTCCTGGACCGGCTCGGCATCGGGGTGCTGCCCAACACGGCGGGCTGTTTCACCGCCGGAGAGGCCGTCCTCACCGCCCGTCTGGCGCGCGAGGCCCTCGGCACCGACCTGGTGAAGCTGGAGGTCATCGCCGACGAGCGGACGCTGCTGCCGGACCCGATCGAGACGCTGGAGGCGGCCGAGACGCTGGTCGACGACGGGTTCACGGTGCTGCCGTACACCAACGACGACCCGGTGCTGGCGCGGAAGCTGGAGGACGTGGGCTGCGCGGCGATCATGCCGCTGGGCTCGCCGATCGGGTCCGGGCTCGGTATCCGCAACCCGCACAACTTCCAGCTGATCGTCGAGCGGGCGGGGGTGCCGGTGATTCTGGACGCCGGGGCCGGTACGGCGTCGGACGCGGCGCTGGCGATGGAGCTGGGGTGCGCGGGTGTGATGCTCGCCTCGGCGGTGACGCGGGCGCAGGAGCCGGTGCTGATGGCTGCCGCCATGCGACACGGGGTGGAGGCCGGGCGGTTGGCGTACCGGGCCGGGCGTATTCCCCGGCGGCATTTCGCGGAGGCGTCTTCGCCGACAGAGGGTGTCGCCGTGCTCGATCCGGAGCGGCCTGCTTTCCAGTAGCTGTGCGATGTCGCTGGGGCGGGTGGGTGCGCAGCCCGGCGTGGCGGGGTGCCGCTGCGCCCACCCGTGCCGCCCCTAGCGGCACGCATGCCCGCAGCGGGGTCGGTCACACGTCACAGGTCGGCTGCAGTCCCGCCCCGGAAACGGCCGGGGCGGCGGGGTGTCGGTCGTGGCTCGTACACTCGCCTGCGTGGACACGACCCTTCAGGACCCCTTGGTCGGGCAGGTGCTCGACGGCCGGTATCGCATCGACGCGCGGATCGCCGTCGGCGGGATGGCGACGGTCTACCGGGCTGTGGACACCCGGCTGGACCGCGTTCTCGCGCTCAAGGTGATGCATCCCTCGCTCGCGGTGGACGGCTCGTTCGTCGAGCGGTTCATCCGCGAGGCGAAGTCCGTCGCCCGACTGGCCCATCCGAACGTGGTGCAGGTCTTCGACCAGGGCACCGACGGCAGTTACGTCTACCTCGCCATGGAGTACGTCGCGGGCTGCACCCTGCGGGACGTGCTGCGCGAGCGCGGGGCCCTGCAGCCGCGCGCCGCCCTGGACATCCTGGAGCCGGTGCTGGCCGCGCTGGGCGCCGCCCACCGCGCCGGGTTCGTGCACCGGGACATGAAGCCCGAGAACGTCCTGATAGGGGACGACGGCCGGGTGAAGGTCGCCGACTTCGGGCTCGTCCGTGCCGTGGACACGGTGACGAACACCACGGGGACCGTGCTCGGCACGGTCGCGTACCTCGCGCCCGAGCAGATAGAGAACGGCACCGCGGACCCCCGCGTCGACGTGTACGCGTGCGGGGTGATGCTGTACGAGATGCTGACCGGCGACAAGCCGCACGACGCGGACTCCCCGGCCGTGATCCTGTACAAGCACCTGCACGAGGACGTCCCGCCGCCGTCGGCCGCCGTGCCCGGTCTGGCCTACGAACTGGACGAGATGGTCGCCTCGGCGACCGCCCGCACTCCGGACGTCCGCCCGCACGACGCGGTGGCGCTGCTCGCGCGGGTCCGCGACGGGCGCGCCGGGCTGAGCGCGGAGCAGCTGGACATGGTGCCGCCGCAGGCGCTCTCCGCGGAGCACGACGGCGCCGACGACCGTACGAGTGTGATCCCGCGCGCGCTGACCACACTGCGCCCGCTGCCGGTCAACGAGGACGACGAGACGTCCGAGGCGGCGCTCAACCGCACCAGTCGTTTCGAGTCCCCGCCGCCGCCGTCCCGGCGCCGCCCGGGGTCCCGGCGCGGCCCGCTGGCGATCGTCGTCGCCGTGCTGCTCGTACTGGGTCTCGGCGGCGGCATCTGGTACATCAACTCGGGCCAGTTCACCGAGGTCCCCCCGCTGCTGGCGAAGACCCAGACCGAGGCCGAGAGCCGGCTGGAGGCCGCCGGGCTGGATCTCGGCAAGGTGGAGCACGCCTACAGCGACACCGTGGAGCGGGGCCAGATCATCAGCACCGACCCGAAGCCCGGGTCGCGCATCCGTGGCAACGACGCGGTGAGCATCACCGTGTCCGACGGCCCCGAGACCGTGCGGGTGCCCGCCCTGGAGGGCCAGAAGCTGGCCAGGGCGCGGGCCCAGCTGAAGGAGGACGGTCTTGAGCCGGGCATGGTCACCCGGGAGTTCAGCGAGGACGTTCCGAGGGGCTCGGTGATCTCCGCGCGGCCCGCCGACGGCACCAAGGTCCGCGCGGGCACGGCCGTCGCGCTGGTCGTCAGCAAGGGCAGCCCCATCGACATCCCCGATGTCACCGGCGCGGACGAAGCCGACGCGAAGGCGCAGCTGCAGGACGCCGGGCTCAAGGTGAAGGTCGCCACCGAGCGGGTCAACTCCTCCGAGTTCGACAAGGGCCAGGTCGTCAAGCAGACCCCGAACGCCGGCGGCCGGGCGGCCGAGGGCGACACGGTGACGCTGACGCTGTCCAAGGGCCCCGAGATGATCGAGGTCCCGGACGTGGTCGGCCAGAACGTCGACGACGCCACGCGGGCGCTGGAGGGCGCCGGGTTCCAGGTCGACGAGGACCGCGGTCTGCTCGGGCTGTTCGGTGACGAGGTCAAGGGGCAGTCCGTCGAGGGCGGCGAGACCGCGCCCAAGGGTTCGACGATCACCATCAAGATCAGGTGACGGGCGCGGGCAGGGAGCCCGTGGAAGGAGCGGGGCCGGACGCATGACACCCTGAACGGGTGAACAATCAGCTGTCCGGCCCCTCCCGCAACCCGGTGGGCGGCCACGTCCCCGTGGCCGGTGGGCTGCACTCCGTCGGTCTGTCGTACGCCCGTGATCTGAAGGCGGAGACCGTCCAGGTCTTCGTCGCCAACCCGCGCGGCTGGGCCACACCGGCCGGGAATCCCAAGCAGGACGAGGCATTCCGCGCGGCGTGCGAGGCCGAGTCGATCCCGGCGTACGTGCATGCTCCCTACCTGATCAACTTCGGCTCGCACACCGAGGCGACGGTGGAGAAGTCGGTGGAGTCGCTGCGGCACTCGCTGCGCCGCGGGCGGGAGATCGGGGCGCTGGGCGTGGTCGTGCACACCGGCAGTGCGACGGGCGGCCGGGAGCGGTCCGTGGCGCTGCGGCAGGTGCGGGAGCGTCTGCTGCCGCTGCTCGACGAGCTGACCCACGACGACGACCCGTTCCTGCTGCTGGAGTCGACAGCCGGCCAGGGCGCCTCGCTGTGCTCGCGGACCTGGGACTTCGGCCCGTACTTCGAGGCGCTGGACGCGCACCCGAAGCTCGGCGTGTGCCTGGACACCTGCCACGTCTTCGCCGCCGGGCACGACCTGACCGGCCCGAGCGGCATGCACCAGACGCTGGACCTGCTGGTGGACACGGTCGGTGAGGGCCGGCTGAAGCTGATCCACGCCAACGACTCCAAGGACGTGGTGGGCGCGCACAAGGACCGGCACGAGAACATCGGCGTCGGCCACATCGGCGAGGACCCCTTCCGGGCCCTGATGACGCACCCCGCGACCGAGGGCGTGCCGCTGATCATCGAGACACCGGGCGGCAAGGAGGGGCACGCGGCGGACGTGGAGCGGCTGAAGAAGCTGCGCGACGGCTGAGACCGGGCGGCCTCAGAGGTCGGGGCCGTCCCCGGGCTCCTCCTGGTACGAGTAGCGCTGCTCCTGCCACGGGTCGCCGATGTTGTGGTAGCCGCGCTCCTCCCAGAAGCCGCGCCGGTCGGCGGTCATGTACTCCACGCCGCGCACCCACTTGGGGCCTTTCCAGGCGTACAGGTGGGGCACGATCAGGCGCAGCGGGAAGCCGTGCTCGGCGGTGAGGAGTTCGCCGTCCTTGTGGGTGGCGAACAGGGCCTGCTCGGAGGCGAAGTCGGACAGCCGGAGGTTGGAGCTGAATCCGTACTCGGCCCAGACCATCACATGGGTGACGTCGTCCGCCGGCGGGGCGATGTCGAGGATGGTGCGCGCGGGAACCCCGCCCCACTCGGCGCCCAGCATGCTGAACTTCGTGACGCAGTGCAGGTCGGCCAGGACGGTGGTGTACGGCAGGGCCGTGAACTCCTCGTGGGTCCAGCAGTCCTTGCCACCGCCGGCGGTAGCGCCGAAGACCCTGAACTCCCAGCGCTCGGGCCGGAACTTGGGGACGGGCCCGTAGTGCGTGACCGGCCAACCGCGCTGCAATCGCTGTCCCGGCGGAAGCCCGGGCTGCGTCGCTCCCGCCGAATCGCGCCCTTCTCCCGATTCGCGTCCCACCGGCTGACCCATGTGTCCATCCTGACAGACCTCGGGTGATGCCCCTGACCCGGGCCATTCCAAAACCGGGCATACCGAACTAAGCATGCCCTTACTTACTAAGTGAAGACTTACTGGACGATCTTCTTCCGCGGTGGAATCATGCGGCGCAACCTGCCAGTTCTTACGCGTGGAAGGAGCCTCTGCGATGCAGGGCGACCCCGAGGTCCTCGAATTCCTGAACGAGCAGTTGACCGGCGAGCTGACGGCGATCAACCAGTACTGGCTGCATTACCGGATCCAGGACAACAAAGGCTGGACCAAGCTCGCCAAGTACACGCGTGAAGAGTCCATCGATGAGATGAAGCACGCGGACAAGATCACCGAGCGCATCCTCATGCTGGACGGTCTGCCCAACTACCAGCGGCTCTTCCATGTGCGGGTCGGGCAGACGGTCACCGAGATGTTCCAGGCCGACCGACAGGTCGAGGTGGAGGCGATCGACCGTCTCAAGCGGGGCATCGAGGTGATGCGCACCAAGGGCGACATCACGTCCGCGAACCTCTTCGAGTCGATCCTCGAGGACGAGGAGCACCACATCGACTATCTGGACACCCAGCTGGAACTCATCGAGAAGCTGGGCGAGGCGCTGTACATCGCGCAGCAGATCGAGCAGCCGAGCTAGAGCGCCTAGTAGTGCTTCGTTAGGTTGTGGGCTGTCTGCGGCTGCTCCGAGGGCGGGGCAGGGGGCGGCCGCAGGTGGTGCAGGTACCGGTCCAGCACC
>NZ_JBIBHN010000010.1:0-224630 GCF_042957035.1 Streptomyces sp. NPDC008137 | reverse complement strand
CTCCGCCTTGCAGCTGCACGCACCAGGCCCCGCTCACCGGCGTCGAAGAAGTGCTGCCGATTCCCTGCGCCGTGATCCAAACGACAGGCCCTAGGGCTCGCGGGCGCGACCCGGCTCCGGATGAAGAGTTCTTCATCCGGGGTTCATCATCCGCCGCGGGTGGCGTCCGCAGGATCGGGCACATGGGATTCTCCCGTCGTATGGCCGCCCTCTTCGCGGTCGTGCTGACCCCGCTGGGCATCGCGGCGACCAGCTACGCCCTCGCGGACAGCCCCCAGTCGCCGAAGGTCCCGTCCCAGCAGGTGGAGCTGGACAGCGGCACACCCACCCGTACAACGTGCTGTGCGGCGAGCGGGGCGTCGCCCGGGTCTTCGGCCCGCAGAAGGGCGCGACACCTCCCCAGGTCGAGGAACTGTCGGCCGCACTGGAGAACTGGGCGTCCTCACCCGCGACGTCGCCGTCCCGGACACCGACCTCCGCTCCGGTCCCGGCACGGGAGTCTCCGGCGGTCTGGGAGCCGGTCTCGCCGCCCGGCTCCTCCCCCGCTTCGACGTGCTGCTGGACCATCTCGACCTGGACGCCCGGCTGGCCCGCGCCGACCTGGTCGTCACCGCGGACGGCGTCCTGGACCACCAGACACCGCGCGGCAAGGTCCCGCCCGAGGTGGCCCGCCGGGCCAAGCTCCACGGCCGCCCGGTCCTGGCCCTCGCGGGCACCCTCGGCGAGGGCGCGCACGAGGTGCCGGGCGTGGACGCGTGCAGCGGCATCCCGCCGGCGCCGATGGCCCTGGCGGAGGCCTTGATCCGGGCCTCCGAACTCCTCACGGACGCGACCGAACGCGCCCTGCGGATGATTTTGCTGGGCGCCCGGCTACCGGCTCACGCGGAGGTGTCCGGGACGCAACGGCCGTCCTCCGTACGGTAGTTCCACCGCGCGCCGTCCTGGACCAGTTCCTTGACGGCGTTCACGAACCGCTCGACGTGCTCGTCGGGCGTGCCCGCGCCGAAGCTCACCCGGATGGCGTTGAGGGACTTCTCGCCGGGAGCCGCCTCCGGTGCGCCGCACTCGCCCTGGGTCTGCGGGTCGCTGCCCAGCAGGGTCCGCAGGAGGGGATGGGCGCAGAACAGACCGTCCCGCACCCCGATGCCGTACTCGGCGGAGAGGGCGGCGGCGAAGTGGGAGCTGTTCCAGCCCTCGACGACGAAGGAGATGACACCGACGCGCGGGGCCTCGTCGCCGAAGAGGGAGAGGATCCGCACCTCCGGCACCTCGGCGAGGCCCGTACGCACCTTCTCGATCAGGTACCGCTCACGGGCGACCAGGTTGTCGAACCCGGCCTCGGTGAGCGCCGTGCAGGCGGAGGCGATGGAGTAGGCGCCGATGACGTTCGGGGAGCCGGCCTCGTGGCGGGCGGCACTCTCGTGCCACTCCACGTCGACGCCCCCGTCCGTGCGCCGCGCCACCTTGCGCGAGGCACCGCCGCCCGCGAGGTAGGGGTCGGCGTCCCGCAGCCAGTCGGCCCGGCCGGCCAGGACGCCGGAGCCGAAGGGCGCGTACAGCTTGTGCCCGGAGAAGGCGACCCAGTCGACGTCGAGGTCCGCGACGGACACCGGGTGGTGCGGGGCCAGCTGGGCGGCGTCCAGCACGATCCGGGCGCCGTGGGCGTGCGCGGCGGCGGCGAGTTCCCGTACGGGCCACAGCTCGCCGGTGACGTTCGAGGCGCCGGTGACGCAGACGAGGGCCGGGCCGTAGCCCCCCTCGATCGACACAGTGCGGTCGGCGAGTGCGCGCTCCAGGGTCTCGACGGCCTGGCGGGGGCTGCTCGGGGCGTCGAGGTAGGTGACGTGGGCGTTCCGCCACGGCAGCAGGGAGGCGTGGTGCTCGGTCTCGAAGACGTAGACCTGGCAGCCGTCCGGGAGCGCGGCGGCGAGGAGGTTCAGGGAGTCGGTGGTGGACCGGGTGAACACCACCTGGTCACCGTCCCGGCAGTCCAGGAACTCCGCGACGGTCCGCCGGGCGTTCTCGAAGAGGTCGGTCGACAGCTGGGACAGGTACCCGGCACCGCGGTGGACGCTGCCGTAGTACGGCGCGTAGGCGGCGACATCGTCCCAGACGCGCTGGAGCGCCGGGGCGCTGGCGGCGTAGTCGAGAGCGGCGTAGGTGACCTCGCCCCCGGTCACGAGCGGCACGGTGACATCCCGGCCGAGAACGGGCAGCGAGGCACAGACGGACGGGGCGGCGGCAGCGGTGGAGACGGACATGACGGAACTCCCGTGAAGGCAGGTCGAATCCGCCCGCGAGCACGTACGGCTCAAGCGGGGGTGAAGGAAGAAGGGGGTGCGGAGGCGGGGCTCTGCGGCCCTATCGCATTCGCTGGTTCACGAGAAACTCCTCGTCACGCGCTTGCCACAGACCTCGCTGCCTGCGGCCCGGTCTTCACCCGGGGCACCCCGCCACGGACGGAGGGTTGCCGGACAGTCGGCCGGGGCCTCATGACTGTCACTCATGACCTGATCAGGAAAGTACGTGAAGTGATCGCGGTCCCGCAACTCGTGTCCGCATCGCGGGACCGCGCGCACCTCGGTTACGCGTTGCTGGCCGCCACCCAGCGCTCCAGGGTCCGCTTCGCCGCCCCCGAGTCGATCGACTCCGCCGCCTTCGCCATCCCGGCGCGGATCTGCTCGGCCAGCGGCGCCCCCGTCGGCTCCAGGGCCACCAGCGCGGCCGCCGAGTTCAGCAGGACCGCGTCGCGGACGGGCCCGGTCTCGCCCTCCAGCAGACGGCGGGCGACCTCGGCGTTGTAGGAGGCGTCGGCGCCGCGCAGGGCCTCCACGGGGACCAGTTCGAGGCCCACGTCGCGCGGGTCGAAGGGCTCCTCGGTGACCTTGCCGTCCCGGACGGTCCACACCCGGGACGTGGCCGTGGTGGTCAGCTCGTCCAGACCGTCGTCGCCCCGGAAGACCAGGGAGGAGTTGCCGCGCTCGGCGAAGACGCCCGCGACGATCGGTGCCATGCGCGGGTCCGCCACACCGACGGCCTGGGAACGCACCCGGGCCGGGTTGGTCAGCGGGCCGAGCGCGTTGAACACCGTACGGATGCCCAGCTGGCCGCGGGCCGCGCCCGCGTGACGCAGCGCCGGGTGAAACTTCACCGCGAAGCAGAAGGTGATCCCGGCCTCCTCGGCGACCTCCGCGACCCGGTGCAGGGGCAGCTCCAGATTGACGCCGAGCTTCTCCAGCACGTCGGAGGCCCCGGACGCGGAGGACGCGGCCCGGTTGCCGTGCTTGACGACCTTCGCGCCCGTGCCGGCGACGACGATCGAGGACATCGTGGAGATGTTGACCGTCTTGGCGCCGTCACCGCCCGTGCCGACGATGTCGACCGTCGCCCCGGGCACCTCGATCACGTTCGCGTGCGCGTACATCGTCCGGACCAGGCCGTTGATCTCCTCGACGGTCTCGCCCTTGGCCCGCAGGGCCACCACGAAGCCCGCGATCTGCGCCTCGGTCGCCTCGCCGCGCATGACCCGGTCCATCGCCCAGGCGGTGTCGTCCGCGCTCAGGTGCCTGCCGTCCAGCAGGCCGTTCAGCAGGGCGGGCCAGGAGCGGCCCGCCGCGGTGTCGCCTCCAGCGGGGGTCACAGCGCTCATCAGCCGCTCCTGGGTCGTCGTACGTCACGTAAAAGCCGTGGTCCCCACCCTATCCAGCCCCGGGCACCGCGAAGGGCCCCGTCCGAACACCGGACGAGGCCCTTTGCGTGGCGTGGCGAAGCAGCGATCAGTGGTGGCCGTGGCCGCTCGTGATCTCCCGGTACTCCTCGGCGGTGGGCTTGGGGATCTGGGCGCCCTCGCCGTAGTAGGACTCGCTGAGCTTGGCGCGCAGCTTCTCGGAGCCCTTCACCTTGCGCTCGACGCCGTTCTCGTCGGTCGTCGGACCGATCTCGGCCGGCTGGTACTGCTCGTGCGCGGTGAGCGTGTACATCTGCTCCTGGCTGAGCGGCTCGTGCACCTCGATGAACTCACCGTGCGGCAGGCGCTTGATGATGCCCGACTCGCGGCCGTGCAGCACCTTCTCCTTGTCCCGGCGCTGCAGGCCGAGGCAGATGCGCTTGGTGACGATGAACGCGAGGACCGGTCCGACGAAGAACCCGATCCGGACGAACCAGGTGACCGCGTTGATCGACAGATGGAAGTGCGTGGCGACGATGTCGTTGCCACCGCCGATCAGCATGATGATGTAGCCGGTGACCCAGGCGACACCCACACCGGTACGGGTCGGGGCGTTGCGCGGCCGGTCCAGGATGTGGTGCTCGCGCTTGTCCCCGGTGACCCACGACTCGATGAACGGGTAGAGGGCGATGATCCCGAGGAAGAGGCCGAAGAGCACCAGCGGGATGAACACGCCCAGGACCAGTGTGTGGCCCCAGAAGTTGACCTCCCAGCCCGGCATCGCGCGGATCAGGCCCTCGGCGAAGCCCATGTACCAGTCGGGCTGGGCACCGGTCGACACCTGGTCGGGACGGTAGGGGCCCAGGACCCAGATCGGGTTGATCGTCGCGATGCCGGCGAGGGCCGAGATGACACCGAAGACCAGGAAGAAGAAGCCTCCGGCCTTGGCCATGTAGACCGGCAGCAGCGGCATGCCGACGACGTTCTTGTTGGTCCGTCCGGGACCCGCGAACTGGGTGTGCTTGTGGTAGAAGACCAGGATCAGGTGGCCGACCACGAGCCCGAGCATGATGCCCGGCAGCAGCAGGATGTGGATCGAGTAGAACCGGGCGACGAAGTCGGTGCCCGGGAACTCCCCGCCGAACAGGAACATCGAGATGTACGTGCCCACGATCGGCACGGACAGGATCGCGCCCTGCGTGAAGCGGACACCGGTGCCGGAGAGCAGGTCGTCCGGGAGCGAGTAGCCGGTGAAACCGGTGAACATGCCCAGGACGAACAGCAGGAAGCCGAACATCCAGTTGATCTCGCGCGGCTTGCGGAACGCGCCGGTGAAGAAGACGCGCATCATGTGCACGAACATGCCGGCGAGGAAGATGATCGCCGCCCAGTGGTGGATCTGCCGGATGAGCAGACCGCCGCGGACGTCGAAGCTGATGTCCAGCGTGGAGGCGAACGCCTCCGACATCAGCTGCCCCTGGAGCGGGACGTAACTGCCGTGGTACTCCACCTCGTTCATCGACGGGTGGAAGAACAGCGTCAGGTACACACCCGTGAGGATGATGATGATGAAGCTGTAGAGGCAGATCTCGCCCAGCATGAAGGACCAGTGGTCCGGGAAGATCTTGCGCATGTTGGCCTTGGCCAGGGAGTAGATCCCGAGGCGGCCGTCGGCCCAGTCGGCGACCCGCTCACCCGCGGGCGCCTTGCGTCGTTCTTGTGCAGTGCTCATCCGCGCTCCCAGAATGCAGGGCCGACGGGCTCGTCGAAGTCGCCGAGCGCCTCAAGATAGCCCTCGTCGTTCACGCCGATGCGGAGCTGCGGCAGGGCGTGACCGGCGGGACCGAAGATCACTCGGGCACCGTCGGAGAGGTCGAAGGTGGACTGGTGGCACGGGCAGAGCACGTGGTGCGTCTGCTGCTCGTACAGGGAGATCGGGCAACCGACGTGGGTGCAGATCTTCGAGTACGCGACGATGCCCTCGTGCGACCACTCGAGCTCGCGCTTGTCCTTGATGTTCTCCGGCTGGATCCGGACGATCATCAGGGCGGCCTTGGCGATCTCGTTCTGGAACGAGTGGTCGTGCTCCTCCAGGCCCTCGGGCTTGGCGAAGGTCAGCGAACCGACCGCGACGTCGGACGGACGCAGCGGCTCGTTCGTGTTCATGTTGACGAGCAGCTTGCCCTTGGACCACAGCGTGTGGCGGAGCTTGGTGCCGGGCAGCGGGCCGAGGTCGCGCAGCAGCACGACACCGGAGAGCGGCACCAGCGTGAGCGCGCCGAGCATGGTGTTGCGGATCAGCTTGCGGCGGCCGAGCGCGGACTCCTTGGCGCCCTGCTTGAAGTCCGCGAAGACCTTCTCGCGGACCTCGGGCGTCGCCGCGATCGCGTGCCGCTCGTCGGCGACCTCCACGTCGGACATCAGGGTGCGCGCCCAGTGGACGGCGCCCGCGCCGATGCAGAACAGCGCGATGCCGAGCGTCATGCCCAGCGCGAAGTTCAGGGCGCTGATGTGACCCAGCGGGAAGATGAAGACCGACTTGTCGACCGGGATCGCCACGAACGAGGCGATGAAGGCGACGGTGGCCAGCATCGACACCGTGAACAGCAGAGCGACCGAACGCTCGGACCGCTTGGCGGCCCGCTCGTCGATGTCCTGGATCCGGTGCTCGTGGGGAGGAAGGCCCGGGTCGGCGAACGGGTGCTTGTCGTCCGGGACGCTCACCGCGTCGTGCCCGTGCTGGTCACGTCCCGCGTGCTCGGCGGGCAGGTTCTCTTCTGGAATGTCTTGGCTACTCATGACTTCTTGGCCTTTGCGGTCCGGGCGGCGACCCACACGGCGACGGCGATCAGTCCGCCGAGACCGAAGATCCAGCCGAACAGGCCCTCGCTGACCGGCCCGAGGCCGCCGAGCTCGAGGCCGCCGGGGCTCTCGGTCTTGTCGCTGTTGACCGCGTCGAGGTAAGCGATGATGTCCTTCTTGTTCTCCTCCGACAGCGTGGTGTCGGGGAAGGACGGCATGTTCTGCGGGCCGGTCTGCATGGCCTCGTACAGGTGCTTCGCGGAGACGCCCTCGAGGGTCGGCGCGTACTTGCCGTGCGTCAGCGCGCCGCCCTTGCCGGTGAAGTTGTGGCACTGCGCGCAGTTGGTGCGGAACAGCTCACCGCCCTCGGCGATGTCGGCGCCCTCGGGGCCGTACTGCTCCTCCGTCGGGATGGACGGACCGGCGCCCAGCGAGGCGATGTACGCCGCGAGCTGGTCGATCTCGGCCTGCGAGTAGATGTTCTTCTTCGCCGGGACCTGCGGGCCCTGCGAGGTGGCGGCCGGCATCCGGCCGGTGCCCACCTGGAAGTCGACGGCCGCGGCGCCCACACCCACCAGGCTCGGCCCGTCGGAGGTGCCCTGACCGCCGGTGCCGTGGCAACTGGCGCAGCCGACGGCGTAGAGCTTCTTGCCCTCCTCGATGGTGAGGGACTGGGCGGTTTCGTCGGCCTTCGCCGGGCTCGTCGGTGCGAACACGGCATACAGCCCCCCGGTGCATGCCAGCGCGAGGAGTAGGACGACGAGCGCCGCCAGCGGGTGGCGTCGTCGTGCGGAGAGCTTTTTCACGGATTACCCCGGTGTCAGGATCTTCTGCGTCGATGCTTCTGGGATGCGCGCTTCATGGAGCACGCGTGGATGCGGGCCGCGTTACTTGATCATGTAGATCGTGGCAAAGAGGCCGATCCAGACGACATCGACGAAGTGCCAGTAGTAGGACACGACGATCGCGGCGGTCGCCTGCTCGTGGGTGAACCTGCTGGCCGCGTAGGTCCGGCCGAGGACCAGCAGGAAGGCGATGAGGCCGCCCGTCACGTGCAGGCCGTGGAAGCCGGTGGTCAGGTAGAACACCGAGCCGTAGGGGTCGGAGGACAGGGACAGGCCCGCCTCCTTGACCAGCTCCGTGTACTCGAGGACCTGACCGCCGATGAAGATCGCACCCATCACGAAGGTGACGATGAACCACATCCGGAGCTTCTTCACATCACCGCGCTCGGCGGCGAAGACGCCGAGCTGGCAGGTCAGGGAAGAGAGCACCAGGATGGTGGTGTTCGCCGCCGAGAACGGGAAGTTGAGATGGCCGGCCATCTCCTTCCAGTGATCGGGACCCGTCACCGATCGCAGGGTGAAGTACATCGCGAAGAGGGCCGCGAAGAACATCAGCTCGGAACTCAACCAGATGATGGTTCCGACGCTGGTGAGGTTCGGCCGGTTGACCGACGGGTGCGCGTGCCCGGTTTCTGCTGTCGTTGCTGTCGCCACGACCGACATTATGTCGGTCGCTTATCCCGCCCTCACTCCGGGGGGTGCCGTTCGGAGTGTCTTCGCCTGTCGTACCGGTGTTGACGTGGTGTTCAAGGGAGTAGCATCCCGCCCATCGGGCCTGTCCTTACGACGCTGACGTCACGGAGGAACAATGCAGCCGACCGCCACGGTGCTGGTCTACAGCGACGACTCCAACACCCGCGAGCAGGTGCGGCTCGCCACGGGACGGCGGCCGGCGCCGGACGTCCCTGTGGTGGAGTTCCTGGAGTGTGCGACTCCGGACGCGGTGCTCAGGGAGCTGGACCGGGGTGGGATCGATGTCTGTGTGCTGGACGGGGAGGCCGTGCCGATGGGGGGCATGGGGGTCTGCCGGCAGATCAAGGACGAGGTGTTCGACTGCCCGCCGGTGCTGTTGCTGATCGGGCGGCCGCAGGATGCGTGGCTGGCGACGTGGAGTCGTGCGGAGTCTGCTGTGACGTTGCCGGTGGAGCCGGTGGAGTTCGCTGCGGCCCTGGCTGCTCTGCTGCGGGAGAAGAATGCCTTGAACGCCTAGGGGCTCGGTTCGACCGGTTGTGCGGCGGGTGCGGGTGGGTTGTGGCTTGTCGCGCAGTTCCCCGCGTCCCTGAGGGACGAGCCCCTGAGGGCGTCTAGACGCTCTGAGGACGTAGACGGGCCCTGTCGGCCGCTGCCGGGCCGTCCGGGGTGCCGCCCAGGAGGGCGCTGCCGGTGCGCCACTTCTGCCAGTCGAGGTTCCAGTCGCCGTAGCCGTTGCCGAAGGGGGTCATGGTGTCGCCGCCGGAGTTGATGACCTTGACGATGTCGCCCTCGCGGACGGTGTCGTAGAACCAGGCGGCGTTCTCGGTGCTCATGCCGGTGCAGCCGTGGCTGACGTTGGCGGCTCCCTGGGAGCCGACCGACCAGGGGGCGGCGTGGACGTACTCGCCGCTGTTGGTGACCCGGACCGAGTGGTGGACGATCAGGTCGTAGAAGTCCGAGGCGCCGATGCTGGCGCTGGTCATGCGGACGGTGCCTTCCTTGGCCAGGACGACCTTGACGCCGTTGCGGGTGTCGTAGCCGGGCATACCCGTGGTCACGGGTATCTGGCGGATGATCTCGTCGTTCTTGTAGACCGTCATCTGGTGGGCCGAGGCGTCCGTGACGGCTATGAGCTTGTCGGCGGTGGTGAGGGTCAGCGGCTTGGCCTTGCCGCCGCCCCACAGCCGGTCGCCGATCTTGATGCCCTCCAGGTTGCTGCGGACCTGGATGGTGGCCTGTGCGGGCCAGTAGTCCTTCGGGCGGTAGTGGAGCTTCTTGTCGTCCACCCAGTGCCAGGCGCCGTCCACCGCGGGTATGGAGGTGACCTTGAGCGCGCGTTCGACGACGGCCCGCTGGGCCCTGTCCTTGACGGGCCGGCTCAGTTCGGCGGTGACGGGCTGGCCGACGCCGTAGGTGCCCTTCCTGGGGCCGAAAGCGACGTCCAGGCGCTTCTTGGTGGTGGGCTTGCCGGTGTCGAAGGTGAGGACCTTGCGGCCGGGCGCCCCGTCCTCGTCCTCGGTGCTCACCCGGACCGTGTACCCGGCGTTGGCGGCGAGCGGCGCGGTGCTGTGCCAGCGGCTGCCGTCGGCGGCGAGTTCGCCCGCGAGGTAGCGTCCGGTGGCGTCGTAGGCCGTGACGTCCGTGATCCGCCCGTCGGAGTCCTCGGCGACCACTTCCAGGGGCTTGTCCGGGTCGGCCTTCTCGCGGCCTCCCACGGGGCCGTTGAAGGAGATCTGGTCCGCCGCGTCGTAGGGACGGTGGGCGAGGGGGTTGCCGTCGGAGCCGCAGGCGGTGATGACGCCCGCGCTGAGGGCTATCACCAGCAGCGTGCAACTGACGACGGTGCGGGGCCGGGTTATCGCTGTGTGGCTCATGACCTCACGCTAGGAAGGCCCGTCAACAGCGGCACGCCGAGAGACTCGTACGAGTGACATGTATTGCGGCAACGGGCAGGGGCCCGGACGCTCCTCTCGGAGTGTCCGGGCCCCTGTGGCGCTCTGCGCGTGTTACTGGGTGCGGTTCTCACCGCGGTAGTACTCGAAGACCCAGCCCCAGATGCCGACCAGGATGATCGGCAGCGAGAAGTACATCAGCCACCAGCCGATGGCGACCGACAGGAAGGCGAGGGCGCCTCCGATCGCCAGGGAGAGCGGCTGCCAGCTGTGCGGGCTGAAGAACCCGACCTCGCCGGCGTCGTCCGCGACGTCCGCCTCCTTGTTGTCCTGTGCGCCGACGTCGACCCGCTTGGCCGTGAAGCCGAGGTAGAAGCCGATCATGATGCACAGGCCGAAGGCCAGGAAGAGGGCCGTGGTACCGGCCGGCTCCTTCGACCAGTAGCCGTAGACGACCGCCATGACGAGCACGAAGACGCTCAGCCACATGAACATCTTGCCCTGGATCTTCACTTGCCGGCCTCCTTGCCGCCGGCGAGGGCCTTGTCACCGTGGCCCACGTTCTCGAGCTGGTCGAGAGCGGCGATCTCCGGGTGGTGCAGGTCGAACGCCGGGGATTCGCTGCGGATCCGCGGCATGGTGATGAAGTTGTGCCGCGGCGGCGGGCAGGACGTCGCCCACTCCAGCGAGCGGCCGTAGCCCCACGGGTCGTCGACCTCGACGGGCTTGCCGTACTTGGCGGTCTTCCACACGTTGTAGAAGAACGGCAGGATCGACATGCCGAGCAGGAACGAGCTGATCGTCGAGATCGTGTTCAGCGCGGTGAAGCCGTCGGCCGCCAGGTAGTCGGCGTAACGACGCGGCATGCCCTCGGCACCCAGCCAGTGCTGGACCAGGAACGTGCCGTGGAAGCCGATGAACAGCGTCCAGAAGGTGATCTTGCCGAGGCGCTCGTCCAGCATCTTGCCGGTCCACTTCGGCCACCAGAAGTGGAAGCCGGAGAACATCGCGAAGACCACGGTGCCGAAGACGACGTAGTGGAAGTGGGCCACCACGAAATACGAGTCGGAGACGTGGAAGTCCATCGGCGGCGAGGCCAGGATGACACCGGTCAGACCACCGAAGGTGAAGGTGATCAGGAAGCCGGTCGCCCAGAGCATCGGTGTCTCGAAGGACAACGAGCCCTTCCACATGGTGCCGATCCAGTTGAAGAACTTCACACCGGTCGGTACCGCGATCAGGAAGGTCATGAAGGAGAAGAACGGCAGCAGCACACCGCCGGTGACGTACATGTGGTGGGCCCACACCGTCACGGACAGACCCGCGATCGCGATGGTCGCGCCGATCAGACCCGTGTAACCGAACATCGGCTTACGGGAGAAGACCGGGATGACCTCGGAGATGATACCGAAGAACGGCAACGCGATGATGTACACCTCTGGATGGCCGAAGAACCAGAAGAGGTGCTGCCACAGCAAGGCGCCGCCGTTGGCGGAGTCGAAGATGTGGGCGCCGAACTTGCGGTCCGCCTCCAGGGCGAACAGGGCCGCGGCCAGGACCGGGAAGGCGAGCAGGACCAGCACACCGGTCAGCAGCACGTTCCAGGTGAAGATCGGCATGCGGAACATCGTCATGCCCGGGGCGCGCATGCAGATGATCGTGGTGATGAAGTTGACCGAGCCGAGGATCGTGCCGAAGCCGGAGAAGGCCAGACCCATGATCCACATGTCGGCGCCGATGCCCGGGCTGCGGACCGCGTCCGAGAGCGGGCTGTAGGCGAACCAGCCGAAGTCGGCCGCGCCCTGCGGAGTGAGGAAGCCGCCGACCGCGATGAGCGAGCCGAACAGGTACAGCCAGTAGGCGAACATGTTCAGCCGCGGGAACGCCACGTCCGGCGCGCCGATCTGCAGCGGCATGATCCAGTTCGCGAAGCCGGCGAACAGCGGCGTCGCGAACATCAGCAGCATGATCGTGCCGTGCATCGTGAACGCCTGGTTGAACTGCTCGTTCGACATGATCTGCAGACCCGGCCGGGCCAGCTCGGCGCGCATGAACAGCGCCATCACGCCACCGATGACGAAGAACGCGAACGACGTCGCCAGATACAGCGTGCCGATCGTCTTGTGGTCCGTCGTCGTCAGCCACTTGACCACGACACTGCCGCGGTTCTGGCGCCTGACCGGCAGCTCGTCCGCGTAATGGGACCCTGCTGCCGCGGCACCCTGGGGTTCGTTGAGGATGCTCACAGGTTGTTCGTCTCCCGGTTCTTCTCGTGGCTCGTCTGCGCGATGCCGGCAGGAACGTAACCGTTCTGCTGCTTGTCCACGAGGTCCTTGAGGTGCTGCTCGTAGCGCTCGGGGGAGACGACCTTCACGTTGAACAGCATCCGAGAGTGGTCGACGCCGCAGAGCTCGGCGCACTTGCCCAGGAAGGTGCCCTCCTTGTTGGGGGTCACCTCGAAGGCGTTGGTGTGGCCCGGGATGACGTCCTGCTTCATCAGGAACGGCACCACCCAGAAGGAGTGGATGACGTCACGCGAGGTCAGCACGAAGCGGACCGTCTTGCCCTTGGGCAGCCAGAGCGTCGGACCGGGGTTGTTGGTCTGCGGGTTCCGCGTACCGGGGGTACCGCAGTCGTAGGCGCCGCCGGCGTTGGCCGGGAAGTCCTCCTTGAACCGGTCCGGGATCGCGTCCAGGTCCTTGGAGGTCTTGGCGTCACCCGTGGAACCCGCGACGGGCTCGATGTAGTTGAAGCACCAGCTCCACTGGAAGCCGACCACGTTGACCGTGACGTCGGGCTTCTTCTTGAGGCTGAGCAGCTCGGACTCGTCACGGGCGGTGAAGTAGAACAGCACCGAGACGATGATGAGCGGAACCACGGTGTACAGCGCCTCGATGGGCATGTTGTACCGGGTCTGTGGGGGAACTTCGACCTTGGTGCGGCTGCGCCGGTGGAAGAAAGCACTCCACAGGATCAGACCCCACACCAGCACGCCGACGGCGAGCGCAGCCGCCCAGGACCCCTGCCACAGGGAGAGGATCCGCGGAGCCTCTTCCGTGGTCGGGGTGGGCATACCAAGGCGGGGGAAGTCTTCCCAGTTGTACGAGCAACCGGTGGCTGTCGCCAGGACCAGGCCCGCGGTCATGCCTTGCAGCAGCTTCCGCCGCATCGGGCGCCGCGGCGAGCGGTCGGAGCCGTTGGGACTCACGTAGCGCCTTCCCGAGAGTCTCGCCCGCGCGGATCGGCTGCGGCCTGGCCTTCTCGCTGGTCGGTCGCCGCCCTGCGTCGGGCAGGGGTTTGGATGTTTATGCGGACCAAACCCTAGCCGACGCCCTCCGGGGGTTCTCTAGGAGGGGTGCCTACTCACCCGAGGGGTTCGCTGAATTGGCGGCTGCGGGTGGTTTGTGGTTCTTCGCGCAGTTCCCCGCGCCCCTGAGGGACGTCTGCGTGCTGGGCGTTCTAGCGTTGCTGTGTGGCCTACTTCGATGCTGCTTCCGCTGCTCCGCTTCATTCTGTTGCCCGGCAGGCTCTGCTGGCCTCCCTCGATGAGGGGTGGGCGGATCCCGCGCGGTTGTACAGGGAAGGGCGGCGGGCCCGGATGCTGTTGGACGCCGCTCGGGAGGCCGCCGCCGAGGCGGTGGGGTGCCGGGTGGACGAGCTGGTGTTCACCTCGTCCGGGACGCGTGCCGTCCATACGGGGATCGCGGGGGCGTTGGCCGGGCGGCGGCGGGTCGGGCGCCACCTGATCGTGTCGGCGGTCGAACATTCTTCGGTGCTCCATTCGGCCGAGGCGCATGAGGCGGACGGGGGGTCCGTCACCCAGGTGACGGTCGACCGGGGTGGGGCGGTGAGTCCGGAGGCGTATCGGGACGCCCTGCGGGCGGACACGGCTCTGGCCTGTCTGCAGTCCGCCAATCACGAGGTGGGGACCGAGCAGCCCGTCGCCGAGGTGGCCGAGGTGTGCCGGGCGGCCGGGGTGCCGTTGCTGGTGGACGCCGCGCAGTCGCTGGGGTGGGGGCGAGTGGAGGGCGACTGGTCGTTGCTCGCCGCCAGTGCGCACAAGTGGGGCGGGCCGTCGGGAGTCGGGCTGCTCGTCGTACGGAAGGGTGTGCGGTTCTCGGCGCAAGGGCCGGTGGACGAGCGAGAGTCGGGGCGGGCGGCCGGTTTCGAGAACATCCCGGCGATCGTGGCCGCGGCGGCTTCGCTGCGGGCCGTACGGGCGGAGGCGGCCGGGGAGGCCGCGCGGCTGCGGGAGCTGACGGAACGGATCCGGGCCCGGGTGCCTGAGCTGGTGCCCGACGTGGAGGTGGTGGGGGATCCGGTGCGCCGGCTGCCGGGGGTCGTCACCTTCTCCTGCCTCTACGTCGACGGAGAGGCGCTGCTGCACGAGCTGGACCGGGAGGGTTTCTCCGTCTCGTCAGGATCGTCCTGTACGAGCAGCACGCTGACACCGAGCCATGTGCTGCGGGCGATGGGCGTGCTGAGCGAGGGGAATGTGCGGGTTTCGCTGCCGCTGGGGGTGGCGGAGGAGGATGTGGAGCGGTTCCTCGCCGTGCTGCCCCGGGCTGTGGCGGCCGTGCGGGAGAAGCTGGGGGCGCCCTCTGAGACGGTTGTGCGGGAGGCCGACGTGCTTGTCGTGGACTCTTTGGGCAAGAGGTGCCCGATTCCGGTCATCGAGCTGGCCAAGGTCATCGGCGATGTGCCGGTGGGCGGCCTGGTGCGGGTCCTGTCGGACGACGAGGCGGCCCGCTTGGACATCCCGGCGTGGTGCGAGATGAGGAACCAGGAGTACGTGGGCGAGGAGCCGGCGGACCGAGGCACGGCGTACACGGTCCGCCGGGTGAGCTGAAGGCCCTGTATTCAGGGGCGCGGGGAACTGCGCGACCAGCCCCCACGCACCCGCACTCGGCAAACGGTCAGGCCAGATGCCCCTGAACCTCGGTCGCCGCCTCATCCCCGTACGCCTTGGTGAACCGCTCCATGAAGTGCCCCCGCCGCAGCTGATACTCCTGCGTCCCCACCGTCTCGATGACGAGAGTCGCCAGCATGCAGCCGACCTGCGCGGCCCGCTCCAGGGAGACACCCCACGCGAGGCCCGACATGAAGCCCGCGCGGAACGCGTCGCCGACGCCCGTGGGGTCGGCCTTGCGCTCCTCGTCCGGAGTGCCGACCTCGATCGGGTCCTCGCCGACCCGCTCGATACGGACGCCGCGCGCGCCGAGGGTGGTCACACGGTGGCCCACCCGGGAGAGGATCTCCGCGTCGCTCCAGCCGGTCTTGGTCTCGATGAGGCCCTTCTCGTACTCGTTGGAGAAGAGGTACGTCGCCCCGTCCAGCAGGATGCGGATCTCCTCGCCGTCCATCCGGGCGATCTGCTGGGAGAAGTCGGCGGCGAACGGGATGGACCGGGAGCGGCACTCCTCGGTGTGGCGGAGCATCGCCTCGGGGTCGTCCGCTCCGATGGAGACCAGGTCGAGTCCGCCGACCCGGTCGGCGACGGTCTTCAGCTCGATGAGGCGGGCCTCGCTCATGGCGCCCGTGTAGAAGGAGCCGATCTGGTTGTGGTCGGCGTCGGTCGTGCACACGAAGCGGGCGGTGTGCAGCGTGTCGGAGATGCGGACGGACTCGGTGTCGACGCCGTGCCGGTCGAGCCAGGCGCGGTACTCGTCGAAGTCCGCGCCCGCGGCGCCGACCAGGATCGGCCGGGTGCCGAGCTGTCCCATGCCGAACGCGATGTTCGCGGCGACGCCGCCGCGGCGGACGTCGAGCTTGTCGACCAGGAACGACAGCGAGACCGTGTGCAGCTGGTCCGCTACGAACTGGTCGGCGAAGCGACCGGGGAAGGTCATGAGGTGGTCGGTGGCGATGGAGCCGGTGACTGCGATGCGCACGGCGTGGATTCTCCTGAGGGAGGCGGGCCTTGACACTTCACGCTATCGGGTGGACGGGGCAGCTCTGAAGGCAGCGAAACTACCCGATAGTAGATCTTTCTCCACGAGCTCGAGCGTGCCTACGGTGCCGCTATGACGAACCTCAAGGTCCAGACACCCGTTCCGGTCGACCTCGAAGGCGATCTGGCCTCGTTGCCGGGTGACGGGGCGCGGATGGCTCCCCACTGGGCGGCTCCCGACCGGATCGCCTCCCGGCCCGTCTCCCCGGCCCTGATCCACGGCGTGACCGTACCCCCGGCGTCGGCCCGGCTGCTCGACGCCATGTCGGACTACGGGGACTGAACGGGCCCCCGCGGGAACCGTGTGCTCCCCCGCTGCGTCCCATCGCTGTCCCCCGTAAAGGGGAGGCGGGATACGACCCACCAGCGCCCCATATGTGACCGGTCCGGGTCCCATGGGACGGCTGTGCAGCCGAAGGAGCGATGCGGTGAACACCGAGCGACCCGACAACGACGACGACGCCAGGGAAGCGGGCGGCGCCGGAGCCGCCGCCGACCCTGCCCGGGGCATCGGGGGCGTCTCCGACGGTGAACGGGGTTCGGCGGACGCGCGCGACGAGACGGAGGCGAGTTCGGCGTCCGCCGAGGACGTGGCCTCGACGGACGCCCGGGACGGGGCGGAGGCCACCGAGTCCGCCGAGTCCGGTGAGGCCGGCGGGGGCGGCGGGGGCGCCGAGACGGAGCAGGCCCCGGAGGCTGAGGCCGCCCCGGCCCCTGAGGCCTCTGACGTTCCTGAGGCCCCTGACGCCTCCGAGGACGCGTCCGACTCCACCGACGCCTCTGACGTCCGGGGGGACGCGAAGCCGACGGCATCCGCACCGGAACCCGAGGTCGGCACCGAGAGCACCGGCGTCGACGAAGCCGGCTCGGCCCCGGACCGGGCAGGCGCGGCAGCCGACGAGGTGCCGGACGGTGACCTGCCCCGCGACGTGGAGAACCTGGTCCACCCGGGCGGCGGGCGCCCCCGGACGCCCGCGATCATCGCCTCCGTCGCCGCCGCCGTGCTGCTGATCGGCGGGGGCGGGGCCTGGCTCGCCACCAACGTGGCCGACGGGTCGGGCGGGCAGACGTCCGGCGCGCCCGGCGGGGACGACACTCCCCCGCCGCTCGCGCTCGACGGATACTCGGAACCGACCTCCGGCGAGGGCAACGGCATCGCGCCCGGTGAGCCCAACCCCTACGGCGCCACCTACAAGCTCGGCGGCACGCTGCCGGACGGCCCCGAGGAAGCCCCGGTGTACCGGGCGCGGGGCGAGGTCACCGAGGAGGACGTGGCCCGGCTGGCCAAGGCCCTCGGGGTCGAGGGGACGCCGGTGGCACAGGGCGAGGCCTGGAAGGTCGGGGCCGGTCAGGACGGTTCGGGGCCGAGCCTCCAGGTGAACAAGCAGGCGCCGGGGGCCTGGACGTTCAACCGCTACGCCCCGGGCACCGACAACTGCAAGGGCACCGACACCTGCACGGCTCCGCAGTCCGGCGGCACCCCGGTGAGCGAGGCGGAGGCCGAGAAGGCCGCCGCGCCCGTGCTGAAGGCGCTGGGTCAGGACGACGCGAAGATCGACGCGAGCCAGGTCATGGGCGCCCAGCGGGTGGTGAACGCCGCACCCGAGGTCGGCGGACTGCCGACGCACGGCTGGAACACCGGGGTCACGGTCGGCTCCGAAGGCGTGGTCGTCGGCGGCAGCGGTCAGCTGAGGGCGCCGGCGAAGGGGGACACGTACCCCGTGGTCAGCGCCAAGAAGGCGCTGGAACTGATGGAGGAGCGGCCGACGGGCGACCACCGGATGGGCATCGGCGGCTGCGCGAGCGCCGTGCCGCTGAAGGACCGGCTGGAGGAGCCCTGCGGATCGTCGGCGAGCGGCTCTCCGGAGCAGAAGCAGCAGGACTCGGTCACGGTCGAGAACGCGGTGTTCGGGCTGGCCTCGCACTTCGTGGACGGCCGACAGGCGCTGGTGCCGTCCTGGCTGTTCGAGGTGACGGCGCCGGGTGTGAAGGACCCGTTCACGGTGACGTACCCGGCGGTCGACCCGAAGTATCTGACCTCTGCCCAGCCGAGCGGGCCGAGCGACAAGCCGACGTCGGCGCCCGAGCAGCGCGACGTGGAGGTGGACGGCTACCGGGCCGAGGGTGACGAGCTGACCGTGACCTTCACGGGCGGTGTGTGTGCCGACTACGACGTGAAGGCGAGCGAGAAGGGCGACGAGGTGACGGTCGAGGTGACCTCGACCTCCTGGCCGGACAAGGTCTGCATCATGATCGCGAAGCAGTTCCAGGAGACCGTGCGCCTGGACGAGCCGCTGGGTGACCGTGCGGTCGTGGACTCGGACGGCAAGGGCGTCCCGCTGGCCAGTGAGGGCGCGCGGCTGCCGGCTCCCCCCACGCGGGAGCGGTAGTACCCGGGCGGATAGCGAGCACGAAGGCGGCGGCCCCGTCGGAGGGGGCCGCCGCCTTCGTCATGTCCGCTGCCGCCCGTGGCGGCCCGGCAGGCTCAGCTGAAGGAGTCGCCGCAGGCGCAGGAGCCGGTCGCGTTCGGGTTGTCGATCGTGAAGCCCTGCTTCTCGATCGTGTCCACGAAGTCGATCGTGGCACCGCCCAGGTACGGGGCGCTCATGCGGTCGGTGACGACCTTCACACCGCCGAAGTCCTTCTCGACGTCGCCGTCGAGGGAACGCTCGTCGAAGAAGAGCTGGTAGCGCAGGCCGGAGCAGCCGCCGGGCTGGACGGCGACGCGAAGCGCGAGGTCGTCGCGGCCTTCCTGGTCGAGCAGGGTCTTGACCTTGTCCGCGGCGGCGTCGGTCAGGATGATGCCGTCGCTGACGGTGGTGGTCTCGTCCGATACGGACATCTACATCTCTCCCGGGTTGTACGGAGACTGCTTGCCGACAGTGGCAACCGGCGGGGCCGCGGATTCATTCCGGGCCGGGCGCTCGTTTTACGGCTCCGTTTCATGCTCGCACACGTGCCGGGAACCGGAAAACGGCTCTTTCCGGGTCTTCCCGGGAATGAACGGCGACTCACCGGGATTCACGTCACACAGACGCTATGGCCATCGTCAAAGTGACGTGAAGCGGTTATGATAGATAGCGTCAAATCGACGAAAAGTCGCGGAAGAGAAAGGGTGCGTGTCGTGACCACCGCCCAGCCCCAGGAGCTCGACGTTCAGCCGACGCCCCTCGCCCTGCTGCTCCTCGGCCGTGAGGCCGACCCGAAGAGCGAGCGCGGCGTGGAGTGCCCAGGCGATCTGCCCTCGCCGTCCGACCCGGACCTGGTGGAGCGCGCCCGCAAGGCGAAGGAGAAGCTCGGGGACAAGGTCTTCGTGCTCGGCCACCACTACCAGCGCGACGAGGTCATCCAGTTCGCCGACGTGACGGGTGACTCGTTCAAGCTGGCCCGGGACGCGGCCGCCCGCCCGGAGGCCGAGTACATCGTCTTCTGCGGCGTGCACTTCATGGCCGAGTCCGCGGACATCCTGACGTCCGACGACCAGAAGGTCGTCCTGCCCGACCTCGCCGCCGGCTGCTCGATGGCCGACATGGCGACGGCCGAGCAGGTCGCCGAGTGCTGGGACGTGCTGACCGAGGCCGGCATAGCCGAGCAGGTCGTGCCCGTCTCGTACATGAACTCGTCCGCCGACATCAAGGCGTTCACGGGCAAGCACGGCGGCACGATCTGCACCTCCTCGAACGCGAAACGGGCCCTGGACTGGGCCTTCGAGCAGGGCGAGAAGGTGCTCTTCCTCCCCGACCAGCACCTCGGCCGCAACACCGCCGTGCGGGACATGGGCATGTCCCTGGAGGACTGCGTCCTCTACAACCCGCACAAGCCGAACGGCGGCCTGACGACCGAGGAACTGCGCGCCGCGAAGATGATCCTGTGGCGTGGCCACTGCTCGGTGCACGGCCGCTTCAGCCTCGACTCGGTGAACGACGTCCGCGAGCGCATCCCGGGCGTGAACGTCCTGGTCCACCCCGAGTGCCGGCACGAGGTCGTGGCCGCGGCGGACTACGTCGGCTCGACGGAGTACATCATCAAGGCCCTGGAGGCCGCCCCGGCCGGCTCCAAGTGGGCCATCGGCACGGAGCTGAACCTGGTCCGCCGCCTGGCGAACCGTTTCGCATCCGAGGACAAGGAGATCGTCTTCCTCGACAAGACGGTCTGCTTCTGCTCGACCATGAACCGCATCGACCTCCCTCACCTGGTCTGGGCCCTGGAGTCCCTGGCCGAGGGCAACCTCGTCAACCGCATCGAGGTGGACAAGGAGACGGAGGCGTTCGCGAAGCTGGCGCTGGAGCGGATGCTGGCGCTGCCGTAACCCGTGGCCCGTAGCGGGGTATGAAGGGGGGGCGTCGGCTGTGGTCGGCGTCCCCCTTCTCCACGCGGGCCTTCTCCACGCAGGCCGCAGGCCCACGCCACCGCTCGCATAATGCTGGATCTCGGCGGTTGCGCGAGCCCGCCGACGTTGCACACCAGCGATGGGCGCATTGCCGAGGCACACTTCCTCATCGGCCCGGAGGCACGCGACGTACCCCGGCAGGAACCTCTCAGCCTCCGCTACCAGCAGTCCGGCACCCATCTGCGCAAAGCCCGCTTCCGCCCGCCGCCCCCGCAGTTCTGACCACCCACCCGGCTCATTCGCCCGACAGCCGCGCTCCCCTGCTCTCCGCGATTCGCAGCGCGTCCGTGAGCGCCTCGGCGAGTCGTTCACCCGTGAACCTCAACTCTCTGCCGCCGACAGCAGGTTCGCCGAGGAGTGACCTGGCCGCGGTGAGGACGTACGCGGCCGATTCGAGCAGCTCGGCCTCCAACTCATCGGCCAAGCGGGAGAGACGGCTGCCGTCGTCGTCCGTGCTGAGGTAACACGGACGTCCGTCCGGAGTGGTCCAGGGCAGCAACCTCAGGGGCGCACCCGTTCCGTCGCGCATCATCTACCACCGCTCCTTTCGGGCCGTTCCGCTGACAGGCGTGAACACCGGTGATTACCGTGTGTGCCTCAATCGTCGCGCTGTGGCATGTGTTCTCGACAGGAGCGCGGCGTCCCGGGACCGAGATCGGGACATCCACAGCGACCTCAACGTCAGCCGAGAGGCCAGACCATGACGTTCAAGCCACAGACCCTCACCCCGTACCTCTCCGCCCGTCACTACTTCGGCGCCGAGCAGCGCCGTCACCGCGAGGCCGCAGGGCTGTCCCTCGTACAGCTGGCGAGCATCGTGAACTCCAGCAAGAGCACCCTCGCCCGCATCGAGACCGCCGAGTTGATGCCTCCCCCGGACCTTCCCGACCGGCTGGACGCGGCGTTCGGCACGGACAAGCACTTTCACGGGCTGTACGAGCTGGCCAAGCGGGAGGCGCATCCGGATCAGTACCGGCGGTTCATGGACTTCGAGGCGCAGGCCGAGGTCGTCGAGAACTACGTGGCGCAGGCCATGCCAGGGCTGTTGCAGACCCAGGAGTACGCCCGCGCGATGCTCAGCTGCCAGGAGGACCTGCCCAGGGAGCAGATCGAGGAGCGCGTCAACGCCCGCCTGTCCCGGCAGGCTCGGCTGACGTCGGAGCAAGCGCCCCTGCGTTGGGCGATCATCGAAGAGTCTGTCCTCCGACGCAGGGTCGGCAGCAAAGAGTGCTGGTACAACCAACTGGCCTTGCTACTCGAACAGGTGGATACTCCCGACAGCAAGGTCCAGGTTCTGCCTTTCAACGCGGGTCCCCATTCACTGATGGGCGGCGCCCTGACCCTGCTGACCCTTCCCAAGGGTTCCGTCATGGCCTACGAAGAGGGCATCCAGGTCGGTCACCTCTACGAGGACCGGGAGTCGGTGAAGAAGTGGCGGCGGCAGTACGAGGTGCTGCGCGCCAACGCCCTCCCACCCGCGGCCTCGGCGGAGCTGATCCGAGACGCGATGGAGGACTACAAGCCATGCAGCACACCCCCGAGCTGAACTCTGCCCGGTGGCGCCGGAGCAGCTACAGCAACACCAACGGGGGCGATTGCGTCGAGATCACCGAGGACTTCCCCGGCGTCGTCCCCGTCCGCGACAGCAAGAACCCCCACGGCCCCACACTCGTCGTCCCGGCCACCGCCTGGGACGCGTTCGTCACGTGCCTCAAGGGCGGAGAGGCCCTTCCCCGCTGAGGCCTGACGGCTCCACGATCGAGACGACGGTTCCGCCCACCCCCATGCTTGGGGGTGGGCGGAGCCTCGCCGATCATGCCGTGAGGAGATCTGTGTAGTCGACAAACGTCGTGCTGACCTCGCCGATGTCGGCCACCAGACGCAAATGCCCGCCCAGGGCCGCGATGTAGGCGGCAATGGATTCGACCTGCATGCGGTCGATGTCACCGTTCTCCATGTGCGACACGCGAACCTGCGAGACGCCCATCTTCTCCGCCACCTCGGCCTGGGTCAGACCTCGCTGTCGGCGGAGTTCGGCCAGATGGTGTCCCAAGGTGGCCGCTTCCCGCGCTGTGCGTGCCGCAGCGATGCGTTCATCGGCGTCGATCCCCGGATCCGCGGAGCGCCTGGCGTCCAGTGAGGTCTCCCACCGGTAGTGCTTGCTCATTCGATCTCCTCACTCGGGGTCTCGAGATATCGGCCCAGCGTCGGTCCATGATCCGCAAGCAACTCGACGGCGTCACGGACCAAGGACGCGCTGGTGTCGTCGAGCCCGAGGAACCAATCATGGACCTCGGGAGTAAGGATGATCTCCCAGCTCATGCTCGGAACGTATAACGCACAGGTTATCAACAGACCCGGGTCACCGCCTCATCACACGAACGGATGGTCCCTGACGCACGGCGAGGGGCGCCCCGTGAGCATGAGCCACGGGGCGCCCCTCGTCGTGTGTACTGCTGTCAGACCTGCGCCGGCTCCGGCTCCTCCGCCGTCTCCGTGCGCGGGGCCGGGAGGCCCTTCTTCGCCGCGCGCTTCTTCGCCCGGCGCTCCTTGCGGAGTTCGAGCATCGCGTACAGCGTCGGGACCAGGAGGAGGGTGAGCAGGGTCGATGTCACCAGGCCGCCGATCACGACCACGGCCAGTGGCTGGGCGATGAAGCCGCCTTCGCCGGTGATGCCGAGGGCCATCGGGAGCAGGGCGAAGATCGTCGCCAGGGCGGTCATGAGGATCGGGCGCAGTCGGTGGCGGCCGCCCTCGATGACGGCCTCGACGACGCCGTAGCCCTGCTTGCGGTACTGGTTGATCAGGTCGATCAGCACGATCGCGTTCGTCACCACGATGCCGATCAGCATCAGCATGCCGATCATCGCGGGGACACCCATCGGGGTGCCGGTCGCCACCAGGAGGCCGATGGCGCCGGTGGCCGCGAACGGGATGGAGACGAGCAGGATCAGCGGCTGGACCAGGGACTTGAAGGTGCCGACCAGCAGCATGAAGACGATCGCGATGGCGGCCAGCATCGCCAGGCCCAGGTTGAGGAACGCCTCGTCCTGGTCCTCGGAGACGCCGCCGATGGACGCCGTGGCGCCGTCGGGGAGCTTCAGCGCGCTGATCTCGGACTGGAGCTTGGTGCTCACCGCGCCGGTGTTGTCGCCGGTCGGCTTCGCGGAGATGGTGGCGGCTCGCTGGCCGTCGATCCGGGTCATGGAGACCGGGCCGTCGACCTGCTTCACCGTGGCGATGTCGCCGAGCTTCACCGCGCCCAAGTTCAGGTCCTGAAGCTGCTTCAGGGTCTGCGCGGGCTTCGCCGAGCGGATGACGACGTCGCGCTCGCTGTCGTCGAGGGTCGCCTTGGCCGCGTTGGTGCCGCGGATGGCCTGCGCGACGGCAGCGCCCAGCGTCTGGTCGTTGAAGCCGGCCGCGGCCGCCTTGTCGTTGGCCTTCACCGAGATGCGCGGCACGCTCTGGGCCAGGTCGCTGGTGACGTCCGTGACGTCGTCGAGCTCGGCGACCGTCTTGCGGACCTGCTCGGACGCCGTACGCAGGACATCGGCGTCGGCGGCCTTCACCACGACGCTGAGATCCTGGGCGCCGAAGCCGTCACCGGCGGCGATGGTGGTCGTGCCGATGCCCTTGAGGCCTGCCAGGCCCTTCTCGATGTCGTCCTGGACGTCCTCGAACGGCACGGAGTCGTCCAGCATCACCTGGTACGAGGCCTGGTTGGTGTCCGTGCCGCCGCCGAAGGCGGCCATGAAGCCGGACGAACCGATGGTGACCTGGTAGTCCTTCACGCCCTTGGTGTCGGCGAGCAGCTGCTCGACCTTCTTCGCCTGGGCGTTCGTAGCCTCCAGGCTGGTGCCGGGCTTCAGCTCCTGCTTGACGCTGAGGACTTCCTGCTCGCCCTGGTCGAAGAAGTTCGTCTTCAGCAGCGGTGCCATGCCGAACGTGCCGACGAGGACGACGATCGCGAGGGCCACGCTGGTGAGGCGGCGGCGGGTCGCGAAGCGCAGGACCGGGACGTAGATGCGCTGGAGGCGGCTCTTGGCTTCCTTCTCCTCCGCGAGGCGGCGTGCCTCGTCCGCGTCCTCCGGGGTGCCCTTCGGCGGGCGCAGGAACCAGTACGACAGGACCGGTACGACCGTCAGGGAGACGAGGAGCGAGGCCAGCAGGGCGGCCGTGACCGTCAGGCTGAACGAGCCGAACAGCTCGCCCACCATGCCGCCGACGAGGCCGATCGGCAGGAAGACCGCGACCGTGGTGAGGGTCGAGGACGTCACCGCGCCCGCGACCTCACGGACGGCCTGGAGGATCGCCGAGTGGCGCTCCTCGCCGTAGCCGAGGTGCCGCTTGATGTTCTCCAGGACCACGATCGAGTCGTCGACGACCCGGCCGATGGCGATCGTCAGCGCGCCCAGCGTCAGGACGTTCAGCGACAGGTCGCGCGTCCACAGGACGATCAGGGCGAGGACGACCGACAGCGGGATCGAGACCGCCGTGACGAGGGTGGAGCGGATCGAGGCCAGGAAGACCAGGATCACCAGGACCGCGAAGAGCAGACCGAGCCCGCCCTCGGTGGTCAGGCCCTTGATGGACTTGGACACCGCCGGGCCCTGGTCGCTGACGACCGTGAGGTCGGCGCCGGAGCCGAGGTCCTTGCGGAGGTCGGGGAGCTTGTCCTGGACGGCCTCGGAGATCGCGACCGCGCTGCCGTCGCGGTCCATGGTGACGGCGACGGAGAGGCTGGGCTTGCCGTCCGTGCGGGTGATGGAGTCGGCCGGGGCCTCCTGCTGCTTCACCGTGGCGACGTCGCCGAGGCGCACCGGCTTCCCCTTGCCGGGCTCGCCCGTGACCATCAGGTCCTGGATCTGCTTCAGCGAGGTGAAGCCGCCACCGACCTGGACCGTGCGGTTGGCGCCGTCCTCGTCGAAGGAGCCGGCCGGGACGGTCGCGCCGCCCGCCTGGAGCGCCTGCATGAGGGACTGCGGGGTGAGGCCCGCCTTCGCGAGTTTCGCGTTGTCGGGGGTGACGGCGACCTGGAGGTCGCGCACACCGTCCACGGTGACCTGGCCGACGCCGTCGATGCTCTTGAGGTCCGGTACGACGGTCCTGTCGAGCTGGTCGGCCAGGGCCTGGTGGTCCCGCTCCGAGCTGACGGCGAGGACGACGGTCGGCATGTCGTCCGTGGAACCGGCGACGATCTGCGGGTCGACGTCGTCCGGGAGCTGGACGCGGGCCCGGTTGACGGCCTGCTGGACGTCGGCGACGAGCTGCTTGGTGTCGTTGCCGTAGTCGAAGGACGCCATGATCACGGCGTTGCCCTCGCTGGCGGTGGAGGTGACGCCGCTGATGCCGTCGACGGATTCGAGGTTGTCCTCGATGGGTTCGACGACCTGCTTCTCGACCACGTCCGGGGACGCGCCCTGGTACGGCGCCAGCACGGACACCATGGGCAGTTCGATGGTGGGCAGCAGCTGCTGCTTGAGCTGGGGTATCGCGATCGCCCCGAAGACGAGCGCGATGATCGACATCAGCCCTATCAGGGCCCGTTGCGCGAGGCTGAATTTCGACAGCCAGGACATGGGTGAGGGTCTCTCTTCTGTTAGCGGCAGAAGCGGCAGCGAGCGCGCAGATGAGCACCCGCCCTAACACCCTGAGCCATCGGGGACCCTGGATTCGTAGGCCCCAGGTCCATTTCCTTATGCCGCGCATACTCCGGGCGCAGTACACCCGGGCCGGGCTCACTCCACCCTTGGACGGACCAGTCCGGACTCGTACGCAGTGACCACGAGCTGGGCCCGGTCCCGGGCACCCAGCTTGGCCATGGCCCGGTTGACGTGCGTCTTCACCGTCAGCGGGCTGACCTCGAGGCGCTCGGCGATCTCGTCGTTGGAGTGTCCTCCGGCGACCTGGACGAGCACTTCGCGCTCCCGGCCGGTGAGCGAGTCGAGCCGCTCGGCGCGGGCCGGGTCGCGCTCGCCGTCGTCGGCCGGGTCCTGGGCGAGGAAGCGTGCGATGAGGCCGGTGGTGGCCGCCGGGGACAGCAGCGCCTGGCCGCCGGCGGCGGTCCGGATCGCGGTCAGCAGCTCCTCGGGCTCGGAGCCCTTGCCGAGGAAGCCGGAGGCGCCGGCGCGCAGCGACTGCACGACGTAGTCGTCGACCTCGAACGTCGTCAGGATGACCACGCGGACATCGGCGAGTTCGGGGTCGGCGCTGATCATGCGGGTCGCGGCGAGACCGTCGGTGCCGGGCATCCGGATGTCCATGAGGACGACGTCGGCGTGCTGCTCCTTCGTCATCCGCACCGCTTCCGCCCCGTCGGACGCCTCCCCCACCACCTCCATGTCGGGCTCGGAGTCGACGAGCACCCGGAAGGCGCTGCGCAGCAGCGCCTGGTCGTCGGCGAGCAGGACACGGATGGTCATGCGGGGTCCTCCCCGGTCGGTGTGCGGTTCTTGACGGGCAGGATCGCATGGACGCGGAAGCCGCCTCCGTAGCGGGGACCGGTGGTCAGGGTGCCGCGCAGGGCGGTGACGCGCTCCCGCATGCCGAGCAGGCCGTGGCCGCCGCCGCTGCCCGGGTCGGCGTCCTCGCCGCTGCCGTCGTCGAGCACGGTGATCTCGATGTTCGGTCCGACCCGTACGACGCTGACCTCGGCCTTGGCGTGCGGCCCGGCGTGCTTCTGCACGTTGGTGAGGGCCTCCTGGATGATCCGGTAGGCGGCCAGGTCGACGGCCGCGGGCAGGGCGGTGCCCTGGTCTGTGCGGGCGACCTCGATGCGCTGGCCGGCGTTGCGGAAGGTGCCGGCGAGTTCGTCGAGGCGGTCCAGGCCGGGGGCGGGTTCGGTGGGGGCCTCCGGGTCGCCGGACTGCCGGAGCAGGCCGACGGTGGCCCGCAGCTCGTTGAGGGCGGAGCGGCTGGCGTCCCGGACGTGGGCGAGGGCCTCCTTGGCCTGGTCGGGGCGTTTGTCCATGACGTGGGCGGCGACGCCGGCCTGGACGTTGACCAGGGCGATGTGGTGGGCGACGACGTCGTGCAGGTCCCGGGCGATGCGCAGGCGTTCCTCGGCGACCCGGCGGCGGGCCTCCTCCTCCCGGGTGCGTTCGGCGCGTTCGGCGCGTTCCCGGATGGCCTGGATGAAGGCGCGGCGGCTGCGGACGGCGTCGCCCGCGGTGGCGCCGATGCCGGCCCAGGCCACGATGCCGAGGTTCTCCTGGGCGTACCAGGGCAGGGGGCCGGCGGCCATGGCGGCGCCGGTCAGCACGGTCGTGGTGAGCAGGCCGACGCGCCAGGTGGTGGGGCGGTCGGTGGTGGAGGCGACGGTGTACAGGGCGATGACGGCGGACATGGCGACGGGGGCGCGGGGGTCGCCGGTGACGGATTCGACGACGGAGACCGTGCCGGTGAGGACCAGGACCGTCATGGGGGCGCGGCGGCGGAAGACCAGGGCGGCGGCGCCGAGGACCATGAGGACGAGGCTGAGGGGGTCGGGGGTGCGCAGGGCCCAGCTGACGGGGGTGTCTCGGTGGCGGGGCTCCACGAAGGAGCCGGCGACCATGCAGGCCAGGACGCCTGCGGCCAGGACGGCGTCCACGGCCAGGGGGTGCGCCTTGGCCTGGACTTTGGCCCTTTGGAGGGTGCTCACGGCTGTTTACGGTAGCTGGGCGGGGAGTGCGGGGGTATGGGGGTGGGGTTCAGAAGGTCGGGTGTGGGGTGCTCGGCGTTGGGGCTGGGGCCGGGTGGGTGCGCAGCCCGGCGGTGCGGGGTGCCGCTGCGCCCACCCGTGCCGCCCCTAGCGGCACGCATGCCCGCAGCTGGGTGGGTCAGCCTGGGATCAGGCCGTCGTCGCTGAGGAGTTCCTGGACTTCCTCCAGGGTCGCGTCCGGGGACGGGAGGATGAGTTCCGAGGGTTCCAGGGAGTCGTCCGGGAGGGGGTCGCCGAGGTCGCGGACCCTGGTCAGCAGGGCCTGGAGGGTGCGGCGGAAGGCGGGGCCGTCGCCGTTCTCCATTTCGGCCAGGAGCTCGTCGTCCAGCTTGTTCAGTTCGGTGAGGTGGCCGTCGGCCAGCCTCACCTGGCCCTCCCCCATGATCCGTACGATCATGTCGCCCTCCTAGGCGTGGGCCCCTACTGCTTGTCGAAGCGCGGGGTGTCCTGCGGCTGCTGCCGGTCCTGCTGCTGCGACTGGCTCGTGCCACCACCTTCGATGGCCTGCTGCCCGGCGGCCGGGCCCCCGGCCAGCTCCTGCTTCATCCGCTGCAGTTCCAGCTCTACATCCGTACCACCGGAGAGCCGGTCCAGCTCGGCCTGGATGTCGTCCTTGTGCATGCCGGAGGGGTCGTCCAGCGCCCCGGAGGCGAGCAGCTCGTCGATCGCGCCGGCGCGGGCCTGGAGCTGGGCCGTCTTGTCCTCGGCGCGCTGGATGGCCAGGCCGACGTCGCCCATCTCCTCCGAGATGCCGGAGAAGGCCTCGCCGATCCGGGTCTGCGCCTGGGCCGCCGTGTAGGTCGCCTTGATCGTCTCCTTCTTCGTACGGAAGGCGTCGACCTTGGCCTGGAGCCGCTGGGCCGCGAGAGTGAGCTTCTCCTCCTCGCCCTGCAGCGTCGAGTGCTGGGTCTCCAGGTCGGTCACCTGCTGCTGGAGGGCGGCCCGGCGGGACAGCGCCTCACGGGCCAGGTCCTCACGGCCCAGCGCGAGCGCCTTGCGGCCTTGGTCCTCCAGCGTGGAGGACTGCTTGTTCAGCTGGGCGAGCTGCAGCTCCAGGCGCTTGCGGCTGGTCGCCACGTCGGCGACGCCGCGGCGCACCTTCTGGAGCAGCTCCAGCTGCTTCTGGTACGAGTAGTCGAGGGTCTCGCGCGGGTCCTCGGCCCGGTCAAGGGCCTTGTTCGCCTTCGCGCGGAAGATCATCCCCATACGCTTCATGACACCGCTCATGGGCTTCGCGCGCCCCCTTCTGACCGAACCGGCTCCAGCTCCTGCGACAGAACCCACAGTACGGGCCCTGCATCCATTACCGCACTGTTCGGGGACGGATGCGCTCATCCCCAAGGACGACTGTGGACGGTCCCGCTCCGGCGTAGGGAGTAGGTGATCCCCGGGGTTACCGGAGGCCTACATCCCGGGAAACCGCCGGAGCCGTACACATCGTCCCCTCTGTCCCCATACAGACGACTGGTGTTGCCGGATCGTTCCCCACGGGGCTGGGGTCCATGCCCGGAAGCCCTTACCCTTGGGTTTTGTGTTCCGTAGCCGTGCGAAGGATGAGAAGGCCCAGGACGCCGTGAAGGCGCCGGAGACCGACTCCAGTCAGCCCCGTCACCCCGAGGCCCGCAAGGGCCGCCCCACGCCCAAGCGCAGTGCGGCCCAGTCGCAGCGCCGCAGCGTGGCCAACACGTCGACGACGCGCAAGGAGGCCGCCAAGCGCCAGCGCGCGGAGCGCCGTACCGCGATGGAGCGCCAGCGTCAGGCGCTGGCCAGCGGCGACGAGCGGTATCTGCCCGCCCGCGACAAGGGACCGGTCCGCCGGTTCGCGCGCGACTTCGTCGACTCGCGGTTCAACATCGCGGAGTTCTTCCTGCCGATGGCCGTGGTCATCCTCGTGCTGAGCATGGTGCGCGTGGCGGCGCTGCAGAACATCGCGCTGCTGCTGTGGCTCGTGGTGATCGTGCTGATCGTGCTCGACTCGTTCGTCTCCGCCTTCCGCCTGAAGAAGCAGCTGGCCGAGCGGTTCGCCGGTGAGAACAAGCGGGGCGCGGTCGCCTACGCTCTGATGCGCTCCCTCCAGATGCGCCGGCTCCGGCTGCCGAAGCCGCAGGTCAAGCGCGGAGAGCGGCCCTGACCACGACGCCGATTCCCGAGAGCGCGGCGGATGCCCGGGAGACCGGGACGGGCGGGCTGCGCGATGTGGTCCGGCAGGAGCTGGTCGCCCGGCAGCTGGACGAACAGATATCCGGGCGGTTCCCGGTCGGGCAGCGGCTGCGGGTGCTCGACGTCGGCATGGGCCGGGGCACGCAGGCGCTGCGGCTGGCCCGGGCCGGGCACCAGGTGACCGGTCTGGAGCAGGACCCGAGGATGGTCGCCGCGGCCCAGGAGTCCCTCGCGGGGGAACCAGAGGGCATCCGGAAGCGGATGCGGATCATCGAGGGCGACGGCCGGGACACCGGTGTGCACTTCCTGCCGGGCGCCTTCGACGTGGTCCTGTGTCATGGCGTGCTCATGTACGTGGAGGAGCCCGACCCGCTGCTGGCGGGTCTCGCCCGGATGCTCGCGCACGGCGGACTGCTGTCCCTGCTCGTACGCAACGGGGACGCGCTCGCGCTGCGGCCTGGGCTGTCCGGCGCCTGGGCGGACGCGCTGACGGCCTTCGACACGACGGCATACCGGAACCGGCTGGGGCTCGACGTACGGGCCGACCGGCTGAAGGACCTGACGTCGACGCTCGCGGGGATCGGGGCGCCGCTGCACGCCTGGTACGGGGTGGGCGTGTTCACCGACTCGGCGGCGGACGACGCCGAGGTCCCGGGTGACGCCAGGACGCTGCTCGCGGTGGAGGAGAGGGCCGGGCGGACGGATCCGTACCGCGGGGTGGCGGCGTTGTTGCACCTGTGCGGCGTCCGGGGCTGACGCAGCCGGACGATGTGGGGTGGGCGAGGGCCGTCGGCCCCCGCCCCCGGGCTCACGCCTCGGCCGCGTGCAGACTCATCGGGCCGTAGATCTCCGTGGCGTCCTCGAACAGACGCACCTGGTCGGCGCCGCCCTCCTGCAAGGCCTTCCAGTGCTCCCCGATCCAGGACTCGGCATCCCCCTGGGTGGGGAAGTCCTCCGGCGGTACCGCGGGCTGGACCTCCGCCCCGTCGGTCTTCTCGAACCGCCACGTCCATGCCGCCATGTACGCCTCCCATGTGTGTGAGCACACTGCACAGCCTGCACAGCGGGAGCCGGATCTTGGTCCGGCTCCTGTCCCCGAGCGTAAGCGCTCCGCCGGGTGGGGCGTTATAGGGCTTGCGGGAGTGCGGGTGGTCGGGCGTGTGCGGGTTGTGGTGGGCTGGTCGCGCCCGCGCGGCGGAGCCGCACATCGATACGGTCCCGCGCCCCTCAGGGGCGTCTTCGTCACGCGTGCCCCATGGCCACGGGTGAGAATCGGGGCGTGGAACTCACTCTGCTTGGTACTGGCGCTCCCGCGGGGCTTCCCCGTCCCGATTGTTCCTGTGCGGCTTGTGCGGCCGCTCTCGGACCGGATTCCCGGGCAGCCACCGCGTTGCTTCTGGACGGGGCGCTGTTGCTCGATCTGACGCCCGGAGCGGCGTTCGCGGCCGCTCGGGCGGGGCGTTCGCTGACCGGCGTGCGGCAGGTGCTGTTGTCGCATCCGCATGACGGGCCCGCGGTCGAGGTGCCTGCCGGGGTGCCGCAACCCGGACGGGTGCCGGACGGGCAGGAGTTGACGCTGCTGACGGGGCACCGGGTGCGGGCGGTGGCGATGGACGCGCCGGGCACGGGGTACGAGGTGACCGGGCCGGAGGGGCAGCGGCTGCTGTATCTGCCACCGGGCGGGGCGCCGGCGGGGCTGGCGGAACCGGCCGAGCCGTACGACATGGTCCTCGCGGATGTCGTGGGGCGGCCGGACGCGCTGGCGAAGCTGCGGGCGGTCGGGGCGGTGGGGCCGACCACCGATGTGGTCGCCGTCCATCTGGACCACGACGTGCCGCCGGGCCCGGAGCTCGGGCGGCGGCTCGCGGCGGCCGGGGCGCGGGCGGTGCCGGACGGGGCGACGCTGGCGGTGGGGGCGTACGAGGACGTGCCGGACGTACCGCGGCGGACGCTGGTGCTGGGCGGGGCGCGGTCGGGCAAGTCGGTGGAGGCCGAGCGCCGGCTGGAGGCCTTTCCCGACGTGCTGTACGTGGCGACGGGCGGGTCCCGCAACGGGGACACCGAGTGGTCGGTGCGGGTGGCCGCGCACCGGGAGCGGCGGCCTGGGTCGTGGCGGACGGTGGAGACCTGCGATCTGGTGCCGTTGCTGGCGGAGGAGGGGCCGCCTCTGCTCATCGACTGTCTGTCGTTGTGGCTGACGGATGCCATGGATTCCGCCGGGGCGTGGGACGACGCGGTGTGGGCGGAGCGGGGGGAGAAGGTGTTGCGGGAGCGGGTGCGGGAGTTGACGGAGGCGGTGCGGGCGAGTCGGCGTGTTGTTGTGGCCGTGTCGAACGAGGTGGGGTCGGGGATCGTGCCGGCGACTGCGTCGGGGCGGCGGTATCGGGATGAACTGGGTCGGTTGAACGCGGGGTTCGCCGAGCAGTGTGAGCAGGTGCTGTTGGTGGTGGCGGGGCAGGCTGTGGTGCTGCGGGGGTGACCGGTGCTGTGGGTGGGGGCTGGGGCGGGGTGGGTGCGCAACTCGGCGTGACGAGGTGCCGCTGCGCCCACCCGTGCCGCCCTGGGGGCACCTCCCAGGCCCTTTAGGCACTGGGGGAGGCACGCATGCCCGCAGCTAGGGCGGCAACGCATGCCCGCGGCGGGGGCGGGGCGCAGGCCCGCAGCTAATGAGCCTTTTGGGCGATGACGCGGTATGTGTTCGCCAGGCGGGTGCGGCGGGCCAGGGGGGCCAGTAGGTGGTCCGTCAGGGACGCCAGGCCGACCAGAGGGAGGCCCGCTCGGAGGAGGGCCTCTCGGGCGTGGCGTTGGAAGGCGGGTGGGGGGATCGCCCGCCAGGGGGTGTCCGGAGTGGGGAGGGCGTGGGAGAGGGCCAGGGAGGTCGCGCCGGAGAGGTCGTGGGGGATGTGGGTGGGGCGGTGGTCGAGGGTGAGGACCGTGCAGCCGGTCGTCTCCAGTTCGGCCCGGAGATTGCGCGGGGGCAGCAGGTGGAGGTGGCGGGGCTGGTCGTAGGGGAGCCACCAGCGGCCGAGAAGGGCGGCGAAGACGCTGCGGGGGTCGAGGGTCTCGACGAGCAGGTGGCCGCCGGGGCGCAGGACGTGGAGGGCGGCGTGGAGTTCCGCGCGGGGGTCGGGGGCGCCCTCCAGGTGGTGGAGCATGCTGACCACGTCGTAGCGGGCACGCAGCGGGCCGGAGATCCGGGGGTCCGACAGTCGGCCGACGTGGGCCTCCTCGACGCGTTCGGCAGAGACGGCCCGGACCACGTCCGGGGTGACGTCCAGGCCGTCGAAGGAGGTGTAGGGGAAGAACTCCCGGGCCGTCGCCGGGAAGCGCGCGTGGCCCGTCCCCACGTCCAGCCAGCTCTCCGGCTCCCCGAACCGCCGCATCGCCCGGGCGGCCGACAGGTGGCGCCGCCGGCTGCCGCGCAGGGCGACGAGGGCGTCGGCCGTGGGGTCCATGGGCGCCCCGCGCACGGTCCGGTGGTAGTGGGCGAGGCCCTCGTCCGTGAGGCGGGGGTTCTGGAAGGTGTGGCCGCAGTCGCGGCAGTCGTCGACGGTGAAGCTGCCCGGCTTGTACTGCCGCAGGTCGCCGGTGCGCAGCCGGTTGCGCAGCCGGCCGGAGCCGCACCAGGGGCAGTCCTCGCGGCGCGGTTCGTGGACCGGCGCGGGCGCCTGGGGGACGGAGGGGGCGGGAAGTTCGGGCATGGGCGGCTCCCGGGCGCGAGGCGTACGGCAGTGGCGCGAGCCGTACGGCAGGGACGTACGACAATCCGCTGCAAACGGGAACGTATGGGATGCCGATCTTGGGTGCAACGACGTCGCCGTGACGGAGTCGCGATGTGGCGCCGTGCTGTTCGATCGGTGCCGGTACTGTTCGGCGAATGAGCTCGCTTAATCTCGACGACTTCACCGATCTGATCGAGCGTCCGGACGGCGGGATCCGCCGTGACGCCGAGGCGCGCCGGGGGCGGCAGATCGTGCCGCCAGGGTCGCTGGGCCGGCTCGACGACCTGGGTGAGTGGCTGGCGGCGGCGCAGTCCGCGGTGCCGGTGCGGCCGGTCGAACGCCCGCGGGTGGTGCTCTTCGCCGGTGACCACGGCGTCGCCGAACTGGGCGTCTCGGCCCGGCCGGCGGGCGGGGCCGGGGAGTTGGTGCGCGAGGTGCTGGAGGGCGGCAGGCCGGTCTCGGTGCTCGCGCGGCGGCTCGGCGTGCCGGTGCGGATCGTCGACATGGCCCTGGACTGCGATCCCGAGGCCCTGCCCGAGGACGTCGTACGGCATCGGGTGCGGCGCGGCAGCGGGCGGATCGACGTCGAGGACGCGCTGACCCTGGAGGAGGCCGAGGCGGCGTTCCTGGCCGGGGTCGCGGTGGCCGACGAGGAGGCCGACTCCGGTACGGATCTGGTGGTGCTCGGCGATGTGAGCGTCGGCGGGACGACGGCCGCGGGCGTGCTGGTCGCGGCGTTGTGCGGGGTCGACGCGTCGGTGGTCACCGGGCGTGGCGGGCTGGCGATCGACGATCTGGCCTGGATGCGCAAGTGCGCGGCGATCCGCGACGCGCTGCGCCGGGCCCGGCCGGTGCTCGGGGACCAGTTGCAGCTGCTGGCGACCGTCGGCGGGGCCGATCTCGCGGCGATGACGGGCTTCCTGCTGCAGAGCGCCGTGCGGAAGCTGCCCGTGGTGCTCGACGGGGTGGTGACGGCCGCGTGCGCGCTGGTCGCGCAGCGGATCGCGTTCCGGGCGCCGGACTGGTGGCTGGCCGCGCACGACAGCGGAGAGCCCGGGCAGGCGAAGGCGCTGGACCGGATGGCCCTGGAGCCGCTGCTGACGCAGGGCGTGACCGTCGGCGAGGGCGCGGGCGGGCTGCTGGCGCTCCCCCTGGTGCAGGCGGCCGCGGCGCTGGCGGCGGAGCTGCCCGAGAAGCCGAAGGAGTCCGAGCAGCCGGTGGAGGAGGAGACCTCGGAGGCTCCCGCCGAGCAGTAGCGATCCAGGTCACGCACACCTGGCTCAACTTCGTCCCGTTCCGGTCGGTCTTGGAACGTGGTGTCGGTTTGACTGAGTCGCAGACACCCTCAGACGTACCGACGCACGGACGAGGACGACCGCTCGATGACCACGCTCGCCCGCTGGGCCCGCGCCGAATGGGGGCCGCTGTACGCCGCGGTGCGCGGGCCGCTGCGGGAGCGGCGCCTGCGGGCGGTGCCGATGGCGGCCGGGGCCGTGTGCCTGACGTCCGTGCTGCACTTCGTCCACAACCAGGCGTGGGGCTACGGGTTCGTGCAGGACACCGGTGCCGTGCGGGCCGAGGACCCGCTGTGGCTCGCGCTGCTGCGGACGCCGCTGTCGCTGTTCGTGCCCGCGCTGGATCTGCCGGTGTGGGGTGCGCTGACGCAGATCCTGCTGGTGTTCGGCATCGCGGAGATCTGTCTGGGGTGGCGGCGGGCCCTGCTCATCGCCTACCTCGCGACGCTCGCGGGCACGCTCTACGCCCGCCTGGGCATCTGGCTGGGCCCGGACTCCCCGCTGGGCCTGCCCGCCTCGGACGCCCGGGTCGTGGACACCGGGCCGTCGGCGGCGGTGGTGGGTCTCGCCGTCTGCCTGGGGCTGCGCTATCGCGCGTATGCCACGGCGGCGGTGGTGATCGTGGCCATGGTGGTCGAGGTCGCCGTGAAGGAGAACCTCGCGGGCAAGGAGCATCTGGCGGCGATCGCGGCCGTGCTGGTGCTGTACGCGGCCGGTGCGCTGCGTCAGCGGTGTTCGAGGGACCGGACGGGCTCGGAGTCGGGCGCGCCGCCGATCCAGTCCTGAAATCTGCGCCGGGGGCCGACCCAGCGACGGTCGTGGTGGTAGGCCCGCAGGCCGGATCTGGCCCGGGCGCGGGGGCGGTTGCGGTAGAACCGCTTGGCCCACGGGGAGGTGGGGCGGGCCAGCCGTACGGCGCCGATCAGGGCGACCAGGGGGATGATCACGCCCAGGACGGCGAGGCGGACCTTGCCCTTGAACAGGGCGATGAGGGCGAAGGCGAAGTTCACGAGGACGTTCCCGAGGACGACGGCGCGGTTCTGCTGCTGGTCCTCGCTGAGGTCGTCGACGCCCAGCGGCGAGAAGCCCAGCAGGAGCAGGCCGACGAGGGAGGCGGTGAGGACGACCATCTCGACGCTCTTGCGGCCGTCCGGGGTCCAGTAGACGTCGGCGAGGTGCAGGACCAGGGCGAACTCGTCGAGGACGAGGCCCGCGCCGATGCCGAAGATCACCGCGGCCAGCGCCGAGCCGAAGCCGTACTGGCCGCCGGCGACCGCGCCGAAGCCGCCGATGATCGTCAGGATGACGCCGGGCACCACGTGGTGGACGTGGACACCGCCGCTGCCGCTGATGTTGCGGAAGGGGCCCTTGCCCGCCCGGATGAGACGGGTGATGCCCCGGGTGATCAGAAAGGTCAGCACGAACGAGACGAGAGCGAGGAGCAGCGGCAGCTTGCCGGGTTCCATGATGTTCCGTTCGAACCATCCCATATGTGAACTTTATCCTCGGCCACCGCACCCGCTCTCCTGACCGGCCGGTAGCCTGCGCCGGTGTCCAGAACCTCGCCCCTCGACGGTCTCCGCTTCGCCTTCGGCACCCTCACCGTGTTCCCGGTCCGGGTGACCCGGTGGGACCGGGAGGCCGGGCGCGGCGGCATGCTGTGCGCTCCCCTGGCCGGGCTGGCGGTCGGTGCCGCTGCCGCCGCCGTCGGGCTGGTGCTGCTGTTCCTCGGCGCGGGCGGGCTGCTCGCCGCCGTGGCCGGCGTCGCCGTGCCGGCCGTCCTCACCCGGGGGCTGCATCTCGACGGGCTCGCGGACACCGCCGACGGGCTGGGCAGCGGGAAGCCCGCCGAGGACGCGCTGCGGATCATGAAGCAGTCGGACATCGGGCCGTTCGGGGTCATCGCCCTCGTCCTCGTCCTGCTCGCGCAGGTCGCCGCGCTCGCCCAGGCCTACGACGCCTCCTGGGCCCGGGGCGCCTTCGCCGCGGTCGTCTCCGCGACGGCCGCCCGGCTGGCCCTGACCCTGGCGGCCCGGGCCGGGGTGCCGGCGGCCCGGCCGGAGGGGCTGGGGGCGGCGGTCGCGGGCGTGGTGCCCCTGCGCGGGGCGTTGCTCACCGCCGTCACCGTCACGGGGGCGGCGGCTGCGGTGAGTGCTTTCTGGGGGCCGTACGACGTGGTCCGGACCGGGTGCACGGTCGTCCTCTCCCTGGTCGCCGCCGAAGGGCTGCTGCGGCACTGCACGCGCCGCTTCGGCGGGGTCACCGGGGATGTGTTCGGCGGGCTCGCGGAGACGGCGGCGACGACGGCGCTGGTCGTCCTGGCGCTGGGCTGACCCACCGGCCCGGCCTCAGCAGGCCTGTCGCCACACCCCCAGTTCGTACTTCTTGAGCAGCGAACTCAGCTTCAGGCGGCGGGACTCGGCGCAGAAACGGCGGGTGGGCACCTCGTACTCGACGTGGAAGACGGCCTTGCCCGCGTCGACGAACGGCTTCAGGGCCGCGCACTCGCCGTACTGGGCGCACTGCTCGTTGACCGCGAAGTCGAAGTCCCCGACCAGCTCGGGGATCTGGTCCAGGTCGTTCTTCAGCCCGACGGCCAGGCCCCGGTCGTGGGCCAGGCGGGCGATGAGGCGGTTGTAGCGGAGCTGGTCGGCCGCCTTCAGCGGGAAGCCCGTCTCGTTGCGGTAGCCGTCCATGTTGTCGGGCTCCACCGCGTCGAAGCCCTTGTCCCGGCACATGTCGATCCGGGCCGCCATGAGGGGCTCCAGGACATCGGTGCGGCGGATGTCCAGCCAGCGCTCGCCCTTCCAGCCGTTGCCGCGCCCGAGGACGGACTTCGGGAACTTACCGGCGTCCGGGCGGAACTCCTCCCAGGCGCCGGTGGACAGATAGCAGATGACCTTGCGGTCCTCGCGGTGCAGACGCGTGACGGTGGCCTCGGAGTGGTCGAAGCCGTCGATGTCGTAGACCGGGACGTCGACGGAGGTGTCCAGCTTCCCGCTGAGCTGCCACTGCCAGGCGGTGCCCGGCCGGGGCTGCCAGCGGGGGCCCGGTTTGTCGTCGTCGGCCTTCTGGGCGCAGCCGGCGAGCAGCAGGACGAGCAGGGCGACGAGCGAGGACGTGCGTCTCACGGGGTGTTCTCCGGGTGGTGCAGGGTGTACGGCAGTGTGCCCCAAGGATGATCGCCGCTGCCGGGCACCGCACAGTGCACCGCCGCGCCCCGCGCCCTGGCCAGGCCCTCCGGGTCGGCGTCGGGCGGCACGTCGTACACCAGGTGGCACAGTCGCACGTCGCCGCCGCCCGGCCATGGCTCGGGGCGCAGCGCGCGGTACGACGCCCAGGTGCCCTCGAAGGTGACGAGGACGTCGGCGATGCGGGCGTAGCAGGGGTGCGGTGCCGTGCCGTGGTTGAGGACGAGGGTGCCGCAGCCGACGCCCCAGGCGGCCACCGCCAGTCGCTGGTAGTACTCGAACTGCTCGGGCCCGGAGGAGACCTGGTCGAGGAAGGCGCCGTCGGTGCCGTACCAGTCGCGGTGCCGGGTGAGGTCGCGCAGGACGTCGGTGGTGGCGCGGCGGCCGTAGCCGGTGTCGGCGTACCCGAGGACCCGGACGCCCGCGTCGCGCAGCCGGGCGGCGACCTCGGCGAAGGCCGCGTCGGGGCGGCCGCCGGGTCCGCTGGCCGGGTTGAGGACCACCCCGTAGAGGCGGGGCGCCGCCGCGACGATCGCCTCCCATTCGGCGGGGCGTACGGACGGGTGCTCGTAGTACGGAACCAGGAGAGTGCTCATCGGTGGGCTGTTGCCCTCCCCAGCAGGGCGCACACCAGGGCGCCTTGGACGACGGCCGCCGTGCCGTACACGGTCAGGCCCGTCAGGTGCGGGTCCCCCGTGCGCGTGACGAGGAGCAGGGTCTGGGCGAGGGCCGCCGCGCAGCACACCGCCGTCGCGCCGGTCACCGCGCCGAACGACTGGAGCAGCAGCCCCGTCCACAGCACCACGCCCAGCAGAAGCAGCACGGCCAGCCGAATTCCGCCGGGGGCCGGGGAGTGCGGCCACAGGGCGGAGGCGGCGATGCCCAGTAAGAGCAGGGTGGAGAGGTAGGCGGCCAGGCATGCGACGACGGTGAGGACGGTGGTGCGCCGGAAGGCCCCGGCGGTGCGGCTGGAGCGCAGGGCGGCGAGGCTGTCGCCGCGGAATCGGTACAGCAGCCACTCCGCGGGGCCCATGCTGAGGGTGAGCGCCACGGCGGCGGGGGCGGCGACCGCGCTGCCGGTCTCACCGGCGAGGACGTCGCCGAGTGCCGCGTACAGCACGAGAACGCCGGTGGCGAGCCCGAACAGGGCGTACGGCAGAGAGCCCGTGAGCCGGGGCCCGGCGGGGCGACGAGGGGCGGCGCCGGACGCGCCGAAGGGCAGCAGGGCGACGAGGCTGACGGTCCACCCGCCCTCCTCCTTCACGGCCGGTGCCACTTCGCGCGCGGCGAGGGCCGCCACGGCCGCCAGGGAGCCCAGCAGGAGAACCAGGCTCACGGCCTCGGGCAGCGGGTCGGCCAGGGACAGGACCGCGCCGGTGGCCATCGGCGCGAGGGCGGCCGGCAGAAGCCGTTCGCGGCCCATCACCAGCAGGACGGTCGCCGCCGCCAGATAGCAGGACTGCCCGGCGGCGAAGGCCACCGCGGCCGGGGCGGCACCGGCCGCGCAGGCCAGGGCGACCACCGAGCCGAGCAGGGCACCGGCCGGGGCGCCGAGCAGCAGGGCGCGCCGCGCGGCCGTCCGGTCGCCCAGCCCCAGCCAGGCGTACGCCCGGTGGGCGAGGCCCTGGTTCCACGTCCAGCCGCACAGGGCACCGGCGAGCAGCGGGACCGTGCCCGGCGGGAGGCCGAAGGCGTCGTCGCCGGCGAACAAGGGCGCGCCGAGGACGTAGGCGAGGCCGGGCAGGGCGAAGACGACGCCGCGCAGCAGGCAGCCGAGCAGGCCGGTCCGCCACGGGTCGGGCACCGGGCCGTCGGGCTCGGGGTAGCGGCGTTCGACGCGTTCGTAGAGGGTCTCGGCGAGCGCGAAGGAGTTCTTGACGCCGTACCGCTCGCGTATCCGGTCGTCGGAGAGGCCGTCGGACTCCAGCAGGGCGGCGATCTCGTCCGGGTGGACGGCCGCGACGACGAAGTCCTCGAGCCGGGCGGCGAGTTCGTCGACCGGGTCGGGCCGGGCCCAGCTGGGGGTGGCGCGCTGGCGGGGGATGTAGGGCAGGGTGTCCGGGCGGGAGCCCGGCGGGAGCCAGACGCTTCCGCTCACCAGCCCGTTCCTCCCCCAGACTCCGTCCGGGGGGACCCCCAGACCGCTGTGGACGCGTACCAGGGGTCGCGCAGTTCCAGGGTCCAGTCGGCGACCATCTCCAGCGTGGGCTCGTACACCTCGTCCTCGCCCGCGAGTTCCTTGTAGACGGTGCGGAAGGCATCCACGGAGCGGCGCAGTGTGAACCGGTCGATCACGCGCTGCCGTGACAACGCGCCCAGTTCCAGGCGCCGTTCGTCGTCCTTGAGCAGGGTCAGCGCGGCGGCGGCCATCTTCTCGGGCTCGCGCGGGGGCACGACCAGGCCGGTGTCGCCGACGGCCTCGCACACCCCGCCGACATCCGTCGACACCGTCGTACGGCCGCAGGACATGGCCTCGATGATGGAGAACGGGAAGCCTTCGGAGATCGACGACAGCATGACGACGTGCCCGGCCGCGTAGGCCCGCCAGACCTCGGTGATCCGGCCCTCGAAGGTCAGGCCGTCGGTGACGCCCAGTTCGGCGGCGAGCTTCTCCAGCCGGGTCCGGTAGGCCTCGCCGCCGGGCGGGACCGGGCCGAAGAGCCTGAGCCGGGTCGCGGGGATCTCGGCGCGCACCATCGCGTAGGCGCGGATCAGAGTCTCCAGGTCCTTGATGGGGTCGATCCGGCCGCACCAGGAGAGGGTGGGGACCTCGGGCTCGGGACCGGCGTGCGGGAAGGCGGCCGGGTCGACGCCGTTGTACACCGTGCGGATCTTGCCGGCGTCGGCGCCGCCGCGCTCCTCCCAGCGGCGGTTGTACTGGTTGCACGGGGTGATCAGATCGGCGGCGCGGTAGCCGTAGGAGTTCAGCTCGCGGTAGAAGCCGAGCATGAACGCCTTCACCGGCCACCGTTGGGCGTCGTTGCGGTATCCGAGGTAGCGCTCGCGCAGATAGATACCGTGCTCGGTGAGCAGGAACGGTACGCCGTCCAGGTGGCGGGCGGCGAGCGCGGGCAGGGTCGCGAGGCCGCTGCTGACGGCGTGCGCCACGGAGTCCTCGGGGATGCGGACGCCGAGCGGGCGCAGGGCGTGTTCCAGCAGGTCGGTGGCGGTCAGCGCGTCGTGCACGGTGGGCCGGGCGGCGGCGGTCGGCAGATGCGGCATCGTCCAGATCCACATCAGGGACCTCAGCGCCGACTCGGTGCGCAGGGCCGCCGACAGGCGGCCGTCCCGGGCGAGTTCGGCCAGCTCGATCAGGGAAGTGCCGAAGTCGGTGGGCGAGCCGGGGTCGAGGAAGGAGAGCAGGAAACGCTCGTAGGTGTCGGTGAAGCGGCGGCGGGCCTTGCCGTAGGGGGGCCTCGCGCGGCCGGGGCGGGGGCCCCAGGTGGGGACCGAGGTGTGGGCGTAGACGTTGGGCGGGAGGTCCCAGGTGACGGGTTCGCGGCCGTTGCCGGTGAGGGAGACGATGTGGAAGTCGACCTCCGGCATGCCCTTGACGAGTTGGTCGCACCAGGTGCTGACGCCGCCGTGGACGTGTGGGTAGGTGCCTTCTGTGAGCATGGTGACATGTCGGCCTGTTCGCCTCATGCGGTGTTTCCCCCTGTGGTGCGGATGGTGTGCGGGGAGCTGCTGCCCGGATGCCGAGTGCGGGTCCGTCGTGGCTGGTCGCGCCCCGCGGCGGAGCCGCATGTCAGATACAGCCCCGCGCCCCTGGAGTACGTAGCCCTACGGCAGCTTCAAAGTGAGCGCCGACTGGAGTGCTGCCGGGGTCGTCCAAGTCGAGCGGGATCCCGCGTACGGGGTGCCGAAGTCGCTGGTGCCCAGGAGGAGTTGTTTCTTGGTGCCTTCCGGGGCGGTCACCGGGATCTGGGTGCCGGACGGGGCGGTGATGGTGACGGTGTTGCCGATGCGGTACGCCGTCACTCGGCCGTTGGTCAGGGCGGTCTGCCAGGCGGCTCGGCGCTGGATCTCGGTGCCGATGGCGCTGTGCCGGGGGTTCTCCAGCGGGGTGTTGTCGGCGAACAGGGCCCGGTAGTCGGCGAGCACCTTCTCCATGACCGGGTAGAGCAGCCGGTCCTCGGCCAGGTTGGACTGGTGCGCGTAATGCGGTCTGGGGTCGCCCGCGAGGGCGTGGCCGAGGGCGGTGCGCGCCTCCTGCGGGACGATGTGCTCGGCGTAGCCGGTGGTGGTGTCGAGCGGCTCGTCCAGGCAGGTCGAGGTGGGGTTGTCCTCGCAGACGCCGCTGCCGCCGTCGCCGCGCGAGGTGTAGATCCAGTTGTACTCGTCGGCCATCTCGGCGGCCGTGCCCACGTTGTAGTACACGTTCATCGGGTGGCGCGGGACGGTCAGTGCCTTGCCGACCGCCCGCTGCTCGGGCTCGCGGGAGTTGTCCGAGGCGATCCACTTGACGCCGGTGTCGGTGAGGGCGCCGGCCAGGTTGGGGTTGTCGGCGGGCTGCTGGGGCAGCGTCTTCAGGCCGGAGTGCTCGCCGGTGACGAGTTCGGCGCGGTCGACGGGGAGGCCCTTGCCCACGGCCCAGTTGTGGTTGTCGCGGATCTGCGCCGCGATCTCGGCGCGGCTCAGGTACTTCACCGAGCCGTCGGCGTTCTTGGCGCAGCTCCACGGCACGCTGGAGGTGTCCTGCACACAGCCGAGGAAGGGGTGCGTGTAGGTGTGGTTGACCCAGCGGTACTGGGCCTTGTCGGCGAGCAGCCGGTCGGTGAGGGCGTCGGTGCCGCCGTGCTCTGCCTTCCACTCCTCGCCGGAGCCGGCGTTGTAGACCATGTCCATGGTGAAGCCGTGCTCGCGCTGCCACTGGGCGGCGTAGGCGGCGTCGTCCGCGGTCATGCGGATCGGGGTGGTGCCCTCGCCGTCGCCGCCCGCGCAGTCGAAGTCGCCCGGGGTGCAGTCGCGTTCGGTGTCCCAACGGCTGTCCGGGGCGAACACGTCGTCGACGTGCACCGCGAAGGAGTTACGGGTCTGCCCCAGGTGCACGCCCTGGGTGAGCCACTCGACGATGCCGCGCGCCAGCAGGCGGAACTGCTGCTGGTTGTTGTTGTACGCGAACGTCACCACGAGTTCGCGGCGGCCGTCGTGGGCGTACTCGCCGACGAGGCTGCCGCGGCCGGTGCCGCCGGGCACGGGGATGTCGACGTAGCTGGTGAAGCCGGCGCGGGGTCGGGCGACGTAGCCGTAACTCTCCTGCACGGCCGGGGCGTTGTCCTCGAAGCGAAACGTTCCTTCGAGGTAGCCGAACCGGCCCGCCTTCCCGGCCGCGGTGACGGAAGCCTCGCGTCCGTCGAGGGAGCCCGCCCAGCCGCCCTCGCTGGTGTAGTCGAGGCCGACCTCCGGGTGGGCCCAGGTGTAGGCGTCGACCTGCGGGATGCCGTACGTCCGCTCGTAGGCCTCCAGGGCGGTCTGCTCGGCCGAGCCCGCGCCGAACGGGGCCTCGTTGGGCAGGACGACACCCTGGTACTTGGCGCGGGGTCTGCCGTTCACCGTGTCGCTCAGGAACGACTCGGTGATCCTCGGGCGGCCGGAGTCGTTCAGGTCGACGGTGGTGTACGGGACACCCGTGCTCCTGAGCTGGGCGGTGACGGCCTTGACGGGGCTGTCGCCGTTGTCCACCACCAGCACCTTGAGATCGATGCGCGGTTCCTCCGCCGCCGCCGCGCCGGGCGCCGTCGCCCCGGCCGTGATCAGGCCTGCCGCCGTCATCGCGGCGGCCGTGTTTCGCCACATACGCGCACGCTGCGCCATGGTTCCTCCCCCAGAAGATCCCAGAGATCCCCTTGCGGTCGAACAGAGGCCGAACAGAGGAGGATCAGTGAAAAGCATGCAAAGCGACGAGCGGGACTCTTGCCGGATCCGAGCGAGTGTGACCGAGTTCACCGCCTTGAAGGATCAAGAAATGGCTACTACGCGACCGGCAGATGAACACCCGCAGTAATGAGCGAACGCGGCCACGCGCGTAGTCTCGTCGTCGAGTGTTCGCCGTACCGGGGAAGGCCCCGTGATCGCCAGACCCGGAGTCGGAATAGGGTCGGCTCGGGCCCGGTCGACCCACACCGTTCGACCATCGCAACTTCACATCGGAAGCGAGATTTCACCACCGTGACTGCTCTCACTCTCAGCACCGCCGCGGCGCCCGGTCTGCGGGCCGACGCGATCGTGATCGGTGTCGCCAAGGGTGCCAAGGGCCCGGTCGTCGCACCGGGCGCCGAGGCCGTGGACAAGGCGTACGACGGCAAGCTCGCCGGCGTCCTGGAGACTCTCGGCGCCTCCGGTGCCGAGGGCGAGTTGACGAAGCTGCCGGCACCGTCCGGCTTCAAGGCGCCGCTCGTACTGGCGGTGGGCCTGGGCGCGCTGCCCGAGAAGGACGCCGACTACGACACCGAGGCCCTGCGCAAGGCCGCCGGCGTCGCCGCCCGCGCCCTGACCGGGACCAAGAAGGCCGCCTTCGCCCTGCCGCTGACGGACGCCGCCGACGCCGGCGCGATCGGCGAGGGCGCGCTGCTCGGCGCGTACTCCTTCGACGCCTACAAGGACAACGGCAAGGACGCCAAGGCGAAGAACGGCAAGGCTCCCCTCGCCGAGGTCGCCCTGCTCGGCGGCAAGCCCCGCGACAAGGCGTACAAGGCGGCGATCGAGCGTGCCGCCGCCGTGTCCGAGGAGCTCAACCGCGCCCGCGACCTGATCAACACCCCGCCGAACGACCTGAACCCCGAGGCGTTCGCCGCCGTCGCGCAGGCCGCGGCCAAGGAGCACGGCATCAAGGTGCAGGTGCTCGACGTGAAGGCCCTGGAGAAGGGCGGATACGGCGGCATCCTCGGCGTCGGGGCCGGCTCGGCGGCGGGACCGCGCCTGGTGAAGCTGTCGTACACCTCCTCGAAGGCGAAGAAGCACCTCGCCTTCGTCGGCAAGGGCATCACCTACGACTCGGGCGGCATCTCGCTGAAGCCGGCCGGTCACAACGAGACGATGAAGTGCGACATGAGCGGCGCGGCCACCGTGTTCGCCGCGGTGGTCGCCGCCGCGCGGCTGGGTCTCGAGGTCAACGTCACGGGCTGGCTGGCCCTGGCCGAGAACATGCCGTCCGGTTCCGCTACCCGTCCGGGTGACGTGCTGCGGATGTACAGCGGCAAGACGGTGGAGGTGCTGAACACCGACGCCGAGGGCCGGCTGGTGCTGGCCGACGCCCTGTGGGCGGCCTCCCAGGAGAAGCCGGACGCGATCGTCGACGTCGCGACGCTGACCGGGGCGATGGTACTGGCGCTGGGCAACCGGACGTTCGGGATCATGGGCAACGACGACGCGTTCCGCTCCGCGGTGCACGAGGCCGCCGAGGAGGTCGGGGAGCCGGCGTGGCCGATGCCGCTGCCGGAGCACCTGCGCAAGGGGATGGACTCCCCCACGGCCGACATCGCGAACATGGGTGAGCGGATGGGCGGCGGGCTGGTCGCCGGTCTGTTCCTGCGCGAGTTCGTGGGCGAGGGGATCACCTGGGCGCACCTCGACATCGCCGGGCCGGCGTTCAACGAGGGCGGGCCCTTCGGGTACACGCCGAAGGGTGGCACGGGGTCGGCTGTGCGGACGCTGGTGCGGCTTGCCGAGCTGACGGCTGCCGGGGATCTGGGCTGACCTTCGCCTGAGAGCTCGGGCTCGTCCGCTGTGTGGCGAGTGCGGGGGCGTGGGGGTTGTTCGCGCAGTTCCCCGCGCCCCTTGGGGCGAAGGCCTCGCGGCCGCGCGGCGGAGCCGCAGATCGAGCACAGCCCCGCGCCCCTGGGGTCGGACGCCCTCGCGCCCGCGCGGCGGAGCCGCAGATCAGGCACAGCCCCGCGCCCCTTCAGGGCACGGCTCATCTGAACGTGGGGCGTCTCACACAGCAGCCCGGCGTCTCTTTGTGTGTCGACAAGTGCGAAGATGGGGCTCGGCAGGACAGGGCCCCACCGAAGGGCCGAAGAACGAGCGGCCGGACACCAGCCGCCTGCCGGTCACTGAAGACCGGCTCACGGCGCACATGCATGGAGGACGTGACGTGGCGAACGACGCCAGCACCGTTTTCGACCTAGTGATCCTCGGCGGTGGCAGCGGTGGTTACGCCGCGGCCCTGCGCGGGGCGCAGCTGGGCCTGGACGTCGCCCTGATCGAGAAGGACAAGGTCGGCGGCACCTGCCTGCACCGGGGATGCATCCCCACCAAGGCCCTGCTGCACGCGGGCGAGATCGCCGACCAGGCCCGCGAGAGCGAGCAGTTCGGTGTGAAGGCCAGCTTCGAGGGCATCGACATCGCCGGCGTCCACAAGTACAAGGACGGCGTGATCTCCGGCCTGTACAAGGGTCTGCAGGGTCTCGTCGCCTCCCGCAAGGTGACGTACATCGAGGGTGAGGGCAAGCTTTCCTCCCCCACCTCCGTCGATGTGAACGGCCGGCGTGTCCAGGGCCGCCACATCCTCCTCGCGACCGGCTCCGTGCCGAAGTCGCTGCCCGGCCTGGAGATCGACGGCAACCGGATCATCTCCTCCGACCACGCCCTCGTCCTGGACCGGGTGCCGAAGTCGGCCATCGTCCTCGGCGGCGGTGTCATCGGCGTCGAGTTCGCCTCCGCCTGGAAGTCCTTCGGTGCGGACATCACGGTCATCGAGGGCCTGAAGCACCTCGTGCCGGTCGAGGACGAGAACTCCTCCAAGCTGCTGGAGCGCGCCTTCCGCAAGCGCGGCATCAAGTTCAACCTGGGCACGTTCTTCGAGAAGGCCGAGTACACCCAGGACGGTGTCAAGGTCACCCTCGCCGACGGCAAGGAGTTCGAGGCCGAGATCCTGCTGGTCGCCGTCGGCCGCGGCCCGGTCTCGCAGGGCCTCGGCTACGAGGAGCAGGGCGTCGCCATGGACCGCGGCTACGTGCTGGTCGACGAGTACATGCGCACCAACGTGCCGACCATCTCCGCCGTCGGTGACCTGGTCCCGACCCTCCAGCTCGCGCACGTCGGCTTCGCCGAGGGCATCCTGGTGGCGGAGCGTCTGGCCGGTCTGAAGACCGTTCCGATCGACTACGACGGTGTCCCGCGGGTGACGTACTGCCACCCGGAGGTCGCCTCCGTCGGCATCACCGAGGCCAAGGCCAAGGAGATCTATGGCGCGGACAAGGTCGTCGCTCTGAAGTACAACCTCGCGGGCAACGGCAAGAGCAAGATCCTGAACACCACGGGCGAGATCAAGCTCGTCCAGGTCAAGGACGGTGCCGTGGTCGGCGTCCACATGGTCGGCGACCGCATGGGCGAGCAGGTCGGCGAAGCCCAGCTGATCTACAACTGGGAGGCGCTGCCCGCCGAGGTCGCGCAGCTCGTCCACGCCCACCCGACGCAGAACGAGGCGCTCGGCGAGGCCCACCTGGCCCTGGCCGGCAAGCCCCTCCACTCGCACGACTGACCCCCTCGGTCGAGAAGCGACGACACAGACTTCCGCACTTTCCGTAAGGAGCAACCGAAACCATGGCGGTTTCCGTAACCCTTCCGGCGCTCGGCGAGAGCGTCACCGAGGGCACTGTCACCCGCTGGCTGAAGGCCGAGGGCGAGCGTGTCGAGGCCGACGAGCCGCTGCTCGAGGTCTCGACCGACAAGGTCGACACCGAGATCCCCTCCCCCGCAGCCGGCGTCCTGGCCTCCATCAAGGTCGCCGAGGACGAGACCGTTGAGGTCGGCGCCGAGCTGGCCCTCATCGACGACGGCAGCGGTGCCCCCGCCGCCGCCCCGGCCCCGGCCGCCGAGCCCGCTCCCGAGCCGGCCGCGGCCGCCCCGTCCACCGAGCAGGCCGCTCCGGCGCCCGCTCCCTCCGCCGACGCCGCCGCCGGCGGCGGCTCCGCCGAGGGCACGGACGTCGTCCTGCCCGCGCTCGGCGAGTCCGTCACCGAGGGCACCGTCACCCGCTGGCTGAAGTCGGTCGGTGACAGCGTCGAGGCCGACGAGCCGCTGCTCGAGGTCTCCACCGACAAGGTCGACACCGAGATCCCGGCGCCCACCGCGGGCACGCTGCTGGAGATCGTGGTCGGCGAGGACGAGACCGCCGAGGTCGGCGCCAAGCTCGCCGTCATCGGCGTCGCGGGCGCGGCTCCGGCCGCCGCCCCGGCGCAGGAGGCCCCGGCCGCCCCGGCCCAGCCCGAGCCCACCCCGGCTCCGGCCCCGGCGCAGCCCGCCCCGGCCCCGCAGGCTCCGTCGGCCCCGGCGCCGCAGCAGCAGACCACGCCGGCTCCCGAGCCGGTCCCGTCCGCTCCCGCGCCCGCCCCGGCTCCGGCCCAGGCCCCGGCCGCTCCGGCCGCCGCCCAGCCGGCCGACGACGGCGCCTACGTCACCCCGCTGGTGCGCAAGCTCGCCGCCGAGAACGGCGTCGACCTGGCCGGCGTCAAGGGCACCGGCGTCGGCGGCCGTATCCGCAAGCAGGACGTCATCGCCGCCGCCGAGGCCGCGAAGGCCGCTGCCGCCGCTCCGGCTCCGGCCGCTGCCGCCGCTCCGGCCGCCGGGGGCAAGAAGGCCCCGGTCCTGGAGACCTCGCCGCTGCGCGGCCAGACCATCAAGATGCCGCGGATCCGCAAGGTCATCGGCGACAACATGGTCAAGGCCCTGCAGGAGCAGGCCCAGCTGTCCTCGGTCGTCGAGGTCGACGTCACGCGTCTGATGAAGCTGCGCGCCCGTGCCAAGGACGCGTTCGCGGCCCGTGAGGGCGTCAAGCTCTCCCCGATGCCGTTCTTCGTCAAGGCCGCGGCCCAGGCGCTGAAGGCGCACGCGCCGATCAACGCCAAGATCAACGAGGCCGAGGGGACCATCACCTACTTCGACACCGAGAACGTCGGTATCGCGGTGGACTCCGAGAAGGGCCTGATGACCCCGGTCATCAAGAACGCCGGTGACCTCAACCTCGCCGGTATCGCCAAGGCCACGGCGGAGCTCGCGGGCAAGGTCCGCGCCAACAAGATCACCCCGGACGAGCTGTCCGGCGCGACCTTCACCATCAGCAACACCGGTTCGCGCGGCGCGCTCTTCGACACGATCATCGTGCCGCCCGGCCAGGTCGCCATCCTCGGCATCGGCGCCACGGTCAAGCGCCCCGCCGTCATCGAGACGGAGGAGGGCACGGTCATCGGCGTCCGCGACATGACGTACCTGACCCTGTCCTACGACCACCGCCTGGTGGACGGCGCCGACGCCGCCCGCTACCTGACGGCGGTCAAGGCCATCCTGGAAGCGGGCGAGTTCGAGGTCGAGCTCGGCCTCTGACGCCTGTCGCAGCACCACGGTGCCCCCGTCCGGACAACTCCGGGCGGGGGCATCGGCCTTTGTCTTTCAGGGGCGCGGGGCTGTATCGATGTGCGGCTCCGCCGCGTGGGCGCGACCAGCCACGACGGCGCGGCAGTCGAGGACAGCTCACACCCCCCGTGTAAGTCTCGTCTCACCTGCACCAAGACACCCTCACCCACCCCGCCCAGGGAGCGACCCGGCCTTATTGTCTAAACGTCAAACCCCTTTAAGGAGCTCACATGACCGCGCCCGTCATCCACTCGCTGCGCGAGCAGATCCGCGAGCACATCCTGGAGGGGATCATCAGCGGACGCTGGCAGCCGGGCGAGCGGATCGTCGAGCGCCGGATCGCCACCGAGCTGGAGGTCAGCCAGACCCCGGTCCGCGAGGCCCTGCGCGAACTGGAATCCCTGCGCCTGATCGAGTCCGCCCCCAACAAGGGCGTCCGCGTACGGAACCTCACCGCCGCCGACCTGGAGGAGAGCTACCCGGTCCGGGCCGGCCTGGAGGCCATCGCGGCGGAGCTGGCGGCCCAGGGCCTGGCAGAGGACTGCAGGGCACTGGAACCCCACGTCACCGCCCTGTACGAGGCCGACCGCAGGTCGGACGGCACGGCACAGGTCCGCCACACCGTCGCCTTCCACCGCGAACTGGTCCGCGCGGCGGGCAACTCCGTCCTGCTGCACACCTGGGAAGGCCTCGGCATCGAGGTGTTCACGGCCCTGTCGATCCGCTGGCTGGGCACCCAGCAGCAGTCGTACGCGGAGGAGCACGAGGAGCTGGTCGCCGCCTTCAAGCGCCGCGACCCCCGGATCGCCGAACTGGTGAAGGCCCACGTCCTGGGCTGCGCGCCCCGGGCGTGACACTCGAGCACATTCCCGCTCAAACGGCTCCGACCTGCGAAAACCATTCGAAAATCGGTCACCGCGTGCCACCGCGGAAGGCACCGCGTGCCTACTTTCTCGTGATCAAGAGGTTTTACGCCTCAACCCTTTGATCGATCATCGATCAGAGGGTTACAGTCGCCGACGGGCTTGCCACCCAAGCCCCAGCCCTGTCCTGCCAAAGACAAAGGGCACCCCCGAACCCTTGCCGATGAGGGAACCCCCTTCGACTGAGGAAGGCGGCGACATGACCGACCCCAAAGCCATCCAGCCGAGCGAGCTCGACCAGCTCCCGGACCGGGACCCGGAGGAGACCGCCGAATGGCAGGCCTCCCTGGACGCGGTGACCGAGGCGGCCGGACCGCATCGTGCCGCATACCTCATGCGGCGCACGCTGGAGCGTGCCGAGGGCGCCGGCCTCGCGCTGCCGAAGCTCCTCGAGACCGACTACGTCAACTCCATCCCCACCGCCGCCGAGCCGGGCGTGCCCGGTGACGAGGCGCTGGAGCAGCGGATCACCGCGTGGAACCGCTGGAACGCGGCCGCGATGGTTACGCGGGGCAGCAAGTACGGCGTCGGCGGCCACATCGCCACCTTCGCCTCGGCGGCCTGGCTCTACGAGACCGGCTTCAACCACTTCTTCAAGGGCAAAGAGGCCGACGGCTCCGGCGACCAGCTCTACATCCAGGGCCACGCCTCCCCCGGCATCTACGCCCGCGCCTTCCTCGACGGCCGGCTGAACGAGACGCAGCTGGACAACTTCCGCCGCGAGGCGGGCGGCGACGGCCTGCCGTCCTACCCGCACCCGCGCCGTCTGCCCTGGCTGTGGGAGTTCCCGACGGTCTCCATGGGTCTCGGTCCGCTCTCCGCCATCTACCAGGCGCGCTTCAACCGCTACCTCGCCAACCGCGGCATCAAGGACACCGCCGGTTCGCACGTGTGGGCGTTCCTCGGCGACGGCGAGATGGACGAGCCCGAGTCGACGGCGGCCCTCGCGCTCGCCGCCCGCGAGGAGCTCGACAACCTCACGTTCGTCATCAACTGCAACCTGCAGCGCCTCGACGGTCCGGTCCGCGCCAACTTCAAGATCGTGCAGGAGCTGGAGGCCCAGTTCCGCGGCGCCGGCTGGAACGTGATCAAGACCCTGTGGGGCACGGCCTGGGACGAGCTGTTCCAGCTCGACACCACCGGCGCGCTCGTACGCCGCCTGCGTCAGGTACCGGACGCGCAGATCCAGACGTACCAGACGCGCGACGCCGCCTACATCCGCCAGGACTTCTTCGGCGCCGACCCGGCGCTGGCGGAGCTGGCGAAGCTGCTGAGCGACGACAAGATCCTCGAGTGCTTCCACCTCTCGCGCGGTGGTCACGAGGCGCGCAAGGTGTACGCCGCCTACCGTGCGGCCGTCGAGCACAAGGGCGCGCCGACCGTGATCCTGGCCCAGACGGTCAAGGGCCACACCCTCGGCGAGGGCTTCGCGTCGAAGAACGCCAACCACCAGATGAAGAAGCTGACGGTGGACGAGTTCAAGAACATGCGCGACCTGCTGGAGCTGCCGATCAAGGACAGCGACTTCGTGGACGGCGTGGTGCCCTACGGCCACCCGGGCGCCGACTCCCCCGAGGTCCGCTACCTCCAGGAGCGGCGTGCCGCCCTGGGCGGTCCGGCCCCGGCCCGTCGTGTGCACCCGGTCGCCCCGCTGCCCGCCCCGGCGGAGAAGGCGTTCGCGTCCTTCGACAAGGGCTCCGGCTCGCAGAACGTGGCGACCACGATGGCGTTCGTCCGCCTGGTCAAGGACCTGGTCCGCGACAAGGAGACGGGCAAGCGCTGGGTGCCGATCGTCCCGGACGAGGCGCGCACCTTCGGCATGGAGTCGCTGTTCCCGTCGCTCGGCATCTACTCGCCGAAGGGCCAGACGTACGAGCCGGTCGACCGTGACCAGCTGATGTACTACAAGGAGGCCCAGAACGGCCAGATCCTCAACGAGGGGATCACCGAGGCCGGTTCGATGGCCGACTTCATCGCCGCTTCGACGTCGTACGCGACGCACGGCGAGACGATGATCCCGTTCTACATCTTCTACTCGATGTTCGGCTGGCAGCGCACCGCCGACCAGATGTGGCAGCTCGGCGACCAGCTCGGCCGCGGCTTCCTCGTCGGCGCCACGGCCGGCCGCACCACCCTGACCGGTGAGGGCCTCCAGCACGCCGACGGCCACTCCCCCGTCATCGCGGCGACCAACCCGGCGGCCCTGACGTACGACCCGGCGTTCGCCTACGAGGTCGCGGCCATCGTCAAGGACGGTCTGCGCCGGATGTACGGCGAGGCGGCCCCGGGTGAGGACCAGGACGTCTTCTACTACCTGACCGTCTACAACGAGCCGATGCCGCAGCCGGCGAAGCCGTCCGTGGACGGGGTCGACGAGGGCATCGTCAAGGGCCTGTACCGCTTCAACACGGCGGAGTCCGCGGGCATCACGCCCCCGGCCAACGCCCCGCGGATCCAGCTGCTCGGCTCCGGTACGGCGATCCACTGGGCGCTCAAGGCGCAGCAGTTGCTCGCCGAGGAGTGGGGCGTGGCGGCCGACGTGTGGTCGGCGACGTCCTGGAGCGAGCTGCGCCGGGACGCCCTTGAGGCGGACGAGGCGCTGCTGCGCGGCGAGGAGCGGGTGCCGTTCGTCCGGCAGGCGCTCCAGGGCGCCGAGGGCCCGGTGCTGGCGGTCTCGGACTACATGCGCCAGGTCCCGGACCAGATCGCGCAGTGGGTCGAGCAGGACTGGTCCTCGCTGGGCGCCGACGGCTTCGGCCTCTCGGACACCCGTGAGGCGGCCCGCCGCCACTTCGGCGTGGACGCCGAGTCCATCGTCGTCGCGGCCCTGGCCCAGCTCGCCAAGCGCGGCGAGGTCCAGGCGACGGCAGTGAAGGAAGCCCGCGAGAAGTACGGTCTGTAGGATCTGCGGCCCCCATCGGTCCCGGTCGTTCGTCGACCGCGGGCCGGTGGGGGCTTGTCGCGCAGTTCCCCGCGCCCCTGAAACAGGCCTGCCCCCGCACACCCGCACCCGAACACGCACCATGATGGCCCTATGCGTGCTGCCCGGCTCATCAAGATGGTGCTGCTGCTCCAGTCCCGGCCCGCCATGACGGCCGCCGAACTCGCCCGTGAGCTGGAGGTGTCGGAGCGGACGGTGACCCGGGACGCCCAGGCACTGTCGGAGGCGGGCGTTCCGGTGTACGCGGACCGGGGCCGGGCCGGAGGATACCGGCTGGTCGGCGGGTACCGGACACGGCTGACCGGGCTGCACCGGGGCGAGGCGGAGGCGCTGTTCCTGTCCGGGGTGCCGGGTGCGCTGCGCGAGATGGGCTTGGAGGACGCCGCCTCGGCCGCGCAGCTGAAGGTGTCGGCGGCGCTGCTGCCGTCCCTGCGGGACGCCTCGAAGACGGCGGCGCAGCGGTTCCATCTGGACGCGCCGAACTGGTTCAAGGAGCCGAGGACGCCCGCGCTGCTGCCTGCCGTGGCCGACGCGGTGTGGGACGACCGGCGGGTCGTCGCCCGGTACCGGCGCGGGGAGGACGAGGTCGTCCGGGAGCTGGAGCCGTACGGGCTCGTGCTGAAGGCGGGCGTCTGGTACCTGTGCGCGCGGGTGGCCGGGGGCGGGTCCTTCCGGGTGTACCGGATCGACCGGTTCACGGCGGTGGACCCGGGCGGGGAGCGCTTCGAGCGGGAGCCGGAGTTCGAGCTGCCCGCCTTCTGGGAGGAGCGCGCGGAACAGTTCGCCCGGTCCATCCTGCGGGCCCGGGTGGTGGTGCGGTTGTCCCCCGACGGTGTGCGCGCACTGCCGTACGCCCTCGACTCGCTGTCCGCGCGGGAGGCCCTGGCGGACGCGGACGGTCCGGACGCCGACGGATGGGTGACGGTGGCGCTGCCGGTGGAGTCCGAGGAGGTCGCCCACACCCAGCTGGCGGCGCTGGGCGCGGAGGTGGAGGTGCTGGCGCCCGAGAGCCTGCGCGAGCGGTTCGCGGCGGACGCGCTGCGGTTGGCGGGGCTGTACCACCGCGCGGACGGCGCATAACGATCCCGCGCACTCCGGGTGCGCCCGTGTGCCCCAGGGCCGATGCTTGTCCCGTGATGGACGAGACGGAGTTCTGGGAGCTGGTCGACGACTCTCGCGAGGCCGCCGAAGGCGACCCGGAGGAGCAGGCCGACCTGCTCGTGGAACGGCTCTCGCGGCTGGACCCGGACTCGGTCCTGGACTTCGCCCGGCACTTCGAGTCGCGCTACAACCGCGCCTACCGCTGGGACCTGTGGGGCGCCGCCTGGGTGCTGCTGGACGGGGCGAGCGACGACGCCTTCGACTTCTTCCGGTGCTGGCTGATCGGCCAGGGCCGCCATGTCTTCGAGGGCGCCGTGCACGACCCGGACTCGCTCGCCGAGCTGCTGGACGAATTCGACGAGGAGATCGACGGCGACGGCGAGGAACTCGGCTACGCGGCGGACGAGGCCTACGAGCAGCTCACCGGCGTGGTCGCCCCGGACCTGGAGATCCCGCCCGCGCCTCCGGAGCCGGAGGGCACCTCGCTCGACTTCGAGAACGAGCGGCTCCTCGCCGAGCGCTATCCCCGGCTGTGGGAGCGCTTCAGGGGCTGACCGCGAGGCTCCTCCGGCTGTCGGCCTTCACCGCGTGGTGCAGCGGGGCCGCGTTGGCCTGGTCGAGGGCGGACGCGGTGGCCGCCGCCGGGCCCAGGACGACGGTCGCGACCGCGCGGAGCACCGCCCAGGGGCCGCGCGTGGCCGCGCTCCGGGTGTGCGGGTTCTCCGTATGACCGTTGTTCATGGTCCCCACCTCCGGTCGGCTGTCTGTGAGGGTGACCGTAGGGGGCCGGGATCTGAGGACACCGCGCGCCGGCTGTGGCCTTGCTGTGGGTCCTCGGGCCGGTGCTGCAGACGGGCCGCCAGCTCTCTGATCTCCGGCAGGCGGGCGTGCAGGGCGGCGCCGGGGCAGCTGGTCATGTAGCCGTCGTTGTGACCGGCGAGGGCGGGCAGTTTCGCGGAGGTGCCGGCCGCGTACCGGCTCAGGCCGTTGCTGGAGACCAGGCGGACGCTGGCTCGCGGGTCGGTGCCGGACAGGCCCAGTTTCCAGGCGGACAGCGCGGCGATGGCGTGGACCATGGGTCGCGGTACGGGCATGCCCTCGGTGAAGGTGCCGAGGGCGGCGATGCCCGTGGTGCCGTGGTTGAAGCCCTGGGTGTGGGCGCCGGTGACGGCACGCTCGACGCCGCCGGCGCGGCCCTCGTAGATGGTGCCGCAGCGGTCGACGACGAAGTTGTAGCCGATGTCGTCCCAGTCGCGGGTGCCGGTCTGGCCGGTGTACACGTCCCGGATGATGCGGGGCGAGTCGGCGCAGTCGTAGCCGTTGGGCGTGTCGGTGTGGTGGATGAACACGGCGGAGACCCGGTCGTCGTAGCGGGGGCGCGGCTGGGTGCGGGCGGCGTCGCCCAGCCAGTGCGACCGGAGCACGATGTGCGGCCGGGGGGCGGTGTAGGGCTTGGCGGTGGGGCGGGCCGCGGCCGGCTCGGGGGCGCTGTCGGCGGCGTTCTCGACGCCGTAGGCGCACAGCACCAGCGCGACGGCGGCACTCAGGCCCGGCAGGCAGCCGAGGCCCACCCGGGCCGCGCGCGGCAGGCCGGATATTCCGGGTGTCCTGGCGGCGCGGTGCCTGCGCGCACCCCGCCGTCTTCGGAAGACACGCATGTGCTCACTGTCGGCCCGATCCGGTCCGCCCGCGATGTGTGATGTGCCACCCGGTGGAACCATCGTCACGGTCCGCGACGTTTTTCCTGGTGCACGGGCGCGTGGCCGATTCTGATCATCCACGCGCGTGTGACTGATCACCGGGCCCTCCCCCCACGTACTAAGGGGTTCCGAATGAAAGGCGGCGTGCGTGGACCTGCTCGACATCCTGCTGTTGCTGGTCGTCCTGGCCTATGCGGCGTCCGGGTACCGGCGCGGGCTGGTGGCCGGCTGTGTGTCACTGGCGGGCTTCGTGGGCGGCGCGGTCATCGGCGTGTGGGTCCTGCCGTGGGTGATGGACCTGGTGACGCCGGGGACCACGGGGGCGACGCTGACGGCGGTGTTCACGGTGCTGCTCCCGGCGGTGGTGGGGCACGAGCTGGCGGGGCGCCTCGCGCTGCGGCTGCGGCGGGAGCTGGACAGGGGGCCGCTCAGAGTGGCGGACGGGATCGGCGGGGCCGTGGCCAACTCCGTCGCCGTGCTGATCGTGGCGTGGGTGGCCGCGAGCGTCCTGGGCGTGTCCTCGTCGCCGCTGGTCACCTCGGCGATCCGGGACTCGCGGCTGCTCGACGCCGTGCAGCGGACGATGCCGGAGACCACACCGGCCTGGTTCTCGGGGGCCACCTCCGCGCTGACCCAGGCGGGCTTCCCTCAGGTCTTCAACCCGTTCGAGAACGAGTCGACCGCCGAGGTCGCCGCGCCCTCCGGTGACAGCGTCACCGCGGCCGCCACCAATGCCGCCAAGCGGAGCACGGTGAAGGTCGAGGGCGTCGCCGGCACCCAGGGCCGCGAGGGCAGCGGGTTCGTGTACTCCCGGGAGCACGTGATGACCAACGCCCATGTGGTGGCGGGCATCGACGAGCCGACCGTGCAGATCGGCGGGGCCGGGCGGACGTACGAGGCGCGGGTGGTGCTCTTCGACTCGCAGAAGGACGTGGCCGTGCTGTACGTGCCGGGTCTGAAGGCGCCGGTGCTGCCGTTCGACGACGCGGCGGAGCGCGGCGACTCGGCGGTCGTCGCTGGCTATCCGGAGGACGGCGACCTGAACCTCCAGGCGGCAACGGTCGCGAACCGCGTGCGGGCGACGGGCCAGAACATCTACAACGACGGGGCGGTCACCCGCGAGATCTACTCGATCCGCTCCACCGTCCGCCCCGGCAACTCCGGCGGCCCGCTCCTCACCACCGACGGCCGGGTCTACGGCGTGGTCTTCGCCCGCTCCACCTCGGACGCCGAGACCGGCTACGTCCTGACGGCGGCCGAGGTCGCCGCCGACGCGCGACGGGCGGCGGACGCGACGACTCCGGTGGACACCGGCGAACTGGCCGCGTCATAGGTCCGGCTCAGAGGGAGTGCCCCATCAGTACGTCGTCGACGTACTTCCCGTCGAGCAGGAACTCCTCGGGCAGGATCCCCTCCACCACGAACCCCTCGGACTCGTAGAGCCCCCGGGCCGGAGCGTTGTGGGCGAGGACGCGCAGGGTGAGGCGGCGGGCGCCGCGCCGACGGGCCTCGTCGACGGCGGCGCGGACCAGCGCCCGCCCGACACCCCGGCCGCGCGCGTGCTCGCCGACGGCCAGGCCCTGGATCTGGCGGACGTGCCGGTTGGCTTCGGCCGGGGTGGGAAATCCGAGGAGGACGTAGCCCGCGAGGAGGTCGCCGACCTCGGCGACAAGGCAGTCCCCGGGCGCGTGCCGCTCACCGAAGAACGGCGGGTACGGCGGCTGCGGCTCGGGCATCACGGCGTGCAGGGGCGACCAGACGGCGCGGTCGAGCCGCCCGAGCGCCTCGTCGTCGTCGAGCCGGGCGGTTCGTATGTGCGGAGTCGGCATGGCGGTCACGGTACGTCGGCGAGACCGGATCCCGACGGGGCATTTACGGGCGCGACCGGCAAGATTGAGCCATGCGACGCATCGCGGTGACCGGCGCCTCCGGTCTGATCGGCAACGCTCTGGTGCGGTCCCTGACCGCGGACGGGCACGAGGTGGTGCGCCTGGTGCGCCATGAGCCCCGGGCGGCGGACGAGGTCCGCTGGGACCCGGAAGGCGGGCGGGTGGACGCGGCCGGGCTCGCCGGGTGCCACGGGGTGGTGAACCTGGCGGGAGCCGGGGTCGGCGACCGTCGCTGGACGGACGCCTACAAGCGGCGGATCCGCGACAGCCGGGTGAACGGCACGACGGCGCTCGCCGAGGCCGTCGCCGCGCTGGACGAGAAGGACCGGCCGCGGGTCTTCGTCAACGGCAGCGCCATGGGCTACTACGGCGAGACCGGGGACCGGGCCGTCGACGAGAGCGCGCCGGCGGGTGAGGGCTTCCTGCCCTCGCTGTGCGTGGAGTGGGAGGGCGCCACGGCACCGGCCCAGCAGGCCGGTGTCCGCACGGTGTTCACCCGGACCGGCCTGGTGGTGTCCCGGGACGGCGGCGCGTGGGGGCGGCTTTTCCCGCTGTTCCAGGCGGGGCTGGGCGGGCGGATGGGCGACGGGGGCCAGTACTGGTCGTTCATCGCGCTGCACGACGAGGTCGCCGCGATCCGGCATCTCCTCGACACCGACGGTCTGTCCGGGCCGTTCAACCTCACCGCCCCGAACCCCCTGACGAACCGTGAGATCACCGCGGCGATGGGACGCGTACTGCGCCGTCCGACGCTGTTCGCCGTGCCCGCGCCCGTCCTGCGGAGCGTGCTCGGCGAGATGGCGGGCGATGTGCTCGGCAGTGCCAGGGTGCTGCCGACGCGGCTGCTGGAGTCGGGCTTCCGGTTCGCGTTCCCGGAGATCGAGGGGGCGATCCGGGCGGCGCTGTGACGGGTCCGGTTCGGCTCACGGCCGTTTCGAGTCGGCTCCTCGAGTCGGCTCCTAGCCCCCTGCGACCACTTCATGCCCACAAGGCATCCGTATGCGACCGCCGTGCGACCGTGCCCTGTTGATGCGCGACCCCATTTGACCGATCACCGCCCTACCCTCGACCAGAACTCGCGTATCCCTGCGGCCTGTTGAGGGCATGACGTCTCCAGCGCCCGCGCAACCTCGAGGAGGGGCACGTGCTTGAGCCCGCGTACCAGGCGGACGTGGTCGTCGTGGGGGCCGGGGTCGCCGGACTCTCGGCCGCGAACCGGCTCACCCGCGCAGGAGTGACGACCATGGTCCTGGAGGCCGCCCACGGGGTCGGCGGCCGCATGGCGACGGAGAAGGTGGACGGCTTCCGGCTCGACCGAATCGGCCAGTTGCTGTCCACGGCCTACCCGGAACTGCGACTGACACCCGGCCTGGGCGGGCTGGTGCTGCGCCCCTTCGCGCCCGGTGTCCTGCTGCACGGCGACGGCCGCCACCATCGCGCGGGCGTCCAGGCCGGTACAGGGGGCGCACGGGGCGCACGGGGCGCGCTCCATGCGGTGCGCGCCCTGGCGAGCGCTCCCCGGTCGCCGGTCGCGCCCAGGAAGCCGGTGGCGGTACCGGGCCGGCAGGTCTCGGTGCCCCGGAGCCGGTCCGGCGCCCCGCTCGGCACGGCCGTCGACCAGGCCCGGCTGGGGGCCGCTCTCACCCGGCTGGCGAGCACCCCGGCCGAACGGCTGCTGGCCCGCCCGGAGCGGCCCGCCGGTGAGGCCCTGGCGGCGCGCGGGCTGCCCGCCCGTACGATCGACGGCTTCCTGCGTCCGCTGCTCGCCGCCCTGCTGTGCGACCCGGACCTGACCACGTCCAGCCGGTGCGCGGACCTGGCGCTGCGGGCCTTCGCGAGCGGCCGGCTCTGTGTACCGGAGGGCGGTGCGGAGGCCCTGCCGGAGCTGCTGGCACGCACGCTGCCGCCGGGCACCGTACACACCGGCGTGCGCGTCACCTCGGTCTCCACGACCTCGGTGACCACCGCCGAGCACGGCGAGATCCGCTGCCGGGCGGTGCTGGTGGCGACCGACGCCCGGGCCGCCGCCGAGCTGCTGCCGGGGCTGCGGGTGCCGGACTTCCACCCGGTGACGGTGGTACATCACACGACCGACGAGCCGCCCGAGACGGGGGCGTCGCTGCTGCTCGACGCGGATCTCGGTGGGCCGGTCGCGCACACGGCGGTGGTGAGCCGGGTCGATCCGTCCCGTGCCCCTGCCGGGCGGGCACTGGTGTCCTCGACGGTGCTGGGACGGCCGCCGGGGGATGTCGACACGGCGGTGCGGATGCACTTGGCGCGGCTGTACGGGATGCCGACGGCTCGGTGGGAGACGTTGGCCGTACACCAGACGGTGGAGGCTGTGCCGGCGATGCGGCCGCCGCATGATCTGCGGCGGCCGGTGCGGTTGATCGCCGGGCTGTATGTGTGTGGGGATCACCGGGATACCAGCACGGTGCAGGGGGCTTTGCACTCCGGGCATCGGGCTTCGGCGGCGATATTGGCGGACTTGGGGGCGGGGCGGTCGATGCATGTTGCCGATCCGCTGCCGACTGTTCCGCGGGCTGCGTAGGTGCTTTGCAGGGGTGCGGGTGCGTGGGGGCTTGTCGCGCAGTTCCCCGCGCCCCTGAAAGCAAGGAACCTCACCCCAAGGCCGCCACCTTGTCGCGGTAAGTCCGCACGGGTGCCGCGTCCTTGTACGGCTCCAGCCTTCGCTCGAAGTCCCTCACGTACTCCACCGCCCGCACCGAACGCATCTCCGCGGCCTGGCCCGCCGCCTCCGCCCCCAACTGACAGGCCTGGTCGAGTTCGCCCAGGCCCAGGCGGGCGGTGGCCAGGACGACGCGGCAGAAGAGGCGGCTGCGGGCGTAGGAGGGGGCGCGTAGCTGCAGGGAGCGTTCCGCGTGCTGGGCGGCGGCGCGGAACTGCTGCAGGTCGCGGTGGCAGTGGCCGAACTCGTCGGCGAGCTGTGCCTCGTCGAAGAACCTCGCCCAGTGCGGTACGTCGTCCCCGGGCCGGGCCGTCTCCAGGGCGCGCTCGGCACGGACCAGGGCCGCGGTGCAGGCCCGGACCTCGCCGAGCACCCCGTGCCCGCGCGCCTCGGAGGCGTGCAGCAGCGTCTGCACGACGGGCGGGGCCGAGGTGCCGACGCCCTGCTGTGCCACCCGGGCGAGCTGCACGGCCTCCCGCCCGTGCCCGAGGTAGACGGCCTGCCTGCTCATGGTGACCAGCACATACGCCCCGTACGTCCGGTCCCCGGCCGCCTGGGCGAGCCGGAGCGCCTGGACGAAGTAGCGCTGGGCGAGTCCGTGCGCGGCGATGTCGTACGACGTCCAGCCCGCGAGCCGGGTCAGGTCGGCGGCGGCCGCGAACAGCCGGCGGCCGGTCTGCTCGCCGTAGGTGCCGCGCAGCATCGGCTCGCACTCGTGCTCCAGATAGCGCACCAGGGCCTGGCGGGCGTGACCGCCGCCGTAGGCGTCGTCGAGGGTGCGGAAGAGCTCCCCGACCGAGCGCAGGGCGGCGATGTCGCCGGCGGTGACCTTCTGGCCGGGGCCGCGCTCGGCCTGGCCGCGCTGGCGGGGCAGGGACGGCAGGCCGGGCTCGGCCGATGCGGGGAGCCGGACGGGGACGCGGCCCTGGGCCGGGATGCGGGCGGCGGGCGGCTCGCCCCGGGCGACCTTCTCGTCGGCCCGGCCGATCAGCCAGTCCCGGCTCGGCACGACGAGCCCGGCCGGGGTGAAGGCGATCTTGCGCAGCTCGGCGTGGCTGCCGGAGTCCTTGCGCCACAGCCCGCTGACGATGTCGACGGCCTCCTCGGGGGCGGCCGCGAACTCCAGCCCCGCGTAGACCGGGGCGCAGGCGTCCAGGCCGAGGTCCTGGGCGGTGAGGCGGCGGCCCAGACGCCGGGTGAAGACCTCGGCGATGAGCGCGGGCGTGGTACCCCGGGGCTGCTGGCCGCGCAGCCACCGGGTGACGGAGGTCTTGTCGTATCTCAAGTCGAGCCCGTGTTCGAGACCGAGCTGGTCCACGCGACGGGCGAGTCCCGCGTTGGAGAACCCCGCTTCTGCGATGAGCGCGGCGAGCTGTCGGTTGGGGGTGCGCTGCGCGGGTCGTTCCGTCATGGTGCGGTGCGGTCTCCTGCCTTCCGGTGTCGGTACTGTGCCGGATTGCCTGTGAGCAGGCCTTTTGGCTTGCTGGACGGCGCGAATGTAGCGGAGAGTAAGCACCCCATCACACATTTTCGCGGACATTCATCCGATCGTGTGAGGATTGGCCCCGGGACTGACGTCTGCGGGCCGGACGTACAGTGGCTTGGGCGCGATACGTGTCTGACACACCTGTCCGAGGGAGGCGCTTGCCGTGAGTGGGTTGCGGTTCGTCCGCATGGGGTTCGGTGACCAGGCCGTCGAATACCAGGAGGCCTGGGACGAGCAGCGCCGGGTGCACGCGGCGCGGTTCGCCGACGAGATCTCCGACACGGTCCTGCTCCTGGAGCATCCCCCGGTCTACACGGCGGGACGGCGCACGGCGGACAACGAGCGGCCCCTGGACGGCACGCCGGTCGTCGACGTGGACCGCGGCGGCAAGATCACCTGGCACGGCCCCGGCCAGCTGGTCGGCTACCCGATCCAGAAGCTGCCCCGCCCGGTGGACGTCGTGGCGCACGTACGCCGCCTCGAAGAGGCCCTGATCCGCACCTGCGCGGAGTTCGGCCTGGAGACGAGCCGGGTCGAGGGCCGCAGCGGCGTGTGGGTCCTGGGCGACCCGGTCGAGCGGCGTCCCACCTGGGGGTCCCCCCGGCCGGAGGCTGGGGGAGGCCTGGCCCTGGACTTCGACCCGCGTCTGCACGACGAGGAGTTCGACCCGCGCATGAACGGCCCGGAGTACGCCCCGTCCAACGCGGGCCAGCGCCGCGAGGACCGCAAGATCGCCGCGATCGGCATCCGCGTGGCCAAGGGCGTCACCATGCACGGCTTCGCGCTCAACGTGAACCCCGACAACAAGTGGTTCGACCGGATCATCCCCTGCGGCATCCGTGACGCGGGCGTCGCGTCCCTGGCGAACGAGCTGGGCCGCGACGTGACGATCGAGGAGGTCCTGCCGGTGGTGGAGCGGCACCTGAGGGACGTACTGGAGAACGCGGAGCTGAAGCCGCGGGAGATCGAGAAGACCCCGGCGGCATAAAACGGGCTGTGGAGGGGCTGGCACCCCCGCAGGCATTCAAAACCACGGGCGTACCCTTGAGGGCGCCGAAGAATCAATCGCTAGGGAGCCGGTCGTGTCCGCAGTCGCACCCGACGGACGCAAGATGCTGCGCCTGGAGGTCCGCAACAGCCAGACCCCCATCGAGCGCAAGCCCGAGTGGATCAAGACCCGGGCGAAAATGGGTCCCGAGTACACCAAGATGCAGAACCTCGTGAAGAGCGAGGGCCTGCACACGGTCTGCCAGGAAGCCGGCTGCCCCAACATCTACGAGTGCTGGGAGGACCGGGAGGCGACCTTCCTCATCGGCGGCGACCAGTGCACCCGGCGCTGCGACTTCTGCCAGATCGACACCGGCAAGCCCGAGGCGCTCGACCGCGACGAGCCGCGCCGGGTCGGCGAGTCCGTGGTCACGATGGACCTGAACTACGCCACGATCACCGGCGTCGCCCGCGACGACCTGGAGGACGGCGGCGCCTGGCTGTACGCCGAGACGGTCCGCCAGATCCACCAGCAGACGGCGGACCGCGAGGACGGCCGGACGAAGGTCGAGCTGCTCGCGCCCGACTTCAACGCCGTCCCCGAGCAGCTGGCGGAGGTCTTCTCCTCCCGCCCCGAGGTCTTCGCGCACAACGTCGAGACGGTCCCGCGGATCTTCAAGCGCATCCGCCCCGGCTTCCGCTACGAGCGCTCCCTGAAGGTCATCACCGAGGCCCGTGACTACGGCCTCGTCACCAAGTCGAACCTGATCCTCGGCATGGGCGAGACCCGCGAGGAGGTCAGCGACGCGCTGAAGCAGCTGCACGACGCCGGCTGCGAGCTGGTCACCATCACTCAGTACCTGCGGCCCTCCGTACGCCACCACCCCGTGGAGCGCTGGGTGAAGCCCCACGAGTTCGTGGAGCTGCAGCAGGAGGCCGAGCAGATCGGCTTCTCCGGTGTGATGTCCGGCCCGCTGGTGCGCTCCTCGTACCGCGCGGGACGGCTCTTCACCATGGCCATGGAGCGGCGGGACGCGCGCATCGCGGCCCAGACCGCCTGACGCACCGTCACCGCCCCTGCCCGACACCGGGCGAGACAAGCGTGTGAATTCCCGCACAAGAGACTACTCGCCAGTAGCGGCCGATTCGACGCGGTCCTGACCGTCCTCGCAGATGAGGGCACATGTCAGGACCGCGTCGGCGTTTCACCGCTCCCCGCCGGGGCTTCATGGGTGTTTGACCGGCCGGTCACGCCCTGGTAACACCAATCAGTGACGCTGAACTCACAGCACGTACACCCATACCGAGGGGGGACCTCACCCATGCAGGCCGCGCCGGTCCGCGCCACCGCGATTCCGTCCTTCACCACCGCACTGCGTGCCGTCGAGTCGCTGCTGATGAGCAGCGGTCAGCGCACCGCCCGCCGCAACGCGTGGACCTCCGTGCTGGAGGACCGCCGCCGCGCCAAGGACCGGGTCGAGACGCAGCGCGTCCTCGACCAGTCCGTTTCCCGTTCCGTGTCCGTCCGCCCCTGAGCGCGGCCCCTCCCCCACGGGGCCCCCGCGGGCACTGCCGTCGTCGGCGCTTGTGGGGCCACGTAGACTTCGTGCCATGGCGAGGAAGGAACCTGCAGCGGACGCTGCGAACCCCGGGCGACTGAAGCAGATCGCTCTGACCTACAAGATGACCCGCAGGGCCGACAAGAAGATCGGTCTTGTACTCGCGGCAGTCGGAATCGTCACCTTCGGTGTCTTCCTCGCGATCGGTTTCTTGATCGGTCACCCCATCTATCTCGGCATCCTGGGCCTCCTGCTCGCCTTCCTCGCGTCGGCGATCGTGTTCGGGCGCCGGGCCGAGCGGGCCGCCTTCGGGCAGATGGAGGGACAGCCCGGTGCCGCGGCGGCGGTGCTCGACAACGTCGGCCGGGGCTGGACGACGACCCCCGCGGTGGCGATGAACCGCAACCAGGACGTGGTGCACCGCGCGGTCGGCAAGGCCGGCATCGTCCTGGTGGCCGAGGGCAACCCGAACCGGGTGAAGTCCCTGCTCGCCGCCGAGAAGAAGAAGATGAACCGCATCGTCGCGGACGTGCCCGTGCACGACCTGGTCGTGGGCACCGGCGAGGGCCAGGTCGAGCTGAAGAAGCTGCGCACGACCATGCTCAAGCTGCCGCGCGTGCTGACCGGACCGCAGGTCACGGCCACCAACGACCGGCTGCGCGCCCTCGGCGACCTGATGAGCAACATGCCGCTGCCGAAGGGGCCCATGCCGAAGGGCATGAAGCTGCCGAAGGGCGGGCCGAAGGCTCGCTGACCCCGCACACTGACGACGAAGGGGCGCCCGGATCACACCGGGCGCCCCTTCGTCGTCAGTGAAGGGTCACTGTACGTCGTCAGTGAAGGGTCACTGTGGCGCTAGATACGGACCTCGACCGTGCCCGCCATCCGGTCGTGCAGACCGCGGCCGTCGCGGTCCCAGACCAGGGCGGGGATCGCGAGGAAGAGCAGCACCGTACGCAGGAGGGTCCGCCAGGGACTGACGCGGCCCGTGTCCAGGGCGAGCACCCGCAGGCCGAGGAGCCGCTTGCCCGGGGTGGAGCCGACCGTACCGACCGTGAGCACCATGAGGGCGAACAGGATGAGCGGCGCCCAGATCTGGGCCGCTTCGTTGTAGCTCTGCGTGATAAGACCGTATGCGATCAGGAGACTCAGACCCCAGTCCACGGCGAGGGCGCCGAGACGCCGCCCCGGACGGGCGATCGAGCCGGGTCCCTCCTCGGGCAGACCGAGCTGCTCGCCCCGGTATCCGAAGTCGACACCGGCCTCTTCCGCGGCCGCGCGGGGCCCGGAGAGCCACGATCCGAGTGCTTGCCTGTTGTCCACCCGTCCACGGTACTGCGCCCGTAAATGACCAGGGCACGGCGGGGTGTGATCGGGCTACGGTGGAGAGTGAGCCGGTTAACTTGTGCGAAACAAATGAGTCACGCCAGAGAAATCACCCGTCCCTAGGGTCTACGTCAGCGTGTGCCACCCGCACTGGCAGCACGAACGAACTACCACCCCGGCGGGACGGTCGGGAGTAGGAGGAGCTGGATGTTCCAGAACGCCGACGAGGCCAAGAAGTTCATCGCGGACGAGGACGTCAAGTTCGTCGACGTCCGCTTCTGCGACCTGCCGGGCGTGATGCAGCACTTCACGATCCCCGCATCGGCCTTCGACCCGGCCGAGGAGCTCGCCTTCGACGGCTCCTCGATCCGCGGCTTCCAGGCCATCCACGAGTCCGACATGGCGCTCCGCGCCGACCTGTCCACCGCGCGCGTCGACCCGTTCCGCCGCGACAAGACGGTCAACATCAACTTCTTCATCCACGACCCGATCACGGGCGAGCAGTACTCCCGTGACCCGCGCAACGTGGCGAAGAAGGCCGAGGCCTACCTCGCCTCCACCGGGATCGCCGACACGGCGTACTTCGGCCCCGAGGCCGAGTTCTACGTCTTCGACAGCGTGCGCTTCGCGACCAGCGCGAACGAGTCCTTCTACCACATCGACTCCGAGGCCGGCGCCTGGAACACCGGCGCCCTCGAGAACAACCGTGGCTACAAGGTCCGCTACAAGGGCGGCTACTTCCCGGTCCCGCCGGTCGACCACTTCGCCGACCTGCGTGCCCAGATCTCCCTGGAGCTGGACCGGGCCGGCCTGCAGGTCGAGCGCCAGCACCACGAGGTGGGCACCGCCGGCCAGGCCGAGATCAACTACAAGTTCAACACGCTGCTCGCCGCAGCCGACGACCTGCAGCTCTTCAAGTACATCGTGAAGAACGTGGCGTGGCAGAACGGCAAGACCGCGACCTTCATGCCGAAGCCGATCTTCGGTGACAACGGCTCGGGCATGCACGTCCACCAGTCGCTGTGGACGGGCGGCCAGCCGCTCTTCTACGACGAGGCCGGATACGCGGGCCTGTCGGACACCGCCCGCTACTACATCGGCGGCATCCTCAAGCACGCCCCGTCGCTGCTGGCCTTCACCAACCCGACGGTGAACTCGTACCACCGCCTGGTCCCGGGCTTCGAGGCGCCGGTCAACCTGGTCTACTCGCAGCGCAACCGCTCCGCGGCCATGCGTATCCCGATCACGGGCTCCAACCCGAAGGCCAAGCGCGTCGAGTTCCGCGCGCCCGACTCCTCCGGCAACCCGTACCTGGCCTTCTCGGCGCTGCTCCTCGCGGGCCTGGACGGCATCAAGAACAAGATCGAGCCGGCCGAGCCGATCGACAAGGACCTCTACGAGCTGGCCCCCGAGGAGCACGCGGGCGTCCCGCAGGTCCCGACCTCCCTCCCGGCCGTCCTCGACCGCCTTGAGGCCGACCACGAGTTCCTCCTCCAGGGCGACGTGTTCACGCCGGACCTGATCGAGACGTGGATCGACTACAAGCGCGCCAACGAGATCGCGCCGCTGCAGCTGCGTCCGCACCCGCACGAGTTCGAGCTGTACTTCGACGTGTGATCGACGCCTGATCGAGGCATCACGACCGCGCCCCCGCCGCTGTACCGGCAGCGGGGGCGCGGTCGTATGTTCTATTCTGCTGACAGGACCACACGGGGGTGGAGTGGGAATGTCTGAACACGAACAGGACGGCCAGGAGCGCGAGTTCGACCTCAGATGGGCGGACGACGCCGAGCACAAGGAGCCCTCGGCCCGGGCCCGTATGCTCGCAGCCCGCTGGAAGCACGACCCTCCCGGCCCCGTTCCCTTCCGCCCCGACCCCGACCATCGCTCACGCGGCGGCCGCTCACGCTCCCGCTCCGGCTCCCGCTCGTCGTGGGTCTCCACGGCCGTGGTGTTCGGCTGTGTGGCGGCGGTGATCGTGCTGCTGGGGTACATCAACTTCCGGGCGCCGTATTAGGGCCCGCCTCCTCATTCGGTGCGCAGGGCCGTGGCGGTCCGGGCCCTGGCGGCCCAGCCGGCGGGCAGGAGCGCGCCCAGGGTGGCGATGAGCAGGCCGCCGAGTGCGAGCGGGAGCAGCTCGGCCGGGTGGTAGACGGCGAGGACGGAAGCGGGGAGGCGGAGCCCCACGCTGTCACCCATCGCCGGGAGGACCCAGCCGTGCAGAGTCACGCCGAGCGGCACGCCCAGAGCGCCGGCGGCCAGGCCGGTCACCACGACCGAGGTGAGGACCATCGCGATGGTCTGCCGGGGGGTCATGCCAAGTGCCTTGTGGACGCCGATCTCCCGGACGCGCTCGCGGGTGTCGAGCAGCACGCCGTTGAGCACGCCGAGCGCGGCGACGGCGACGAGCATCAGCGTGAGGACCGCGGACAGCGCGTTGAGCGTGGCGACCATGTCGCCGCCCGCGCCGGGCCCGCCGGCCTGGGCGGTGGCCCCCAGCGGTGTCAGGTCCTTGTTCAGCGCGGTCACGTAGGCGGTCACGTCGGTGCCTGATGTGACCGCGATGTGATGGCTCGTCTCCGTCAGGTCGGGATGCGCGGCCCTGAGGGTCGAGGCGTCGGTGAAGACCTGCATGCCGTCGTTGCGGGGGTCGAGGACCTCGCCGACGATCCGGACCGTGACCGGCTCGGCCAGGCCGTTCAGGGTGACCGTGTCGCCGACGCGGGTGCCGGTGGCGGCCAGGAAGGGGGTGGGGACCACGGCCTCGCCGGGCCTGTCGATCCAGCGACCCGAGACCATCGTGTAGCCGCCCCAGGAGGCGTCGCCGGTGAAGGCGATCACGTCGATGGTGCCGGTCAGGCCGGACACGGCCGCCCGTACCGTCGCGGCGCGGTAGTACTTCCCGGTCCCGGTGGCGGCCTCGACGGCCGCGGCGACCGCGGCGGGGTCGGCCCGGGGCTGCTTCTCCCGGCCGGGGACCTGGGGCCCGAAGTCCGGCAGGGGCGCGGGCACGGTGACATCGGCGGCGTCGTGGGCCTTGGCTTTCATCACCTGGCCGAGCGAGGCGACCATCCCCACGGTGAACGTCACGGCGATGGCGCCGAACAGGATCGCCGTGCCCATGGCCAGCGCACGGGCGGGCCGCGCGAAGGGCCGGGCCAGACCCAGGGCGACCGGCCGCGGCAACGGCAGCCGGCCGGCCAGACGGACCGCCCACCGGCCGCGCCGCGCCGAAGCGGTACGCCCGACGGCGAGCGCGTCGACCGTACGCAGCCGTCCGGCGCGCCAGGCACTCGCCCACGCGGTCGCCGCCACCAGGCCGAGCACCCCGGCGATCACCACCAGGTCGGCCCAGGGCTCGACGGCCAGCGACGAGGTGCCGTAGACGTCCTCGGTCTCGGCCAGGACGGGGACGGCGAGCAGATGGCCCGCGACGACACCGAGAGCCATGCCGACGGACGCCGGGATCAACGCCTGGCCCACGTAGGCCCGTACGACCTGGGCCGGGGTGAAGCCGACGGCCTTGAGGATGCCGATGCGGCGCGTTGCCGTGCCGACGGCCGACGCGACGACGTTGCCGACGATGAGCACCGACATGACCATGCCCAGGGCGCCGAACGCGATGAGGAACGGGACGTAGACGGCGGTGTCGCGCTCGGCGCTCTTCTTGACGGCGAGCCATGACCGTTCGCCGACGGCCGCTCCCGGGGGCAGGGACCGCGTCACGCCCTTGCCGCCCGCGGTGATCTGCCCGGCGGTACCGGCGTCGGTGAAGCGGTAGAGCATCTGGTAGCCGCCGCTGCCCGGCGCCGGCGCGGTGAGCGCCGGCAGCTGGGAGGGAACCACCCAGGCGTCGGCGGTCCGCGTGACCGAGCGGGCCACACCGACCACTGTCAGCGTCGGACCGCCGGGCAGATCGGGGAAGGCCACCTTCATGCCCAGGGCCGGGACGAGCGGGGAGCCGGCGGACAGCACGATCTCACCGGAGTGCGTGGCCCACCGCCCGTCGAGCACTGCCACCTCGTCCACGGCCCGGCCTGGGTCTCCCCGGCCGACCACCGTCATCGGCCCTCCGGGGCCCGCCCCGTCCGACCGCGGTGTGACGGTCGCCGTACGGAACGGCCCTGCCGCGTCGCTAACGCCTTCGACGTCCCTGGACTTCGACAGCTGCCCGGCACTCACCTTGCCCGCGTCGAACTCCATGGACAGATGCGCGCCGTGCTGCCTGGCGAAGGCGTCGTCGAACGGCGCGCCGGAGACCACCAGCAGCGTTCCGCCGAGGACGGAGGCGGCCACCGCCATCATCGTGGCGAGCCCGATCACCAGCGTCTGCACCCGGCGTCGTCCCACCCCCGAGCGGACCACCTTGCCGAGCGCGCTCATCGGACGGCCTCCGGGGCGACGGCCTGCGAGGGGACATCCTCGGTGATCCGGCCATCGGCGATCCGGACCGTACGGTTCGTGCAGGACCGGGCCAGCGCCAGATCGTGGGTGACCACGACGATGGTCTGACCCTCGGCATTGAGGTCGGTGAGCAGCCTGCTGACGTCCTGTCCGGCGGCCGTGTCCAGGGCCCCGGTCGGCTCGTCGGCCAGGAGCAGCGCCGGCCGGTTGATCAACGCCCGGGCCACCGCGACGCGTTGCCGCTCGCCGCCGGACAGCCGCCCCGGGTAGGCGCGGGCGTGCCGGTCGATGCCCAGCAGTTCCAGGAGTACCGCCGCCCGCTGGTCTGCCACGCCGCGTGCCATACCCGCGAGGCGGGCGGGCAGAGCGACGTTGTCGGAGACCGTCAGATCGTCGAGCAGGTTGAAGAACTGGAAGACCATGCCGATCTTCGACCGCCGGTAGAGCGCCAGTCCGGCTTCGCCCAGCCGGTCCACCCGCAGCCCGTCCACGGTGACGGTCCCCGTGTCGGGCCGGTCCAGGCCCGCGATCAGATTGAGCAGCGTGGACTTGCCGCTGCCCGAAGGGCCGAGGATCGCGACGGCCTCGCCGGGCCGTACGGTCAGCGACACCGCGTGCAGGGCGGGCGGGCCGTCGTCGTATCGTCGGCTCACCTCACGCAGTTCGATCACCGGCATGGTCATGAAGGGCTCCTCGGGTACGGGCAGTCGGCTGCGTGAACGCTAGGAGCGAGCCCGGCCCGCACGCGTCGGCCGCTCGGACCCATTGCGGTACCGCGCTGGGAGGATCCGCGCGGACGTCATCCCTGCGATGTAGTCGCGTGGTGTATTCGGTGCTGTGGGAAATGACCATCGGGACGGACTCCGCAGGCTCGGCGCGGCGACGACAATGACCCGGTGACGGACGTACGTACGACGCTGGAGCGACTACGGGCAGCAGCCCGCCGGGCGCTCCGTGAGGCCAGACTGCCGAACGGTCCACCGCCGCGACCCGGCCCGCGCGCGTGGCGGTTCGACGCGTTGGTGGCGCTGGCGCTCGCGGTCGCCACCGTCTACTACGGCATCGACAACGTGAACGTCGTCGTGATGCGTGAGATCGCACCCGGCGTGGAGATCGTCGTGCCACGCCCGTCCGGACCCGGCGGCCTGGCCTACATGGTGACCCTCGCGGTCGTCGCCTCGGGTGCCCTGGCACTGCGCCGCCGCTACCCGCTCGCCGTGCTGTGCCTCGTGACAGCCGCGACTCTGGCGACACCGCAGAGCGTCATGCGGCTGACCTTCTACGCGTTCGTCATCGCCGTCTACAGCGCCGCCGTGTACAGCCCGCACCGGGTGGCGACCCTGGCGGCGCTGCCGGTGTCGGTCGTCCTGGTCGGTACCTCGGGGAACTCGGTGACACCGATCGTCCCCAACCACTACATCGCCCTGCTGAGCCTCGTCCCGATGGCCGTGGCCGCCGTCGGTCTGCGTACCTGGAAACTCCGGACCGACGAGGGCCGCACCCGGCTCCTGGCCCTGGAACGCGAACAGGCCGAGGCGCTGCGCCGGGCCGTCGAGCACGAGCGGGCCAGGATCGCCCGCGAACTGCACGACGTCGTCACGCACAACGTCAGCGTGATGATCATTCAGGCGGGCGCCGCCCGCAAGATCATGAAAACCTCCCCCGAGCAGGCCGGTGAGGCGCTGCTCGCCGTCGAGGCGGGCGGGCGCGCGGCCATGACCGAGCTGCGCCATGTCATGGGACTGCTCACCATGGCCGACGAGGGCGAAGCGACGGACACGGGGCCTGGCGCGGACCCGGCCGGCACGGTCGCGGTGCCGGACCCGCAACCCGGCCTGAACCAGCTGGAAACACTGGTCGGGCGGGTCCGGGACACGGGCCTGCCCGTCGGCCTGACCGTGACCGGCCCGCCCCGCCCTCTCCCGCCCGGCCTCGAACTCGCCGCCTACCGTGTCGTCCAGGAAGCCCTGACCAACACCGTGAAGCACGCCCACGGGGCCACCGCCGCCGTGACCGTCGAGTACGGCCCGGAACGGCTCCGGGTGGAAGTCACCGACACGGGCGGGCACCCTGGTGCGGGCGCGGCTGCCGGAAACGGCCGAGGCCTGATCGGCCTGCGTGAGCGCCTCGCCGTCCACGACGGAACCCTGCACACCGGCCCGCGCCTGACCGGCGGCTACCGCGTGGAGGCCCTGATCCCTCTGGAGACACCGTGACCGAGCCGCTACGCGTGCTCCTCGCCGACGACCAGACCCTGGTCCGCACCGGATTCCGGCTGATCCTCGGCGCCGAGGGCATCGATGTCGTCGCCGAGGCGACCAACGGGACCGAAGCGGTCGAAGCGGTCCGCCGCACCCGGCCCGACGTGGTTCTGATGGACGTCCGGATGCCCGAGACGGACGGCCTGGAGGCCACCCGCCGCATCCTCACGGGCGCCGCCCTGGACGCACCCCGCGTCATCATCCTGACCACCTTCGACCTCGACCGCTACGTCTACGCGGCGCTGTCCGCCGGGGCCAGCGGCTTCCTCCTCAAGGACGTCACCCCCGAGCAACTCACCGCGGCCGTCCGCACGGTCCGTACCGGCGACGCTCTCCTCGCGCCGGCCATCACCCGCCGCCTCGTGCAGAGGTTCACCCAGCACGGCGGCGACACCGCCGCCCTCCATCGCGACCTCGCCTCGCTCACCCCGCGTGAACTGGAGGTCCTCGGCCTGCTGGCCCGAGGGCTGAGCAACGCCGAACTCGCCGGCCGCCTCCACCTGGCCGAGACGACCGTCAAGACCCACGTCGCCCGCGTCCTCTCCAAACTCGGACTCCGTGACCGCGTCCAGGCCGTCATCGTCGCCTACGAGACAGGGCTGGTCAGCGCCGGCGTCCGCGAGGGCGCCCAGCAGCCCGGCGAGCAGACGCTGTGGCCCCGGCCGACCGGGTAATGCACGCGACCGACCCGGGGCGTGCGACCTACGCTCCCCGGAAAGGCAAGCGAGCGGGAGATGGACGAGGACGTCAGGAGCGGGGAAACGGACGACAGTGTGTATGTGGGCAACGCGGGTACTGACGCGGTGTTGGACCGAGGGTGGTTGCTCGGGCACTTCAAGGACGTCGGGGACCCCCGGCACAGCGAGACCGTCGAGGTCAAGTGGGGTGTCCATCCCAAAGGTGACGAGCGGGCGGAGTGGGTGCGGGGTGAGGAGCGGACCGCGCTGCTGGTGCTGATCAGCGGGCGTTTCCGGGTGGAGCTGCCCGGGCGCGATGTGCTGCTGGAGCGGCAGGGGGACTACGTCGTGTGGGGGCGCGGGGTCGATCACTCCTGGGTCGCGGAGGAGGAGTCGGTGGTGCTGACCGTGCGGTGGCCGTCCGTGCCCGGGTACGCCGTGGGCGCGGGCGGCTGACGCCTTTGCCTGTCCTGGGGGCGATCACGACCCGTTCATGGGCGGGGCCGGGTGCACACTGGCAGTGGGACGAGTGCCTGACTGCGGGGTGATGCAGATGCACAGCCGCTTCCGGAGCGACCGGCGGTTGACCACCCGTATGGGGATCACGCTGTTCCTGCTCGGGTTGTTGTACGTGGGGTTCGTGGCGGCGTTGATCGTGCTGCTGAAGTCCTGGGTGCTCGTCGTGGTGGTCGCGGCGGGACTGCTGGGGGCCCAGTACTGGTTCTCGGACCGGATCGCGCTGTACGCCATGCGCGGGCGGGTCGTGGAGCGGGAGGAGTTTCCCGAGCTGCACGGGGTCGTGGACCGGCTGTGTGCCATCGCGGACATGCCCAAGCCGGTGGTGGCCGTCTCCGAGATGGACATGCCGAACGCGTTCGCGACCGGGCGGAACCCGGACCACGCCGTGGTCTGTGTGACGACGGGGCTGTTGCGGCGGCTGGAGCCGGCCGAGCTGGAGGGCGTCCTCGCGCACGAGCTGTCGCATGTGGCGCACAAGGACGTCGCCGTGATCACGGTCGCGTCCTTCCTGGGTGTGATCGCGGGGCTGATCGTGCGGTTCGCGTTCTACTCGCAGGTGTTCGGCGGGGCCAGGAGGGACCAGAACACGGCCGCGGTCTTCGCCGCGGTGATGGGGGTGGCCGCCGCCGTGTACGCGATCAGCTTCCTGCTGATCCGGGCCCTGTCCCGGTACCGGGAACTGGCCGCCGACCGGGCGGCCGCGCTGCTCACCGGCCGGCCCTCGGCTCTCGCCTCCGCCCTCACCAAGGTCTCCGGCGACATCGCCCGCATCCCTACGAAGGACCTGCGCACGGCCCAGGCCTTCAACGCCTTCTACTTCACCCCGGCGCTGGGCCGCGACCCCGGTGTCGCACGGCTCCTCTCGACCCACCCGAGCCTGGAGCAGCGCCTCGACCAACTGGGCCGGATCTCCGCCGAGCTGGGCGAGGCGGCGGCACCCGGAGGGGTGTGAGCGGGGCATGGGGCTGCTGGACATCCTGCTCGGCCGGACCAAGCCGGTCGCGGCGGATCTCGACCGGTTGTTCGCGCTGCCGTCGGCGGCCGTGACCCTGGAGGCCGCGTCGGGCTTCACCCCGACCGGGCAGGGCGCGGTGTGCTTCGCCACGGTCGAGGGCGGGGCCTTCGAGCAGACCCACCGCGAGGTGCGGGCCCTGCTGGACGCCGACACCGAGCGCGACGGTCCACCGGTGGAACTACGGCAGGACGACTACGGCTACTCCTGGCTGGTCTCGCGCCGCGCCCCCGATCAGCTGCACGCGCTCGTGAACGACCTGCACGCCGTGAACAGCCAGATGGAGGTCAACGGATTTGGCCCGCAACTGCTGTGCTCCCTGGCCGGGTTCCGGGACCGGGCCGGGCGGCGGCTCGCGCTGGTCTATCTCTACAAGCGCGGCACCTTCTACGCGTTCGCCCCGCAGCCGGGCGGCGAGACGCAGCGGCGCGACAACGCGCTGGAGCTCCAGGTTCGGGCGGCTCTCGCCGGCGACCTGCGGATCGAGCAGGATCTCGGCCGCTGGTTCCCGGTGTGGGGAGCGCCCGGGCTGTGACCGCCCCTCACGAGCTTGCGCGGCGTGAGTGAATTGCCGTATGAGCGAGCTGGAGTTGATCCCTTTCACGCACACCACCGGCGGTGAACGACTCAGCGGGCTGTACGGCGGAGCCGGTGCGGCGGCGGTGGCGACCGCCGTGGTCCTGCACGGCGCGGGCAACGGCAGCAAGGAGCGGCTGGTGCCGCTGCTGTCGGAGTTCGCCGCGCACGGCTGCCACGCCCTCGCCTTCGACTTCTCGGGGCACGGGGAGAGCACCGGCCGGCTGCGGGAGCTGAGCCTGCGCCGCCGCTTCGAGCAGGCCGTCTCCGTGATCGACGCGCACGCGGACGGGGACGGGCCCCTGGTCCTGGTCGGGTTCAGCATGAGCGGTCAGACGGTGGCCGATCTCGCCCGGCACTACGGGGACCGGGTGGCGGCCCTGGGGCTGTGCGCGCCCGCGGTGTACGCGGCCGAGGCGTGGGACCTGCCGTTCGGGGAGGGTAACGGGCGGTTCAGCGAGATCATCCGCACGGCCGGGGGCTGGCGTACGTCGCCCGCGCTCGACGTGCTGCGGGCGTACGAGGGACGGGCGGTGCTCGCGGTGCCGGGCACGGACGAGGTCATCCCGTCCGCCGTGACGGAGGCCGTCTCGGCGGCGCTGGCCCGGCGCGCCCAGTTCACCCATTGGGAACTCCCGGAGGCGGAGCACCGGTTGGGCTTGTGGTTCCGCGACCGTCCCGACGACCGGCGGGCGTTCGTCGCCGCCCTGCTGACCGGCTTCGGCGAGCAGGGCTGGACGGCGACCCGGGCGTGGGTGGCCAAGCAGCTCCCGGAGGGCCGTACGGTCGACAAGTCGTCTTTTTTGAAGGGTGGCTGGAGCGCCCAGATGCGGCGGCTCACCCTCGACGACGGCAGCGCCCTCGCCCTGCGGACCTTCGTGAAGCCCTTCTTCCGGCGGCACGCCCCCGGGCTGCTGGCCCGCGAGGCGGACGTGCTCACGCTGCTGGCCGGGCAGAAGGGCGTGCCCGCGCCCGAGCTGATCGGTGTGGACGCGACCGCCGAGCACTGTGACCATCCGTCCTTGTTGATGTCCGTGCTGCCGGGGCGGGTCCGGGTCGACGAGGAGGACCTCGACGCGCGCGTGGAGCTGCTCGCGGCTCAACTGGCCGGGATCCACCGGGTCGTCCCCGCGGAGCGTCCGCGCGTCTACCAGGCGTGGGCGTCGCCGGAGGGCGTTCCCCCGGGGTGGGAGCGGGCCGTGGATGTCATCCGCCGTGCTCCCCCGCCGTACGAGGGCTGTTTCCTGCACCGGGACTTCCACCCCGGGAACGTGCTGTTCACGGGCTCGGGGGCCGGTCTGCGGATCGGCGGTGTCGTCGACTGGGTGGAGACCTCGTGGGGTCCCGCCGATCTGGACGTCGCCCACTGCTCGACGGCGCTCGCCCTGCTGCACGGCCCGGAGTACGGCCTCGGATTCCGGGAGCGCTACGAGGCACACGGCGGCCGGCGCCTGGCCGGCGGGCCGGACCATCTGTACTGGCGGCTGCTCGACGCCCTGGCCTACGTCCCCGACGCGGCGAAACTGGCGGTCCCCTGGCGGGAGCTGGGGCGGACCGACCTGACGCCGGAGGTGCTGTGCGGGCGGCTTGAGGCGTATGTGACGGGGCTGCTGGAGCGCTACGCCTGAGGCCGCTCCTCGTCAGCCTCAGGCCCGCACGTAGACGCCCGCGCGTGCCGCCGTCGCGGCGGCCTCGGCGGCCCGGTCGGCCGTGGCGCCGTCGAGCCGGGCGCCGCTGATCAGCAGGTGGTAGTAGAGCGGGGCGGAGACGGCACGGATCACCTCATGCGTGTCGGTGCCCTCGGGCACCTCGCCCCGGTCGACGGCCTGCCGTACGCAGGGAGCCCATTCCCTGACGCGGATGTCGTAGAAGCGCCGGAGCGCCGCGGCCGTCCTGGGGTCGCCGGTGGCGGCGGCGATCAGCGCCTTGAACAGCGGTCCCTGGCGGGGGTCCGTCAGGGTGCGCTGCACCAGCCGGGCGTTGGCCGTGAGGTCACCGAGGAGCGAGCCGGTCTCGGTGCGCGGGGCGGACTGCTCGGCCATGTCCAGCAGGAGGTCGGCCACCAGCCCGGTGACCGTCGCCCAGCGGCGGTAGACGGTCGTCTTGCCGACTCCGGCGCGTCGGGCGATGTCGGCCAGGTCCAGGCCGGTGAGGCCCTGCTCGGTCAGGGCGTCCTCGGCCGCCCGCAACACGGCTTCCCTTACCCGCGCCGTGCGCCCTCCGGGCCGTACGGTCCCCGGCTCGCCTCCGTCAGCCATAACGGCACTCCCGTTCCATTAAGCGGTTCACCCTGTTACCTTAGTGACTGTTAACGGAACCACAGACCCGTTAACTCAGGGCTGAAAGGGGCCGAGATGGAATACAGGCGATTGGGCGCGTCCGGACTCATGGTTCCGGCGCTGAGCTTCGGAGCCGGCACCTTCGGCGGGCAGGGTCCGCTGTTCGGCGCGTGGGGCACGACCGACGCGCGGGAGGCGCGCCGCCTGGTGGACATCTGCCTGGACGCCGGGATCACGATGTTCGACACCGCCGACGTCTACTCCGCCGGGGCCTCCGAGGAGGTGCTGGGGCAGGCGATCAAGGGCCGCCGGGACCAAGTGATCGTCTCCACCAAGACCGGCCTGCCGATGGGTGACGGACCGGGCGACGCGGGCTCCTCCCGCTCCCGTCTGATCACGGCCTGCGAGGACGCGCTGCGCAGGCTGGGAACCGACCACATCGACCTGTTCCAGCTCCACGCCTTCGACGCCGGGACGCCGGTCGAAGAGGTCCTGGCCGCGCTCGACACGCTCGTCCGGGCGGGCAAGGTGCGCTACACCGGCGTCTCCAACTTCTCCGGCTGGCAGGTGATGAAGTCCCTCGCGGCCGCCGAGAAGTACGGCCGTCCGCGCCCTGTGGCCCACCAGGTGTACTACTCCCTCATCGGCCGCGACTACGAGTGGGAGCTCATGCCGCTCGCCCTCGACCAGGGCCTCGGCGCGCTCGTCTGGAGCCCGCTCGGCTGGGGGCGCCTCACCGGCAAGGTCCGCCGCGGAACACCGCTCCCGCCCGGCAGCCGGCTGCACCGCACCGCCGACTACGGCCCGCCCGTCACTGACGAGCACCTCTACGACGTGGTCGACGCGCTGGACGAGATCGCGGAGGAGACGGGCAGGGCCGTGCCGCAGGTGGCCCTCAACTGGCTGCTCCAGCGGCCGACGGTGTCCTCCGTCATCATCGGCGCCCGCGACGAGCGGCAACTGCGCCAGAACCTCGGCGCCGTCGGCTGGAGCCTGACTCCCGAACAGTCGGCGAGGCTCGACGCGGCGAGCCATCGCCCGGCGCCGTACCCCTACTTCCCGTACGAACGCCAGGAGGGCTTCGCCCGGCTGAACCCACCGGTGTTCCCCGCGCCGGGAACACCGGTGGACCGGCTTCAGCGCGCGTAGCGCATGAGCGCCCGCACCATGTGGCACGTCGTCTCCGACGGCGGGTGGACACCGATCTGCTCCGCCGCGCGGCGGATCGTCTCGTTGCGGGCCTGGTTCGGCATGTAGACGCCGGAGTCGAGCAGGGCGATGGCGAGTCGCATCGCCTTGAGACGGCGGTTGTGCGTGACGTACCACTCGCGCGGCCGGCCCGGCGGCAGCGGCCGCTTCTCCACGGGCGCGTACGGCAGGTCGAGCAGGACGGGACGCTTCGCGGTGGACTGGGTGGGCAACGGCTTCGACTTCAGAGCGGCAGCGGGCACAGACATCCTCCTGTCGCGATCGGGCGGCCACCGGAGTCCTCCGCGACCCCGGCGCCACCCTCGAACACTGCTTATATTCTACCGCCGGGCACTGACAACGGGGAGTCCGCCAGGCACGACAAAAGCCCAGGTGAGCAGGGAAATTGGCGCCATGTCACGGCAGGTCCGCGAGGGGCTCCTGAGGTCGGCCGAAATTCGAACAGTGGCGGTGGCGCGTACCGTGGGCGCATGGAGATCTGGATCAATCCGGCCTGTTCGAAGTGCCGTAGCGCCGTGTCGCTGCTCGACGCCGAGGGGGCCGACTACACCGTCCGCCGCTACCTGGAGGACGTGCCGAGCGAGGACGAGATCCGTGGCGTTCTCGAGCGCCTCGGCCTGGAGCCCTGGGACATCACCCGCACCCAGGAGGCGGCGGCCAAGGAGCTCGGGCTCAAGGAGTGGCCGCGGGACGCCGGTTCGCGTGACCGGTGGGTCAAGGCGCTCGCCGAGCACCCGAAGCTGATCCAGCGCCCGATCATCACCGCGGACGACGGCACGGCCGTGGTGGGCCGGACGGAGGAGGCCGTGCGGGACGCGCTGTCGCGCTGACCACCCCTCTTTTCGCATGTGGCGCAGGTCACTTCACTGACTCCTGTAACCGATGAGTAACCTCGTTCGGTATCTCGTACATAGCGGCGTACGCTCCCCTACCTCTTCAGGAGGCGCGCATGTCGCGTAGGAGAACTCTCGGCCCAACGAAGAAGATCGCGCTGCTGGTGAGCGCGGCGGCGGTGGCGGGAGGCGGGGCCTTCGTCATGGCGAGCACGTCGAACGCCTCGCCGCCGACCACCAGGTCGGCGGCGGAGTCGACGGCCTGCCTGGGACTCGCCACCGCCCTCGGCAACAACGAGAAGTTCATAGCCGACCAGCGGGCCAACCCCGACGCGCAGTCGGAAGCCCGGATCGCCAACCGCGAGGCGGTCATCGAGGAGATCAAGCGGAAGCAGGAAGCGTCGGGGTGCACGGTTGGGGAGTCGGCTCAGGACTCCCAGGCCGCGCAGCCGTCGCAGCCCGCACAGGGCGGTGAGCAGGCCGGCGGTGAGCAGGCCGGCGGCGGTCAGGACGCCGCCGGGGGCGCCGAGGCCTCGCAGCCCGCGGAGTCCGCCCCGGCGGAAGACGCCGGTGGCGGCGCCGCGGCCTCCGGACAGCAGGTGTGCAACGGCTCCACCGTCACGCTCTCCGGCGAGGGCGGTGCGCCTGCCGCGTCCAGCAACCAGTTCCCGGTCGGCACGCAGCTGAAGGTCACCAACCTGGACAACAACAAGTCCACGACGGTGGAGGTCACCTCGGTCTCCGGCAGCTGTGCGCTGCTCAACAACGCGGCCTTCGAACAGGTCCGTGAGCCCGGCAAGTTCCTGATCCGCCGGGCCCTGATCGAGAAGGTGGGGTGACGCCGGACGGACGACTGAGTCACTGAGGCGGCGGTCAACCCCTCGGCCGCCCCTCGTACGTGTCACCGGTCCTGCTGCTCCCGGCCAGGAGCAGCAGGACCGGCGCGTCCGGGCCTCCCGGGCGCCGGGTCACCGGCTTGACGGAGGGAAGCCGGTGACCGGCCCCTCGCCGGGACGGAACGCCCTCTCGGCGTGCCGTGCGGCACAGCAACACCAGGTAACACGGGGTTCACATCCGAGCAATGGCCGGGAAATCGCCTGTTGACAGGCTGCCGGACAGTTGACGCGGCGCACCGGTGCCGCAGCGCCGCAGCACCCGCGATACGCGCCCAGACACACCCCGAAGGATGTGGCCCGTGACCTTCAAGGCTGAGTACATCTGGATCGACGGCACCGAGCCGACGGCCAAACTGCGTTCCAAGACCAAGATCATCACGGGCTCGCCCGCCGGTCTCGACGCGCTGCCGATCTGGGGCTTCGACGGGTCGTCCACCAACCAGGCCGAGGGCCACGCCTCGGACTGTGTCCTCAAGCCGGTCTTCACCTGCCCGGACCCGATCCGCGGCGGCGACGACATCCTGGTGCTGTGCGAGGTCCTGAACATCGACCTCACCCCGCACGCCAGCAACACCCGTGCCGCGCTGGCCGAGGTCGCCGAGAAGTTCGCGGCCCAGGAGCCGATCTTCGGCATCGAGCAGGAGTACACGTTCTTCCAGGACGGCTACCCGCTCGGCTTCCCCAAGGGCGGCTTCCCGGCCCCGCAGGGCGGCTACTACTGCGGTGTCGGCGCGGACGAGATCTTCGGCCGTGACGTCGTCGAGGCGCACCTGGACAACTGCCTGAAGGCCGGTCTCGCCATCTCCGGCATCAACGCCGAGGTCATGCCCGGCCAGTGGGAGTTCCAGGTCGGCCCGGTCTCCCCGCTGGAGGTCTCCGACCACCTGTGGGTGGCCCGCTGGCTGCTCTACCGCACCGCCGAGGACTTCGGCGTCTCCGCGACCCTGGACCCCAAGCCGGTCAAGGGCGACTGGAACGGCGCCGGCGCACACACCAACTTCTCCACCAAGGCGATGCGCGAGACGTACGAGGCGATCATCACCGCCGCCGAGTCCCTCGGCGAGGGCTCCAAGCCCCTCGACCACGTCAAGAACTACGGCGCCGGCATCGACGACCGCCTGACCGGTCTGCACGAGACCGCCCCGTGGAACGAGTACTCCTACGGCGTCTCCAACCGCGGCGCCTCGGTCCGTATCCCGTGGCAGGTCGAGAAGGACGGCAAGGGCTACATCGAGGACCGCCGCCCGAACGCCAACGTCGACCCGTACGTGGTGACCCGCCTGCTCGTCGACACCTGCTGCTCGGCGCTGGAGAAGGCCGGCCAGGTCTGACCTGTCCCGCAGGTTCCTGAGGGGGCGCTCACCGATCGCGGTGGGCGCCTCTTCTCGTGTGCCGCGCCGTCGTGGCTTGTCGCGCAGTTCCCCGCGCCCCTTCGGGGCACGTGTCCAAGCAGTGAGAGGAGGGTCCCCTCGCGGGATCAGCTCTGCTTCAATGGAGTCATGGCCAGCCACCAGAAGTGCACCGCGACGGGTCGTCACGACCTCGAGCCCTTCTGGCCGTCCCGTCAGGACTACGACTTCGACCGGGTGTGTTGCCGCGCGGTGAACGCGCAGGCCCTGTAAAGCCGTACCTTCCGGCCTTCGGCCAGCGCGAAACGACGTACGTCTTCCCAACGGACCTCGCGCGCGAAAGAGCTGACCTCTCATGGCGACCACTCGTTCCCTGTCCACCGCCGCTCTCGGCACCCCTTCCGCGAACAGCGCCCGGCATCGGCTGCGTGCCGTCGACCGGGACGAGGTGGTGACCGTCGCGGACCTGCTGCCGCCGGGTGCCACCTGGCTGCCGGCGCCGCAGCACACCCTGCCCACGCTGCCGGGCCGGCCGCCGATGGTCGGCTATCTGGTGCTCGTCCCCGCCGACCAGCAGCCGCCGTTCCCGGTGGCGGTGCCGGACCGGCCGGAGCCCGTCGTCCCCGAGGCGGGTCCCGGGCCGGGCGGCGAGCAGCTGATCCGCGTCGACACCGTGCAGCGCACCGCGCAGGTGGCCGGCCGGCCGCTCGACCTCACGTATCTGGAGTTCGAGCTGCTCGCCCACCTGGTGGCGCACCCGGGCCGGGTGCACACCCGCGACCAGCTGGTCGGCACGGTGTGGGGCTACGGACACGTGGGTGACGGACGCACGGTCGACGTCCATGTCGCCCGGCTGCGCCGCAAGCTGGGCGCGGAGCACCGCGACACGATCCGGACGGTACGCCGGGTCGGGTACAAGTACGTGCCTCCAGTGGGTCACTGAGCCACCGGCCCCATCTGTCTGCTGACGGCAGATCCCCGTTCCCTGCCACCGCCCCACCGGGCAGAGTCAGCGGCATGAGGCTTCTGATGCTGGGTGGTACGGAGTTCGTGGGACGGGCCGTCGTGGAGGCGGCCCTGGGGCGGGGCTGGGACGTGACCGTCTTCCACCGGGGGCGGCACGAGGCGCCTGCCGGCGCGCGGTCGTTGCTCGGCGACCGCACCGCGCCCGGCGGTCTCGCCGCCCTCGCCGGCGACCCGGGCGAGTGGGACGTCGTCGTCGACACCTGGTCGGCGGCGCCCCGCGCGGTGCGGGACACGGCGCGGCTGCTGCGGGGCCGCGCCCGCCGGTACGTGTACGTGTCGAGCTGCTCGGTGTACGCGTGGGCCCCGCCCGCCGGGTACGGCGAGGACGTGCCCCTGGTGGAGGGCGCCGTGGCCGACGCGGAGCAGACCGCGTACCCGCAGGACAAGCGCGGCGGCGAACTGGCCGTGCTGGACGCCTTCGGCGAGGACCGGTCGGTGCTCGTCCGGGCCGGGCTGATCCTCGGCCCGTACGAGAACATCGGCCGGTTGCCCTGGTGGCTGGGCCGGATGGCGCGTGGTGGTCCGGTGCTCGCCCCGGGCCCGCGCGAGCTGCCCCTGCAGTACGTGGACGTCCGGGACCTGGCCGAGTGGACCCTGCATGCGGCGGAGCGGGAGCTGAGCGGGCCGTACAACCTGGCCAGCCCCCAAGGGCACGCCACGACCGGCGAACTGCTGGACGCGTGCGTACGGGTCACCGGCGGCGGTGCCGAACCGCGGTGGACCGAGCCCGGGGTGATCCTGGAGGCGGGCGTCGAGCCGTGGACCGAGCTGCCGGTGTGGGTGCCGCCGGGCAGCGACCTGCACGACGCCCTGCACAGCGCGGACGTCTCCCGGGCGGTGGCGGCGGGGCTGAGCTGCCGGCCCGTCGCGGAGACCGTGGCCGACACCTGGCGGTGGCTCCAGGACATCGGCGGCACCGCACCCCAGCGACCGGACCGGCCGCGCTCGGGGCTCGATCCGGAAGTGGAGGCGAAGGTGCTCGCGGCCGGCACGGGCGCATGAACCACCGCACCGCCGCACCGGCTCCGGGGGGTGTACGTATCACCACCCCCTGACCGGGTGTTCCGGCCCAGTGACCCCGCTCCCCCGCTCGGCGAGACTGACGCCATGACCATCGACACGAAGAGCGGCTACAGGGCAGCGAAGGGGCGGGGCGTCGCGCTCGCGGCGCTACGGGGGCTGGGGGTGGCTCTCGTCTCGCTGCCGGGGGCGGTGCTGTGCTTCACGCTGTCCCTGGTGTCCATGGCGCTCATCCCGATCGGGATCGGGCTCGTCACCACGCCGTACGTACTGAAGGGGGTGCGGGGGTTCGCGAACTGGCGGCGGGTGCTCGCGGCCGAGTGGGGCGGGGTGCGGATCCCGCCGGCGTACCGGCCGCTGCCGAAGGACGCCAACCCGTGGACGGCCACGTTCGGGATGCTGCGCGACCCGGCGACCTGGCGGGACCTGATGTGGCTGCCGGTCGACATGACGGCCGGGTTCCTCACCGCGCTGCTGCCGGCCGCGCTGTGGCTGTACCCGCTGGAGGGCTTCGCGCTCGGGGCCGGGCTGTGGCGGGCCTTCCCCGAGGGGTACTGGTACGGGTTCGTCAAGGTCACCGGGCAGGTGTCCGCGCTCGGCGCCGCCCTTCTGGGCCTGGTCGTCCTCTTCTTCGCGCACTTCCTCACCACACGGCTGCTGGACGTCCACTTCCGGCTCACCCAGGCCGTCCTGGGCTCCGGGCAGCGCGAACTGGCCGAGCGGGTGCGGGTCCTGACCGAGACGCGGCGCGACGCCGTCGACGCCTCCGCCGCCGAGCTGCGGCGCATCGAGCGGGACCTGCACGACGGGGCCCAGGCCCGGCTGGTCGCGGTGGGCATGGACCTGGGCACCATCGAGGCGCTCCTCGACAAGGACCCGGCCAGGGCCAAGGAGCTGATCGCGCAGGCCCGTACATCGTCGGTCGAGGCCCTCGCCGAACTGCGTGAGCTGGTGCGCGGCATCCATCCCCCGGTCCTCGCCGAGCGCGGTCTCGGCGACGCGGTACGGGCGCTGGCGCTGCGGCTGCCGGTGACCACCGAGGTGAGCGTGGACCTGCCCGGGCGGGCGGAGGCGCCCGTGGAGTCCGCCGCCTACTTCGCCGTCAGCGAGGTGCTCACCAACGCGGTGAAGCACTCCGGAGCCGACCGGATCTGGGCCGACCTGCACCACGCCGACGGGATGCTGCGGGTTTCCGTCACCGACAACGGCCAGGGAGGTGCGGTGACCGGAGCCGGTTCCGGACTCTCCGGAGTCGAGCGGCGGCTCGGTACATTCGACGGCGTCCTGGCCGTCAGCAGCCCCGCGGGCGGTCCCACCATGGTCACCATGGAGATCCCTTGCGCGTTGTCCTAGCCGAAGACCTCTTCCTGCTGCGCGACGGGCTCGTCCGGCTGCTCGAGGCGCACGACTTCGAGATCGCGGCGGCCGTCGAGTCCGGTCCCGAACTGGCCGCCGCCCTGGCCGAGCTGGAACCGGACGTCGCCGTGGTCGACGTACGCCTGCCGCCCACGCACACCGACGAGGGGCTGCAGTGCGCGCTGGACGCCCGCCGCAAGCGGCCCGGCCTGCCGGTGCTGGTGCTCTCCCAGCACGTGGAGCAGCTGTACGCGCGTGAGCTGCTCGCCGATGGCAGCGGCGGAGTCGGGTACCTGCTGAAGGACCGGGTGTTCGACGCCGAGCAGTTCGTGGACGCCGTACGGCGGGTCGCCGCCGGGGGTACGGCGATGGATCCCCAGGTCATCCAGCAGCTGCTGGCCCGGCAGTCGAGCGACGACGGGCCGCTGGCGCGGCTGACGCCCCGGGAGCGGGAGGTGCTGGAGCTGATGGCGCAGGGCCGGACCAACGCGGCGATCGCCGGCCGGCTGGTGGTGACGGAACGGGCCGTCGCCAAGCACACCGCGAACATCTTCGCCAAGCTGGGACTGGAGGTCTCGGACGACGACAACCGCCGCGTGCTGGCGGTTCTGGCGTATCTCGACCACGGGCGGTGAAACCGGACCCGTTGGTTCACCGACCGTGCGGGATCGGCAACTCCCGGTATGAAACGGGCTGTTGAGCACACAGAGCCCTCACGAATCTCGCATCAATTTCAGAGACATCTGAACACCCGTGGGACCACCTGCGTATGGAAGGGAGCCGCTTCACTCCTGTCGGGCGCCTCGATGCCCCCGAAAAAGGAAGTCAGAGGAGTTCCATGGGACGCAACACAAGAAAACGCCGGACGCCGATGGCCACCAAGGCCATAGCCGCATCGGCGGCCCTAGCGCTCGGTGGGGGCGGGCTGATCTGGGCAAACTTCTATGCCTCGGCGCATGAGGAGAACTCGGCGAACCAGACGAAGTCCGCGGGTGCGCAGGTCGCCACGATCCAGTGCCCGGACGTAGGGCAGAGCCTGACCGACGTGCCGGACGGCGCGCGCCAGGGCGTGGACAAGGAGCTGGCGAACCTCGACAAGCAGATCAGCGAGGCCTACACCCGGCTCGCCTCCACGCGTCAGGCCCAGGCCGGTGACTCCGGCTTCGTCAACAACGCCATCCTCGGCCCGCTGAAGTCGAAGCGGACCGCGGCCATCGACCGCATCGGCATCAACATCAAGCGTGTCGGTGGCAAGGCGCCGGACAACCTCGCCCAGATGGCCGAGTGCCAGGGCATGGCCGCCGACGCGAACACCAACGACGGCCAGGCCGGGGGCGATCAGAACCAGGACGGCCAGAACCAGGGCGGCCAGGACGGCCAGGACCAGGGCGGCCAGGACCAGGGACAGGACAACGGCGGCCAGGACCAGGGCCAGGGCGGCAACGGCGGTCAGGGCGGCAACGGTCCGGCGGCGGCGGACTTCGTCAACATCGAGGACGTCCAGCCGAACTCCCGCAACCTGCCGAACGGTCTCGCGGCGAACGGTGACGGCGGCTCGACGGGCACCTTCACCACGCAGTGCGGCACCAACGAGAACGAGAACCGCAACTCGGACAACGTGATCGTGGCCCCCGGCGTGTCCAACGGTGCCCAGCACCAGCACGACTACGTCGGCAACCAGGCCAACAACGCCTTCGCGAGCGACGAGGACCTGGAGAACGGCGAGACGACCTGCCAGAACCAGGGCGACAAGTCCACCTACTTCTGGCCGGTCATCCGGATCCAGGACGGGTCGGACGACATCGACGCCGGTCAGCCGGGCGGTGGCCAGGACGGCAACGTCGGCAAGATCGTCGAGCCCTCGCAGGCCGAGCTGAAGTTCGTGGGCAACCGCACGAGCGACGTCGTCGCCATGCCCAAGGCCCTGCGGATCATCACCGGTGACGCGAAGTCCTTCACCAACGGCCTGAACAACGCCAACACGTCCTGGACCTGCACGGGCTTCGAGGACCGTCAGGTGACGGACAAGTACCCGATCTGCCCCGAGGGCAGCAGCATGGTCCGGCTGTCCAACTTCCAGAGCTGCTGGGACGGCCAGAACATCGACAGCGCCAACCACCGCACCCACGTGGACTTCGTGGAAGCGGACGGCAGCTGCTCGAACGGCTTCCAGGCCATCCCGCAGCTCCAGGTCCGTCTGGTCTACGACGTGCAGGCGCCGCAGATCAACAATGGACAGGTCCAGAACGCCTTCGCGGTGGACTCCTTCCCGGAGCAGCTGCACAAGCCGATCACGGACCACAACGACTTCATCAACTTCTTCGACGAGAACACGATGAACGAGATGGTCCAGTGCATCAACAACGGTGAGAACTGCCAGTAGTCCTCGCCCAGCGGAAAGCCGGCGGTGGGAATTCCCACCGCCGGCTTTCTCGTCCGTGTTCAGCCGTGGCCGCCGCCGGTGTGACCGCCCTTGTTGTGGCTGCCGCCGGGGTTCATGTGCTCGGAGCCTTCCTCCATGGTCCCGCCGAGGCTGCTCTGCAGCGCCGTGACCGTCTTCTGCTCGCCCACGGCGACCCACTTGCGGCCGACGAGGTAGTAGCCGCCGTAGTCCTTCGCGCCGTTCAGCCACTCGCGCTGGCCGCGGTCGGTGGAGAAGGTCGCGAGGACGTACTTCTCCTTGCCCTTCTTGCAGAGGGCCTGGCGGATGGTGTCGGCGTCGGTCTGCATGTTCGGCTTGCACTTGGCCTCGGCCGCGATGTGCTCCAGGCTGCCGCTCACCTCCTTCGGATCGGCAGCCTCGTCCTTGCCGCCGGATCCGCAGCCGGCCAGCGCCAGTATCGCCACGGCGCCGCTCAGCGCGAGCATCGGTCGGGTCACCCTCATCTGTTCCTCCGGTCCTTGTCACGGCACGGTCCGGACACATGCCGCACGGAGCCCCGGCAAGGGCTCTCCCCTTCGATACGGCCGCGGAGCCCCTGGCGCTCAAATTCCGCTGCCTCCGCAGGCACGCCTGTGCGAGGGTGGCACGGTGAACCAGGACTGGGAAGATCGCGTAACCGCGCTGTGGGACCGCTTCGACGACTACGCCGAGGACGAGGCGGACGAGGCGCGCTTCCGTGCCGAGGTCGACGCCCTCGTCGCCGAGCTGCCGGAGGGCAGCCCGCTCGGGCCGTTCGAGCAGGCCTGCGCCTGGGACTCCACGGGCCGCTCGGACCGGGCGGTGCCCCTGTACGAGGAGGCGCTGCGGCGCGGACTCTCCGACGTCAGCCGCTACAAGGCCCGCCGGACGAAGATCCAGCTGGCCAGCTCGCTGCGGAACATCGGCCGGGCGGAGGAGGGCGTCGCGCTGCTGACACCCGAGCTTCTCGCCCCGTCCGACGAACTGGACGACCCGGTGCGAGCCTGTCTCGCCCTGTGCCTGTCCAGCCTGGGCCGGGATCGCGAGGCGTTGTCGCTGGCCCTCGGCGCCCTGGCCCCGCACTTGCCCCGCTACCAGCGGTCGATGGCGAACTACGCCCGGCTCCTCGTGGAGCAGGAGCAGCCACGGGGGTGACGCTCCGCGGTCAGGTGACCATCCGACCATTCGCTCGTTCTGCTGAACGTGCAGTCACAGGATGTCGCCCAGCGCCCCGCACCCTCCTCCCCCGCCGGTCCGGTCGTCGACGTCGAGCAGGCCGAGGCCGCGCTCGTCGAGCACTACCCGCGGCTCGTGCGGCTCGCCTATCTGGTGCTGCCACCGGGCCTGGGCCGCAACAGGCGCGTCGTGACCGCGCACGCCCTCACCCAGCGCGCACTCCCACGCAACCGCACAGCGGCACCGGTCATCCCGGCCCAGTCGACCGGCCGTGACGGCGACCCGGGCTACGCGCTGGTCCGCCTCCAGGTGCTGCGTACGGCGCTGGAGGCGGGGCTGCCGCTGCGGCGCAGGGCATGGCCCAAGCGGGCCCAGCTGCCGCCGCTGCTGCCGCAGGTGTGGGGCCTGAAGCTGTTCCCGCGGTCCGGCGGCGCCGACGAACTCGCCCTGGACCAGCGGCTGTCCACCCTGTCGGGACCGGCCCGGGCCGCGTACGCGCTGCGCGGCCTGGAGCGGCTCGCGGACGACGAGACGCGCGAGGTGCTCACGGCCGCGGGTGTCGTCGACGCGGAGGGCGCGCTGCTGGAGGCCGGCGGGGTCCCCGCGCAGTACGGACTGCTCGACTCCCCCGAGTTCGACCCCTGCTCCCTCCAGGCCCGCCCCACCGACCTGATGCGCCGCCGCCAGCACCTGAAGGCCGCGCTGGCCGCGGGGGCGGCGCTGCTGGTGTGCGGGGCGCTGCTCGGCCTGCCCGGCGAGGGCTGGGGCCCCGACGGCGCCGCCGCACCGCCGTATGCGCGGAACCCGGCCGCCCAGGCCGCCCTCGACCCGGCGAAGCTGACCCGGGTCCCCGCTGCCGCGTGGCAGAGCTCGGCGCGCACCGACTTCTCGGTGTGGCCGGCCCGCGGCGACCTCACCGGCGACTCCGCCCTGCTGCGCCGCGCCCTGGCCGTCTGGGCACGACCCGGCGAGGCGGTCCAGGTGTCGGCGACGCCCGGCACCCTGTCCGGCGGCCCGGCCGGACCGCCCCAGTTGCTGTACGCGGGGACGGTCGACGCCGCGCGCGTGGTGATCCTCTACGACGGTCTGCGCATCGCCCGGTACGCCGAGCCGAAGGACGGCACGCAGGGGGCCGTCCTCGACTTCGCCCGGGTCGACGGCGCCGGCCGGGCCGAGGCGGGCGCGGTGGTCCTGGGCCGGACCGACGGCAACGTCCGCTATCTGACGGCCCCCTGGGTGTCGAAGGCGGGCGAGCGCGATCTGCTGAAGCCGGGCTCCGGGGCGATGGAGCTCGCCCTCACCGACGGGGTGACCGCGCCGCTGGCCAGCCCGGCCCTCAGGTCCGGTCCGTGCACGTCGTGGAACGTGCTGCAACTGGCCGACGGCAAGCGGACCCGGCTGCTGAGCGACCTCGGCGAACTGGTCCCCGCCCGGCTCACCAGCGGCCGGCCCGGCTCGCCGGGAGAGGCGTCCGGCGCGGAGGCACTGCGCACCTGGCAGCCGTACGCCTGCTCGCTGGGCGCGGTGCGCTCGGCGGGTGTGCGGACGGTCAACACCTGGGCGTTCAACGAGCAGCCGCTGCCGGACGCGAGCGGCTCGGCGGCGTGGGTGTGCACACGGGCCGAGACCTGGCGGGGCGGCGGGGCGCGGGTGCTGGCGCAGTTCCACACGCCGGGCGGACGGTACGGGGCGGTGGCGGCGAAGGCCGAGAACGTTCCGGCGTGCGGGGCGCGCGATCCGCATGTGCTGGCCGGGGTGCTGTGGAAGTCGGAGGCGGGGACCTGGTATCTGCTGGCCGCGGGCAGCCGCCGGACCGCGTCGATCCGGGCGACGGGCGGGATCAGCGGGTCGGCGCGGGGCAGTCTGCTGACCGTGCGAGGCGAGCAGGGGGCGCAGGCGGAGCTGAAGGGGACGCTGCGGGACGGACGTTCGTTCGGCGGGCTGCGCTGACCGGGCCGTTCTCGTGCCCGCCCGGCGCACCCGGCTGAACGTCCGCGACCGATCCGGTCCGTTCGAGGCTGGAATCGATCGGTAAGGTGTTCGTATGACTACCGGGGTTCGCCGCAGATTGGGAGTCGAGGAGCGGCGGCAGCAGTTGATCGGCGTCGCCCTCGAACTGTTCAGCCGCCGCTCGCCCGACGAGGTCTCCATCGACGAGATAGCGTCGGCCGCGGGCATTTCGCGCCCGTTGGTCTATCACTACTTTCCCGGCAAACTCAGCCTGTACGAGGCCGCGTTGCAGCGGGCGGCGGACGATCTCGCGGCCCGCTTCGTGGAGCCGCACGAGGGTCCGCTGGGGGCGCGGCTGCTGCGTGTCATGGGCCGCTACTTCGACTTCGTGGACGAGCACGGGCCCGGTTTCTCCGCCCTCATGCGCGGCGGCCCGGCCGTCGGCTCCTCGACGACCAACGCGCTCGTCGACTCCGTACGGCAGGCCGCCTATGTCCAGATCCTTTCGCACCTGGGCGTGACCGATCCGCCCGCGCGTCTCGAACTGGTCGTCCGGTCCTGGATCTCGCTCGCCGAGTCGACGGCGCTGATCTGGCTGGACGGCCGGCGCATCCCGCGGGAGGAGCTGGAGATCCAGCTCGTGCACGACTTCGCGGCGCTGGCCTCCGTGAGCGCCGCGTACGACACGGAGATGGGCGCCCTGCTGCGCCGCATCTTCAAGGAGGAGCCTGCCGACGGCCCGTTCGCCGACCTGGCCGGCCGGCTCCTGACGCTGGCGACCTGAGTCCGCTCAGCCTTCGAACTTCCGGTAGGAGGCGTCCAGGTCGCGTACCTCGGCGGAGGCGTGCAGCACGATCCCGTCGGCGGTCTTCACATGCGCGCGCAGCAACTCCAGCGCGGCTTCGGTGAGCCGGGCCTTGGTGTCCTCGGTGCGGCCGGCGAGCAGTGCGATGTGGACGTGGACGTGGGCATGTCCCTCGGTGTCGGGGCCGACCACGATGTCCTCGGTGGGGCGGAACCGGCTCTTGCACGCCGGCGGCTTGGCGGCCGCGATGTCGACAGTCGCCTGGTGCAGCGCCTTCGCGAATCCGGTCCGGTCGAAGCCGTCCGCGAGCTCTGCGGAATAGTCGACTGTGATCTGCGGCATCAGTACTCCTTCTGGGCGGCCAACGGGGTCACCCTAACCGCAGGGCCAGCAGGGCGATGTCGTCCTCCCGGTCATGGCCGAAGCAGCGCAGGAGCACGTCGCAGAGGGTGTCCAGGCCGGTGGGGGCGTCGGCGGCGGCTGTGCGGAGCTGCTCCAGGGAGGTGTCCAGGGGGATGCCCCGGGTCTCGATGAGGCCGTCGGTGACCATGAGCAGCCGGTCGGTGGGGTTCAGGTGGTGCTCGGTCGGCGGGGGGCGTTCCAGGCCCAGCCCGAGCAGCGGACCGCGCGCGTCGACGTACTCCGCGCCGCCCCCGTCGCGCAGGATCAGCGGCGGGATGTGACCGGCGTTGGCGATCCGCGCCCGGCCGCTGCCGGGGTCGACCAGGACCAGGCACACGGTGGCCGTGATGTCGGGGTGGTACCGCTGGAGCATCCGGTCGAGCCGCCCGGCCAGCACGACCGGGTCGCTCTCGTCCACGCAGTAGGCGCGCAGGGCGTGCCGTATCTCGACCATGACCGTGGCGGCGTCCAGCGAGTGCCCGACCACGTCCCCGACCGCGGTGAGCACCCCGTCGCCGGTGCGCAGGGCGGCGTAGAAGTCGCCGCCGATCTCGGTCTGCCGGGAGGCCGGCACATAGCGGACCTCGACGTCGACGCCGGGCAGGTGGGGCAGTTTGGGCGGCCGGGGCAGGAAGCTGTGCTGGAGGGTGAGGGCCACGTGCCGCTCCACCTGGTACAGCAGCAGGGGCTCGGCGGCGAGCGCCGCGGCCTGGGCGAGCCGGGCGAGCAGCCCGTCGTCCGCCGGGTCGCTGATCGCCGTACGCCGTACGGGCGTGGCCAGGCACACGGCCGTACGGCCGTCCTGGGCGGTCGCCACGGTCAGGAGGGCGTCCTCCTCGACGCCCGGCCGGAAGATCCCGGCCGGCCACAGCGGCGCGGGGACGACGGTGCTGTGCACGCCCGCACGGCCCTCCGCGAGCCGGGCGGCCAGTCGTGCCGCCGTCTGGTGCGCGCCGCTGTCCGTCGGTGCGGGGCGGCTTCGGGCCGTGCCCTGGTAGGGCTCGCCGTCCGGGGCGATCACGAACACCACGGCGGGCGTGCCGGTGAGGCGTGCGGTGCCGTCGGCGGCCGCGGTGGCGAGTTCCCGGGGGCAGCGCGCTGTCTGCACCGTGATGACGGCCTCGGCCAGCAGGGTCAGCCGGTGGACGACGGTCTCGGCGCCCGTGGTGCGGCGCGCTCCGCGCACGGCGGCCCGGACCACGGCCTGGATCTCCTGGGGCTCGGCGGGCACGGTCAGATAGGCGTCGCCGCCCGCGTCCAGCCCACGGCACCGGTCCCCGGGCGCGGTCCGGGCTGCCGAGAAGTGCACGACGGGCAGCGCGGCCATGGGCGGCCGGGCCCGGAGCCTGCGGCACACTTCGAAGCCGCTCATGTCCGGCAGGCCCACGTCGAGGAGGGCCACGTCGGGCAGGGTGCCGTCGCGCAGCCGGACGTCGAGTTCGACGAGCGCCTCGCCACCGCTGGCGACGGGCACGACCTGGTGGCCGGCCCGGCTCAGCACCGCGCCCATGGCGTACCGGCTGGCCGCGACGTCGTCCACGACCAGCACGGTGGTGCCGGGGGTGTGCTGCGTGCCGTTGCCGTCCATCTCGAGGAGCACCTCGGGGCCTGCGTTGGGGGGCGGGCCGTCGGTCACGGCCCGTCCCCCAACGTAGTGCGCTACGCGCCGGCCCGGGTGAAGACGGCGACCGTGCGCCCCGGAACGGCGAACGTGCCCGATTCAGCGGCGTAGGCGGACGACTTGACGGTAGGGTCCGCCCCCGCGGCCTGCACCGGGTGCAGCCGGTAGCCGGTTCCGGCGACGGCGGTGACCCGCTGTTCCCGCCGCTCGGGTGTGGCGTTGAAGACGACGACGAGATCGCCGAGCCGCATGGTGATCACACCGGGGGTCTCGTCCCTGCCGGACAGCGGGAAGGAGAGTTTCGACTGCACCTGGCCGGTCGTGGAGAGGGAGAACGCCGGCTCCGTCGAACGGATCCTCAGCAGATCCCGGTACGCGGCCGAGGTGCCCTCGATCTGCTCGCAGCCGACCTCGACCGTGCTCAACAGGGGCTTGCCGTAACGCCACTTGTCCTTGTTGTCGGCCGCCATGGGCAGGCCGCGGCCGAAGCCGTTGCCGTCGGCGCAGTTCCAGTGGACGGCGTTGAACCAGTCGCCGCTGTCGTAGGAGTTGCGGTCCAGGGACTTGGAGCGCAGCAGGTCGGTGCCCGCCTGGGAGAGGGCCGGGCCCTGGGAGAGGGTGGCCGTCGCCATGGCGAGGACCTGCATCCGGGCCCGGTCGGACGCGCTGGTCGTCGCGGGCAGTTTGAAGGCGAGGGCGTCGAAGAGGGACTCGTTGTCGTGCGCGTCGGCGTAGGCGAGGGCGTCGCCCGGGGCGTCCGCGTAGCCCGCGGGCTGCCCGTTGTAGTCGACCTCGGCGCCGGTGACCTCCTTGCCGTCGGTGCCGGTGAACCGGTAACCGGCGAGGTTGCCGGAGAGGCCGACCTTGATGAGGTCCTGGTAGTGCAGCAGGCGGGCCTTCTGCTCGGCCGGGGTGCCGTTGTGCTGCGAGGAGTTGGGGTCGGTGTACAGGCCGGACGCGAAGCCCTGGACGCCGGGGTCCTCGTCGAAGGGGCCGCCGCCGCGCACGGCGTCGCGGGCACGGTCGGAGAAGGTGGCGATGCCGGTACCGGCCATGTTCTTCTGCGTGGCCTGCTCGAACCGGGCGTCGTCGGCGATCTCGCCGAAGTTCCAGCCCTCGCCGTAGAGGATGATCTTCTTGCCGTCGACGCCGTCCTTGGCGAGGGTGAGCGCGTCGAGGGCCTCGCGGACCGCGAGGATGTTGGCCTTCGGGTGGTGGCCCATGAGGTCGAAGCGGAAGCCGTCGACCTTGTACTGCCTGGCCCAGGTGACGACCGAGTCGACGACGAGCTTGCCCATCATGGCGTTCTCGGTGGCCGTGTTGGCACAGCAGGTGCTGTTCGCCACGGAGCCGTCCGCGAGGAGCCGCTGGTAGTAGCCGGGCACGATCCGGTCGAGGACGCTGGTCTTCTCCTGGCCGCTCGCGGCGGTGTGGTTGTAGACGACGTCCATGACGACGCGCAGTCCGTCGTCATTCAGCGCCTTCACCATCTTCCGGAACTCGACCGTGCGGGCCGTGCCGTCCGGGTCGGTGGCGTAGGAGCCCTCGGGGACCGTGTAGTGGTACGGGTCGTAGCCCCAGTTGTAGGCGTCCTTCGCGGCGACCTTGCCGACGCATTCCTGCTGCTTGTCGGAGTCGGCCGGGTAGGAGGCGAGGTCGCAGTCGGTCGTCGCCTGGTCGGCCTTCTTCTCGGGGATGGTGGCGATGTCGAACGCGGGCAGCAGATGCACGTACGAGGTGCCCGCCTTCGCCAGCTCGCGCAGGTGCTTCGAGCCGTCGCTGTCCCCGTCGGTGAAGGCGAGGTAGCTGCCGGGGTGCTTGGCCGTGCGGTCCTCGACGGAGAAGTCCCGGATGTGCAGCTCCTGGATCTGGGCGTCCCGCAGCGGTACGGCCTCGGGCTTCTTGTACGACGACCAGCCGGACGGCTTCAGCGCCTTGTCGTCCAGGTCCACGACCAGGCTGCGCTCGGAGTCGGCGGTGAGGGCCAGCGCGTAGGGGTCGGTGACCCTGTTGGTGACGACCTCGCGGACGCTGGGGGCCCAGACCTTCACGACGTACCGGTAGGGCTTGCCCTTCCAGGTCTTCGGGCCGGTGACGGACCAGACGCCGGTGGTGGCGTCGCGCCGCATCGGGACGGTGGAGTCGCCGATCTCCAGGGACACCTGTTGCGCGGTCGGCGCCCAGACGGACAGTGTGGGGCGGCCGTGGGAGAACGTCGGCCCCAGGTCGGCCTTCGTGGCGTTGTACAGGTCGTCGAGGACACCGGCGAGCTGGACGCCGGTCGCCGCGAGCACGGCCCCGGTCGCGGCCCGCTGCGTCGCGACGACCTGGCCGCGCGGGGCCTCGCGGACCCGGTCGCGGTCGCGTGGGTCGACGGTCCAGGCGTCGTACGCCTTCAGGTGCGGGAACTTCGCCTTCTGGGCGTCGGTCAGCTCGCCCTTCGACAGGCGCAGCCACTTGGCGTCACCGGTCAGGGTGCCGTCCTTCGCGGCGATCGAACCGTCGCGGGAGTACAGCAGCTGGGTGGAGGCGGCCGCGTCGGAGCCGTTCCAGGCGAGGGTGTGCCGGTCGATCCAGACCGCCTTGGACGTGGTCAGGTCGAGCGCGGCGGCGGCGCCCACCGGCTGCGGGAGCAGGTACTTCTCCTGGCCGCTCACCAGCCACACCTCGTGGCCGTTCGCCTTGAGGTCGAGCGACTGGTCGGAGGGCAGGTCCTTCTCGTCGCCCTTGTGGAGGATGTAGCTGAGGCTGGTGGCACCGTCGGTGAGCGGTACCTCGAAGACCGCACCATAGGTATCAGTCTTGACCGGCTTGAGGGGGTTCGACCAGTCGGTGGGGTTCGCGGCACCGGTCCAGACGTGCAGGCCCCAGCCGTCGTAGTCGCCGTCGGCCCGGTGGTAGTGCAGGACGGCCTTGGTCTTGTCCGGGGCCGGGTAGTCGGCGGCCGGCTTCTCCGTGCGGACGGTCTCCTGGCCCTGTTCGATCCAGACCTCGCCGGTCTTCGTGACGTCGATCGTGCGGTCGGCGGGGACGTCCTTGTCGCCGTCCTTGTCGATGACGAGGAAGTCGACGGTCGAGGCGCCGGGCTTGAGCTTGACGTAGGCGAAGGCGCCGTAGGCGTCACGGCCGGTGAAGGGGTGGCTCTTCGGCCATTCCGTGGCCTCGCCCTCGGCGAGGTCGCCCCAGGCGTACAGGCCCCAGTCGGCGTAGTTTCCGTCGGCGCGCTTGTAGTGGACGATCGCGTAGTCGCGGGAGGAGGCGCCTGCCGGCTCCTCGACGGGCGGGGTGCCGGTGGTGGAGGCGGCCAGGGCGCTCGCGGTGCGGCCGGCCGAGTCGACCACGACGGCCTTGTAGCGCAGGGCGGTGCCGGGCGGTACGTCCTCGGGGATGGTGTGCGTGACCTTGTAGGGGGCGTGGTCGGCGGAGCCGAGGGTCTGCCACTTGCCGTTGCCGGTCTGGGCCGCGAAGACGACCCGGTTCAGCTGTCCGCCTCCCCCGCTCTCGGCTTCGCCCGAGCGGGAGGTGCCCCCATCATCGGCGGACAGTTCCACGGTGCCGGTGGCGCCCGCCGCCGGGGCTTTCAGGGTGATCGTCGGCTTCGTGGCGGGCTGGGCGAGCTTGCGGGCCGCCTTGAGGACGATCGCCGAGCCGGCCGGGACGGTGAGGGTGAGCTTCCTGTCGCCGTCGCTCCTCAGGGAGTCGTCGGTGCCGTAGACGCCCTTGAAGACCATGCCGGCCGAGCCGGTGGCGAAGGTCGCGGTCTTCTTGTCGGCGGCGTTGTTGAAGGCGACGACGTACTCGGTGCCGGTGCGCGCCTCCGTACGGGAGAAGGCGTAGACACCCGGGCCGTCGGCCGCGTAGCGCTGCTGCTGGACGCCGTCGGTGAGGGCCGGGTTGGCTTTGCGGAGCTTGGCGAGGGCGCTGATCCGGCGGTAGAGCGGTGCTTGCGTGTCGTAGGCGTCGTCGGCGTGGGTGCGGTCGGTGCCGATCCGGTCGTCGTCGAGGTAGTCGGCGGTGCGCGAGGCGAACATGCTCTGCCGGGCGTCCTTGTCGCCGCCCGCACCGGTGAAGCCCTGCTCGTCGCCGTAGTAGACGACGGGGTTGCCACGGCTCAGGAACATCAGCTCGTTGGCGAGCCGGTCCTTGGCGAGGATCTGCGCGTCGGTGGCCTTCGGATTGTCCTGCTTCAGGAAGGTCCCGATCCGGCCCATGTCGTGGTTGCCGAGGAAGGTGACCTGCTCGTACGCGTTGGCCTTGCCGGTCGTGTACTTGTAGTCGTCGCCGAAGACGCCCGCGAGCCGCTGCGCGCTGCCGCCCTGCGAGACGTACTGGCGGGCCGCCTCCTGGAAGGGGAAGTCCAGCGTGGCGTCGAGTCGTCCCCGGGTGACGTACGGGGAGGTGACGGCGGTGTCGGCCGAGTACACCTCGCCGAACATGAAGAAGTCGTCGCGCCCCTGCCTCGCCGCGTAGGCGTCGAGGGCGGTGGCCCACTGGGTCCAGAACTCCATGTTGACGTGCTTCACGGTGTCGATCCGGAAGCCGTCGATGTCGAAGTCCCGCACCCAGCGCTGGTAGATCTTCTCCATGCCGCCGACGACCTCGGGCCGCTCGGTCCACAGGTCGTCGAGGCCGCTGAAGTCGCCGTGCCCGGAGCTCTCACCGGCGAAGGTGGAGTCGCCGCGGTTGTGGTACATCGTCGGGTCGTTGAGCCACGACGGGACCTTGTTGCTCTTGACCACCTTGGGTGTGCGCGGGAAGGAGCCGCGGTCGACCTCGGGGAAATCCCGCCGCCCGTCCGCGTAATCCGCGTCGTCGAAGGGCTTGCCGTCCTTCGTCAGGTACGGGAAGGCGCCCTTGGAGAGGTAGTCGTACGACTTCTCCTCGTAGTCGACGACATCGGCCGTGTGGTTGGTGATGACGTCGAAGAAGACCTTCATGCCCTTGGCGTGGGCCTTGTCGATGAGGGTCTCGAGGTCCTTGTTGGTGCCGAAGTGCGGGTCGACCTGGGTGAAGTCGGTGATCCAGTAACCGTGGTAGCCGGCCGAGGCGTTCGCTCCCGTCCCCTGCACGGGCTGGTTCTTGAAGATCGGGGCCATCCACAGGGCGGTGGTGCCGAGGCCCTTGATGTAGTCGAGCCTCTTGGTCAGGCCCTTGAGGTCGCCGCCCTGGTAGAAGCCCTTGTCGGTGGGGTCGTAACCGGTGGCGAGGCGGGAACCGGTCAGGCGGCCCTTGTCGTTGCGCGGGTCGCCGTTGGCGAAGCGGTCCGGGAGGACGAAGTAGAACTGCTCACGGGTCGCGTCGTGCCGGGCGGGCTCGGCGGCGAGCTTCGCGTCGGACGGGGGCGCCGGCGGGGTGGCCGCTTCGGCGGCGAGAGGCTGGACGAGTGCTGCGGCCAGCGCGGTGGCGGTGACCGCGGCGACCCGTCCGGCACGGGAGGTTCGGCGCCTTGAGGGCGCACGCCATCTCGGTATCACTGACGTGGACTCCTTGCGATTGCGGCTCTCACGGGTCCGACCCCGCGCGACCGTATCGCCGCCGAAACGCTTACAGCAAGAGTCCTGAAACCATCGGAAAGAATTTTCAACAAAAGTGGAGTTGGTCTGCGTCAGCAGGCCCAGCCGCCACGGGAGCGTGTTGTAGTGGCCGCTCGCCGAGAGGTTCAGGCCCTGGTAGAGGTACTGGAGCCGGCACGGATTGACCGTGAGGGTCTGTTCGTTGGTGTGCCGGACCATCTCGCCGTGACTGATGTCCTGACTCCAGGGGGTGCCGCTGAAGGTGACGTTGTTCGAACGCGCGAAGGGGTTGGACTCGGTGTCGGCCAGCGGGGGAACGTAGGGCAGCGTTCCGGAAGCGTCAATCCCTCACGCATCACAACTGGAGCGCGGCGCTCGGCAGTTGGACCGGCCCGTGTGGAGGGCTTGGCTCCGACCGGGGGCGAGCAAGAAACTCGGCCCTGCTCGTCCGCGCGAACTACTGTGCTGCTGGCAGATCGTTTCACCGACGAGAGGGCTGAGTCGTGCCGCCCACTTCGCACCCGCCGTAGGTACCTCTGGAGAGCCCAGAGGGCCGTACGGAGGTTCTCGATGTCCAGGACGGTTCGCACGACTCCCTCGCGACTCCGCGTCCGAGACGGCGCATCGGAGCGCATGTCCCTGTACGACCTGCGCTACACACACGCTGAATTGGCCCAGGCCGCCCATGAACTGCAGAAGGGGCTCATTCTCAGCCGAGATCGCCACGGCTGAACGTCGGGCCCGGCTCCAGGCGCGACTCGAAGCCCAGCGGATCCGCGGGCTGCACCACGCCGGCCACGACCTTGACGGCGTGGACATCCCTCCGGTCCGCCACCGTCACGGTGAGCTCTGGCATGCGTGGTAGACACGGCACTGCCAGGCTCCGGCCCTTCACCGGCAGCCCGGCCAGGAGCCGCGGTGGTGCGGGCACGGCGGTGGGCAGATCCGCAAGGCGGTTGGGGCGGGAGGGACGGTCAGCCCGCCCGGCACGCGTGAGCACGCGTGCCGGGCAGTTCGTCCCGACGCGGATCAGCAGCTGGACTTGCCTGCGTGGATCGCCAGGGCGGTATGGGGGCCCAGGGTGGCGGTGAACCGACCACTGGAGTTCACGGTCACGGCGGTGTTGTTCTGCACGTCGCAGTACGTCCCCGCCGGCAGCGACGTCTGGTACGTCCGGCTCAGCGAGCCCGACTCGTGGTTGATGGCCACGAAGCCCTTGCTTCCCCGCCCGAACGCGATGGCGTCGCCTCCGTTGTCCCACCAGTTGGTGACGGCCTCGCCCCGCGTGGCGTTGCGGAAGGCGACCATCGACTTGATCTCCGGCCAGTTGTGCTGGCACTTCCAGCCGTCCTGCCAGCAGGCGTTCACCTGGCCGCCGCCCGGCGGGCCGGCGTCGTGGTCGGAGAACTCGTAGCCGGAGTTGATGTCCGGGGCGCCGTAGGGCCAGGCGAGCATGAAGACGTTGGCCAGGGTGTAGTTCGCGTTGTCCTTGTAGCTCAGGGTGCTGCCGTTGCGCTCGGTGTCGTGGTTGTCGACGAAGACGCCGGAGACTCCGCTGTTCATGTAGCCCCAGCCCTCGCCGTAGTTCTTCAGATAGGCGAGGTTCTCGTTGTTGAAGACCCGCTTGAGGTCGTAGGCGTAGCGGAACTCCTGGACGTCGCCGTTACTCGTGTATTCGGTGGGCTGGACCGCCTCGCCGGAGCCGTAGATGACCTCCTGCTTCCAGTACGCCGACGGGTTGCTCAGCCGGGACTTGATGTTCGCCAGGTCGGCCGTGTCCATGTGCTTGGCCGCGTCGATACGGAAGCCGTCGACACCGAGGGAGAGCAGGTCGTTCATGTACCCGGCGATCGCGCCGCGCACGTAGTCCTCGCCGGTGTCGAGGTCGGAGAGGCCGACCAGTTCGCAGTGCTGGACGTTCCAGCGGTCCTGGTAGTTGCCGATCCGGGCGGTGCAGTCGTCGAAGTCGGGCGCGGAGTACAGACCCGGGTAGGTGTACTTGCCGTACGACGAGCCGCCGGTACCGGTGCCGTCGCCCGCCGCCATGTGGTTGACGACCGTGTCGGCGACGACCTTCACACCGGCCGCGTGGCAGGTGTTCACCATGTTCCGGAAGGCCGTGCGGTCGCCGAGCCGGCCGGCGATCTTGTAGCTGACCGGCTGGTACGAGGTCCACCACTGGGAGCCCTGTATGTGCTCGGCGGGCGGGGAGACCTGGACGTAGCCGTATCCGGCGGGCCCGAGCGTGTTGGTGCACTCGCGGGCGACGGAGGCGAAGTTCCACTCGAAGAGGACGGCGGTGACGTCCTTGGTGCCAGGTGGGGAGGCCTGCGCACTCGTTGGGTTCATGACAACCGCAGCCGCGGCGAGCGCGACGGCGGAGGCGAGGTATCTGCGTGCCATGTGGGGTTTCCTTCTTCGTTGAAGGTTCTTGCAGCAAGGTTCAGAAACCTTGCGGTGACGCAGATAGTAGAGGCCCGCCACCCGAAAGGGCAGCGGGCCGTACGAAATTCAAAGGAAAATCAGGCGCGGTCCCCCGCGATCGCCGTGGTCCACCACACGGTGCTGTCGGCCGGCACCTTCGCCTCGTCGTCGACCAGGACGACCTCGCCGCTCGCGACCAGCACCCGGCCGTACGCCGGCATCGCCACCGACTCGCCGGTGGTGTTCGCGACGCACACGAACTCCCCGCGCCGGAAGGCGAGCACGCCCTCGGGCGCCCGCAGCCACTCCACGGACGTACCGGCGCCGAGGTCGGGCTGCTCGCGGCGCACGGCGAGCGCGGCGCGGTACAGCTCCAGGGTCGAGCCGGGCTGCCCGGTCTGCGCCTCGACGCTCAGCTCGCCCCAGCCGTCCGGCTGCGGCAGCCAGCTGCCCCCGTCGCCGAAGCCGTACGACGAGCCGGTCCGGGTCCACGGGATCGGCACCCGGCACCCGTCACGGAAGCCGTCCTGGCCGGCGCCCCGGAAGTACGCCGGGTCCTGACGCACCTCGTCCGGCAGGTCGACGACGTCGGGCAGCCCTAGCTCCTCGCCCTGGTAGACGTAGGCCGAGCCGGGCAGCGCCAGCATGAGCAGGGACGCGGCGCGGGCCCTGCGCAGCCCGAGTTCCCGGTCGCCGGCCAGCCGGATCTGGGTGCCGAGCCCCGCCGGGTTGGCGAAGCGGGTGGCGTGCCGGGTCACGTCGTGGTTGGACAGCACCCAGGTGGCGGGTGCGCCGACCGGGCGCATGGCGTCCAGGGTGCGGTCGATGACCTCGCGCAGTTCCTGGGCGTCCCAGTGGGTGCTGAGGTACTGGAAGTTGAACGCCTGGTGCAGCTCGTCCGGGCGGACGTAGTGGGCGGTGCGCTCGATGGTCGGGGTCCAGGCCTCGGCGACGAAGATCCTCTCCCCCGCGTACTCGTCGAGGACGAGCCGCCACTGCCGGTAGATCTCGTGCACGCCCTCCTGGTCGAAGAACGGCATGACATCGTTGCCCAGCAGCTTCACCTGGTCGTGGGATCCAAGGTCGGGCAGCCCTTCCGCCTTCACGAGACCGTGGGCGACGTCGATACGGAAGCCGTCGACGCCCATGTCCAGCCAGAAGCGCAGGATGGAGCGGAACTCGTCGCCGACCGCCGGGTGCTCCCAGTTGAAGTCGGGCTGCTCGGGGGCGAAGAGGTGCAGGTACCACTCGCCGGGCGTGCCGTCGGGTTCGGTGACCCGGGTCCACGCCGGGCCGCCGAAGATCGACTCCCAGTCGTTGGGCGGCAGTTCGCCGTTCTTCCCCTTGCCGGGGCGGAAGTGGTAGCGCTCGCGCAGCGGGGAGCCGGGGCCCTCGGCGACGGCCCGCTTGAACCACTCGTGCTGGTCGGAGGAGTGGTTCGGGACCAGGTCGACGATGATCCTGAGGCCCAGCTCGTGGGCGTCGCGGATCAGCGCGTCGGCGTCCAGGAGGTTGCCGAACATGGGGTCGACGGCCCGGTAGTCGGCGACGTCGTAGCCGGCGTCGGCCTGCGGCGAGGCGTAGAAGGGGCTGAGCCACACGGCGTCCACGCCGAGGTCGCGCAGATACGGCAGACGGGTGCGGACACCTTCCAGGTCGCCCATGCCGTCGCCGTCGCTGTCGGCGAAGCTGCGCGGGTACACCTGGTAGATCACCGCGTCCCGCCACCAGTCGCGGCGCTTGGCGACGGTGGGGGTCATGGCAGGGGCGGCAAAGGGCTGCTGGCTCATGTCGTCCTTGGTGCGTAACAGGGGCGTGGTCATGTGAGGTGTGAGTGGGGGTGACGAGGCGGCCGCGGCACAGCGGGGTCGGATGGGCACCACGGCCGCCTCGTGCTTCTGGAGGGCGGTTCGGCAGTGCCCCAGGGGCGCGGGGAACTGCGCGACCGGCCACGACGGCGCCGCAGCCGAGCGACGGCCCCTACCGGCTCGACCAGCGGAGCGTGCGTCACCCCTTGGTGCCACCGGCGGTAAGCCCGGTCACCAGGTTCTTCTGCACGAGATAGAAGAACAGGGCGGCCGGTATCGCGATCAGCACAGCCGTCGCGGCCATCAGGTTCCGCTGAGCGTCATGCTCGCTCACAAAGGTCTGCAGACCGACGGCAAAGGTGTACTTGTCGTCGCTCAGCATGAACGTCGAGGCGAACGCGACCTCCCCGAAGGCCGTGAGGAAGCTGTAGAACGCCGCGACCGCGAGGCCGGGCTTCGCGAGCGGCAGGATGAGCCGCGCGAAAGTGCCGAAGGGGGTCAGCCCGTCGACGCGTCCGGCCTCGTCGATCTCGAACGGGATGGTGTCGAAATAGCCCTTCATCAGCCAGGCGCAGTACGGCACGATCGTGGTGCAGTTGACAAGGATGAGACCAAGGTAGCTGTCGATGAGCTGGAGATCCGAGAGGATCTGGTACATCGGCACGACCAGTACCGCGATGGGGAACATCTGGGTGACCAGCAACGCCCACATCAGCTTCCGGTAGCCGGGGAAGCGCATGCGGGAGACCGCGTAGCCGGTGGACGCCGCGACGACGACGCCGATGAGCGTGGTGCCCAGCACCACGACCAGCGTGCTCGTCAGCCAGTCGAAGAAGCTCGTGTCCTTGAGGACGAAGGTGTAGTTGTCGAGCGTCATCTTGCTCCAGATGCGCCCGGGGTGGAGGTAGTCGTCCTTGTCCGGGCCGAGGGACAGGAAGACCAGCCAGGCGATCGGGAAGAGCGCGGTCAGGCTCGCGCCGATCAGCACGGCGTGCGAGGCGAGGGAGGCCGCGCGGCTCTGCTCCCCGCGGCGGCGGGACTTGCGCGGGTCGCCCGCGGGGCGCCGCTCGCCGGCCTCGGCGGGGGTCTCGACGGTGGTGGTACGCGTCGTACTCATGGGAACTCCTTCCTCAGATCGCGAGCTGCTGCTCGTTGCGGTTTAGCCAGCGGCGGTAGAACGAGGTGAAGACGATCAGGAGGGACAGGAGGAGGATTCCGTAGGCGGCGGACTGGGCGTAGTCGCGCGGCTGCTGACCGAAGCCCAGCTGGTAGGCCCAGGTCACGAGGATCTGGGCGTCGGGCGCGGTGTTGCCGAACAACAGGAAGATGATGGCGAACTGGTTGAAGGTCCAGATGACGCCGAGGAGTACGACCGTCGTGCTGACGGACCTGAGGCCGGGCAGGGTGACGTAGCGGAACCGCTGCCAGGCGCTCGCGCCGTCCATCTCGGAGGCCTCGTACAGGCTCGCGTCGATCGACTGCAGTCCGCCCAGCAGCGAGACCATCATGAACGGCACACCGCACCAGGTGTTGACCATGATCGCGGAGAACCGCTGCCAGAAGGTGTCCTCAAGCCACAGCGGCGTCGGCAGATGCAGGAACTCCAGGCCGGAGTTGATGATGCCGCCGTCGGCGAGCATGAACCGCCAGCCGAAGACGGTGACGAAGGTCGGCACCGCCCAGGGCAGCACCAGGATCATCCGGTAGAGGGTGCGTCCGCGCAGCTTCTGGTTGAGCAGCAGCGCCAGGCCGAGGCCGATGCCGTAGTGCAGGGTGACACAGGCGGCCGTCCAGAAGACCGTCCACAGGAAGTGCGACCAGAATCGGTCGTACGCCGTCGGGCCCCACAGGATGTCGGCGTAGTTGTCCAGGCCGATGAACTTGTAGGTGGCGTCGATCTCGTTGACGCCGATCGTGCGGGCGGTGTTGAGGCTGGTGGCGTCGGTGAGCGTGAGGTACAGGCCGTAGCCAAGCGGGTACAGCACCAGGACGGCGAGGACGATCGCCACCGGGGCGACCATCGCGTAGGCGTACCAGTGCTTGTGGAAGCCGTTCTTCAGCCGCCGGCCCGGCCCGGGACGCGGTTCCCGCTCACCGCGCCGCTTGCCGGTCGCTCGGTCGATGACGACTGTCATGGTTCGGCACCTTCTGGAGGTTCAAGGAGGTCAAGGGGGCCGCCCGGGCAGCCCTCAGGGGACTGCCCGGGCGCGGGCCGGCGGCCGTCACTTGGAGAAGTCGGGCACCAGCTTGGTGATGGCGGTCTCGGCGTCGCCGAGGCCCTTGTCCAGCGACTCCTTGCCGCCGGCGATCTCGATCAGCTCGTCGTCCAGCGGGCCCCACAGGGAGCTGTACTCGGGCAGCGCCGGGCGCGGCTGGGCGGCGGACAGCACGCCCTGGTAGCCGGCGATGCCGGGGTCGGCCTTGACCTCGGCGGTGTAGGCGTCCTCGCGGGTGGGGAGCGTGTTGTTCTTCAGCGCGATGGTCTCCTGGGCCTTGGCCGAGGTCATGAACTTCACGAACTTCAGCGAGGCCTCCTGGTGGGCCTTGTCCGAGCCCGCGTACACGGAGAGGTTGTGGCCGCCGGTCGGGGCGCCCGCCTTGCCGGTGGAGCCGGCCGGGACGGTGGCGATGCCGAGGTTGTTCTTGTCCTTGAAGGCGGAGCCCTTGTAGAAGTTGGTGATCTCCCACGGGCCCTGGACGATCGAGGCGACCTTGCCGCTGACGAACGCCTCCTGGATGTGGGCGTAGGCGTCGGCGGTGGTGTCGGCCTTGTGCAGGCCCTTGCCCTTGAAGAGGCTCTGCCAGGTGCCGTAGGCCTTCTTGGCCTCCGGCGAGGTCACGGTGATCTTCTTGGCGTCGACGTCGACGGTGTCGGCGCCCTCGCCGTAGAGGAAGCTCTGCGCGTAGTAGGCCTGGGTGGAGCCCCAGTAGCCGTCGACGCCGGTCTTGTCCTTGATCGTGGCAGCGGCCTTCTTCAGGTCGTCCCAGGTCTTGGGGGCCTCGACGCCGGCCTTCTCGAACAGGGCCTTGTTGTAGACGAGGGCGAGGGTGTCCGTGGTGAAGGGGACGCCGTAGGTCTTGCCCTCGTACTTGGCCTGCTCGATCAGGCTGGGCTGGAACTTGTCCTGCTCGGCGAGGGCCTCGGTGCCGTCGAGCGGCGCGAAGAAGCCCTTCTTGGCGAAGGCGGGGGTCCAGCCGACCTCGGAACGCAGCACGTCGGGGGCGCCCTTGGAACCGGCGGCGGTGTCGAACTTGTTCTGCGCCTGGTCGAAGGGGACGTTGACGTAGTTGACCTTGACGTCCTTGTGGGCGGCCTCGAACTCCTTGACCAGGGCCTTGTACGTCGGCGCCTCGTTGGTCGCGTTGGAGGTGTCCCACCAGGTGATGGTGACCGGGCCGCCGGCCTCGCCGCCGCTGTCGCTTCCGCCGCACGCCGTCGCCGCCAGGGCGAGGGACGCCACCAGCGCGGTGGCCGCTATGCCACGCCGCATGAGTTCTCCTTGAGGGTCAGCCCGTTCGTGCTGCCGACTGCGCCGTTGGCCGCCGGGCGTCGGTGAGATTAGCCGCGCTTCACGGACTTGCGAAAGACCTTGCAGCAAAAAGTTGCAAGCGGTGCGGATGGTTACCCCGCCGTGACCTCACCTCTGCCCCTGCGGGACCCGGATTTCCGGCTGTTCGGCGGGGAGTCGGACAGCTGTGCAAGACTCTGCAAGCACTTGCCATCCGCTTCCGCCGGGGGAATCATCCGTTGCGGATCGGACGCCGGCCACGACCTCTTCTCGACTCTTTGGGGACCGCGATGACCCAGCAACCCGCAGCCGGCCGTGGGACGGCACGCACCAGGCGTCCCGTCGGTGCGCATGGAGAGCCCCGGCCGCTACAGTCCGGTGCTGTGACCACACGGCTTGCCGACATCGCCGCCCAGGCGGGGGTGAGCGAAGCGACGGTCAGCCGCGTCCTCAACGGGAAGCCGGGCGTCGCCGCCACCACCCGCCAGTCCGTGCTGGCCGCCCTCGACGTGCTGGGCTACGAACGCCCGGTGCGCCTGCGCCAGCGCAGCGAGGGCCTGGTCGGCCTGATCACCCCCGAGCTGGAGAACCCGATCTTCCCGGCCCTGGCCCAGGTCATCGGCCAGGCGCTGACGAGGCAGGGCTACACGCCCGTCCTCGCCACCCAGACGCCGGGCGGCTCGACGGAGGACGAGCTCACGGAGATGCTCGTCGACCGCGGGGTCGCCGGGATCATCTACGTCTCCGGGCTGCACGCGGACACCACCGCCGACATGCAGCGCTACGACCGGCTGCGCGCGCAGGGCGTGCCGTACGTGCTGGTCGACGGTTTCTCGCCGAAGGTGCAGGCGCCGTTCATCTCCCCCGACGACCGTGCCGCGATGAGCCTGGCGGTCACGCACCTGGTGTCCCTGGGACACCAGCGGATCGGGCTGGCCCTGGGGCCGAAGCGGTTCGTGCCGGTGCAGCGCAAGATCGAGGGGTTCGTGCGCACGATGCAGGACCAGTTGGGCCTGGGCGCCGAGGCCGTCGAGTCGGAGCTGGTCCAGCACTCCCTGTACACCCTGGAGGGCGGCCAGGCCGCGACGACGGCGTTGATCGAGCGGAACTGCACGGCCGTGGTGTGCGCGAGCGACATGATGGCGCTGGGCGCGATCAGGGCGGCGCGGCAGCTGGGCCTGGACGTGCCGAAGGACGTCTCGGTGGTCGGCTTCGACGACTCTCCGCTGATCGCGTTCACCGATCCGCCGCTGACCACCATCCGCAAGCCGGTCCCGGCGATGGGCCAGGCGGCCGTCCGCACCCTGCTGGAGGAGATCGGCGGCACCCCGGCCCCCCACAGCGAGTTCGTGTTCATGCCGGAGCTGGTCGTGCGCGGTTCGACCGCGTCCGCACCCGGGGATCGCGGCCGTTCCTGAGGTCATCGCCTGATCTCGCCGTAGGGAGAACATGCGACCCGGGCCCGGCCGGGGGATGATCGGTGGGGAAGTCCTTTTCTGGCAGACTTTGTGCCTATGGGTGAAACGACCGTGACGAAGCCGGAAGGCCGGGAATCGGCCCTTCCGCAGCCCGTTACGGCCGAGAGCGGCACGGGTCCATCGCGTCGGCCGCGCGCCCCGCGCCGGCCCCGGTTCTGGTTCGAGATCCTGCTGATCGCGGTGAGTTACTGGACGTATTCGCTGATCCGCAATGCCGTGCCCGAGCAGAAGACCGAGGCGCTGCGCAACGCCGACTGGATCTGGAAGGCCGAGCACCAGCTGGGCATCGCCGTGGAGGAGTCGGTCAATCACGCCGTGAACACGGTGACTTGGCTGATCATCGGCATGAACTACTACTACGCGACGCTGCACTTCGTGGTGACGCTGGGTGTGCTCGTGTGGCTGTTCCGTTGGCATCCCGGCCGGTACGCGGCGACCCGGCTGGTGCTGTTCGCGACCACCGCCGTCGCCCTGGTCGGCTACTACCTGTATCCGCTGGCGCCCCCGCGCCTGATGAACGGCAGCGGTTTCATCGACACCGTCATGGTCCACCAGACCTGGGGATCGATGGCCTCCGGCGACCTGAAGCACATGTCCAACCAGTACGCCGCGATGCCGTCGATGCACATCGGCTGGTCCCTGTGGTGCGGCCTGACGATCTTCGCCCTGGCGACGGTCCCCTGGGTGCGGGTGCTGGGCCTGCTGTACCCGATGCTGACCCTGGTGGTCATCGTCGCCACCGCGAACCACTTCTGGCTCGACGCGGTGGGCGGCCTGCTCTGCCTGGCCTTCGGCTTCGGGGTGGCGAGGCTCTGGTACGGCACCCAGCCGTACGCGCTGCCGCGCCTGGTCCCGGCGAGGGCTACCTCGCCAGGGCACCGCGTGCGGGTGGGGGCCGGCCCGGGGCCGTCGGACTAGGGCCTGTCGTTTGGATCACGCCGCAGACGCGGGGCCTGGCACGCACATCTGCCGCGTTCTCGTCGGTCGCCGACTCCCCCACGCTCGGCTTCGCTCGCGCGGGCGGGGCCCCATCGCGTCGACTCCCTCCTCCGCCTTGCATCTGCACGCACCAGGCCCCGCTCACCGGCGTCGAAGAAGTGCTGCCGATTCCCTGCGCCGTGATCCAAACGACAGGCCCTAGCGCTCCGTCGCCCCGTAGAAGAGTTCCTCCACCACGCCCCGTGCCCTGCGCGCCGTGCGGCGGTACGCGTCGAGCATGTCGCCCGCGTGGCCGGGGCCGTAGCCCAGGTAACGGCCGACGGCCGCCAGTTCGCGGGACTCCGTGGGGAACGTGTCGCCGGCCCGGCCCCGGACCAGCATCACCGCGTTGCGGACGCGGGTCGCGAGGACCCAGGCCTCGTCCAGGGTCGCGGCGTCCTCCTCCGTGATGAGCCCGGCCGTGCGGGCGGCGGCCAGGGCCTCCCGGGTGCGGGTGGTGCGCAGGCCCGGCTCCGCCGAGCCGTGCCGCAGTTGCAGCAGCTGCACGGTCCACTCCACGTCGGAGAGGCCGCCCGGCCCCAGCTTGGCGTGGAGTTTGGGGTCGGCGCCGCGCGGCAGCCGCTCGGACTCCATCCGGGCCTTGAGCCGCCGGATCTCGCGGACGGCCTCGTCGTCGAGCCCGTCCGCCCGGTAGCGCAGCGGGTCGATCAGCTCGATGAACCGGCGGCCCAGGTCCGCGTCCCCGGCGACGGGCACGGCCCGCAGCAGCGCGTGCGACTCCCAGGTCAGGGACCACCGGCGGTAGTACGCCTCGTACGACTTCAGGGTCCGCACGAGCGGCCCGGACTTGCCTTCGGGGCGCAGGTCGGCGTCGATGAGCAGGGGCGGGTCGGCGCTGGGGATCTGGAGCAGGCGGCGCATCTCGGAGACGACCTTGTTGGCGGCCTGCCCGGCCTCGTGCTCGTCGACGCCGTCACGCGGCTCGTGCACGAAGAGCACGTCCGCGTCGGAGCCGTAGCCCAGTTCGTGCCCTCCGAAGCGGCCCATGCCGATGATCGCGAACCGGGTGGGCAGGTCATCGCCCCAGCCGTCCCGCACGACCGCCCGGAGCGTCCCGGCGAGCGTCGCCGCCGTCAGGTCCGACACCGCGCCGCCGACCCGGTCCACCAGCGCGCCCTGGTCGGCCTCGGCGGGCTGCTCCTCGGTGCCGTAGGAGCCGACGATGTCGACGGCGGCCGTACGGAACAGCTCGCGGCGGCGCACCCCGCGTGCGGCGGTGACCGCTTGGGCGGCCCCGTCGGCCCGTTTCACGGCGGCGAGTATCTCCTGCTCCAGATGGGCGCGGGAGCGGGGCTCCAGACCGCCGCCGTCCCCGTCGCCGAGCAGCGCCACCGCCTCGGGGGCGCGCATCAGCAGGTCGGGCGCGAGCCGCCCGGCGGACAGCACCCGGGCGAGGTTCTGCGCGGCGGCGCCCTCGTCCCGCAGCAGCCGCAGGTACCAGGGCGTCTTGCCGAGGGCGTCCGACACCTTGCGGAAGTTGAGCAGGCCCGCGTCCGGGTCGGCGGAGTCGGCGAACCAGCCCAGCAGGACGGGCAGCAGGGTGCGCTGGATGGCGGCCTTGCGGGTGACGCCGGAGGCCAGCGCCTCCAGATGGCGCAGGGCGGAGGCGGGGTCGGCGTAGCCGAGGGCGACCATGCGCTCCCGGGCCGCCTCGGGCCTGAGCCGGGCCTCTCCGGAGGCGAGCTGGGCGACCGCGTCCAGCAGCGGCCGGTAGAACAGCTTCTCGTGCAGCCTGCGTACGACGGTGGCGTGCCGCCGCCACTCGCGGTGCAGGTCGGCGACCGGGTCGGCGCGCAGGCCGAGGGAGCGGCCGATGCGGCGCAGCTCGGCCTCGTCCTCGGGGACGAGGTGCGTCCGCCGCAGCCGGAACAGCTGGATCCGGTGCTCCATGGAGCGCAGGAAGCGGTAGGCCTCGTCGAGCTGGGCGGCGTCGGCACGGCCGACGTAGCCGCCGGAGGCGAGGGCCTTGAGCGCGTCGAGGGTGGTGCCGCTGCGCAGGGAGGTGTCGGTCCGGCCGTGCACCAGCTGGAGCAGTTGCACGGCGAACTCGACGTCCCTGAGGCCGCCCGGGCCCAGCTTGAGCTGGCGGTCGACCTCGGCGAGGGGGATGTTCTCCACGACCCGGCGGCGCATCTTCTGCACGTCGGGGACGAAGTTCTCGCGCTCGGCGGCCTTCCACACCAGGGGCTGGACGGCGGCGACGTACTCCGCGCCGAGGTCGAGGTCGCCGGCCACCGGGCGGGCCTTGAGCAGCGCCTGGAACTCCCAGGTCTTGGCCCAGCGCTGGTAGTAGGCGAGGTGGCTGGAGAGGGTCCGTACGAGCGGACCGTTTCTGCCCTCGGGCCGGAGGTTGGCGTCCACGGGCCAGATGGAGCCCTCGACCGTGGTCTCCGAGCAGATCCGCATCATGTGCGAGGCGAGCCGGGTCGCGGCCCGCACGGCCTTGGTCTCGTCGGCCCCCTCGACCGCCTCCCCCACGAAGATGACGTCCACGTCGGAGACGTAGTTCAGCTCGTGGCCGCCGCACTTGCCCATCGCGACGACGGCGAGCCGGCACAGGGCGGCGTCCTCGGGCGCGGCGGCCTCGGCGAGACCGAGGGCGGCGCGCAGGGTGGCGGTCGCGAGGTCGGCGAGCTCGGCCGCGGACTCGGCGACGCCGGTCGTGCCGCACACGTCCCGGGCCGCGATGGACAGCAGGCAGCGCCGGTAGGCGACGCGCAGGGAGACCGGGTCGGTGGCCTCCGCGAGGCCCGCCTCGAACTCCTCCACCCCGGGGTGCAGGTCGTACGCCTCGTACATGACGAGTGCCTGCCAGTCGCCCGGGTGCCGGGTGAGATGGTCGGCGAGGGCGGTGGAGGCGCCCAGCACGCCGAGCAGCCGGTCGCGCAGCGGCTTGGACGAGATCAGCGTGTCGAGCAGCTCCCGGCGCGCGCCGGGGTCCCGCTGGGCCTCCAGCAGCCGGACGAGTCCGAGCAGGGCGAGATCGGGGTCGGCGGTCCCGCCCAGCGCTTCCAGCAGCACCGGGTCGTCGCGCAGGAGCACGAGCTCGGGACTGTCCAGGAGCCGTTCGGCGGCGGAGGCGTCCGTGAAGCCGTGCCGCAGCAGCCGTGTGAAGGTACTGCTCCTGCGCCCCGGCGCCGCCGTCATCCCGGGCCTCCCTCGGACTCGCCTCGGACTTGCTTCGGATCAAGGTCGTACGGCTTTGAGCCTAGCCGCAGACCCCGGTGGAGGCTCCGATGAGTTCGTCAGGCAGACGGGGGCAGGTCTCCCCTGTGGGGGCGCTCCGTCGCGGTCGCCGACGGCGGAGTGCGGCTCACGGCAACCGGAGCTGTTTTGGATCATGACGGTGCAGCCGGGCGGGGGTCAGTACTCCCCCATTGTCTCAAGGGCAAGGAGGGACCGCCATGCCCGTCTGCTTGATGATGGTCCGTGCCGTTGAGTCCGGGGTCGGCAGGTGGCAACAGGTGCGGTCGCGTGTGATGCGACAGTGCACGAAGCGATCACGAACCAGAGAGAACGGTGCGGGACACGCCGCCGTCTACGCGGTGGTGCCACACACCGTTTTCGGCTTCGTTGACGTGCTCCCCGGCATGAAGTCCTGGGATTCCGGCCTGGGTCGGCTGACCCTTCCGAAGGCTTCCTGCTTCACCGCGCTGTGCCGGGACTTTCGTCCTGGTCTTACCGGCGCTCCACGAGGCGTTTAGCGTCTCCGCCCGTCCGGCGGCGACGATACGGCGTCCTTCGACGAGGACGTTACGGGCTGCGTTGTGGTCACGGTCGTGCACGGTGCCGCACGCCCTGCACATCCACTCCCGGACGTGCAACGGTTTGGGGCCGTCCCTAAATCCGCAAGCCGAGCAGAGCTGAGTGGACGGGAAGGCACGGTCCACCTTGGCGAAGGTGCGGCCGTGTTTGACCGCCTTGTACTCCAGCATGCCAACAAACGCGGACCATCCCGCGTCGTGCACGGACTTGGCGAGCCGGGTGCGGCCGAGACCGGACACCGCGAGGTCTTCCACGTACACCGCTTGGTTGTCGCGAATGATCTGCGTGGAAACCTTGTGGTGGAAGTCTAGGCGCCGGTCGGCCACCTTGGCGTGCTGGCGCGCGACCCTGATACGGGCCTTGGCCCGGTTCTTCGACCCCCTGACCTTGCGGGAAAGCTCCCGCTGAAGGCGCTTGAGCTTCTTCTCAGCCCTGCGCAGGAAGCGCGGGCTGTCAATCTTCCGCCCGTCGGACAAAACCGCGAAGGCGGAAAGACCCAGATCGATACCGGACTCCGCCTCCAGCTCGGGGAGGATGTCCAGCTCGGTGTCCACGACAAAGCTGAGGAAGTACCGGCCGCAACTGTCCTTGATGACGGTCAGGGAGGTCGGCGCGGCCGGCAGGCGGCGGGACCACTTGACCTTGAGATTGCCGACCTTGGCCATATACACCGTGCCGTCGCCCTGTAAGGAGAAGGCATTGGTGGTGAAGCGGATCGACTGCCGAGTGTCCTTCTTCGACTTATAGCGGGGCGGCCCCACCTTCCCGCCGTGCCGCTTACCCCTCAGGCTGTCGAAGAAGCTCTTGTAGGCAGTGTCCAGGTCCCGCAGGGACTGCTGCAGGACGACTGCCGACACATCGGCGAGCCAGGCCCGTTCCTCGGTGCGCTTGGCCTGGGTGATACGAAGCCGGGACAACTCCGCCGACTTCACATACGGCTGCCCCGCCGCGTGCGCTTGTTGCCGGTCGCGCAGGCAGTCGTTCCACACCACACGGGCGCACCCGAACGCCTTGGCCAGCGCACGGCGCTGGGAGGCATCCGGATAGGCCCGGAAGTTGTAGCGGAGCTGCATACGGATCACCGTATGGATGCTTCCTGGCCGCTCACGGCGAAAGATCACATCCAACCGAAATTGCTCACGATGTAAGCAACCGTGTTCGAGGACTTCTATGGAGCTGAGGGAGTTCAACGGCGACACGATCATGTTCACCTGTTGGTGCACGACGCACCGAAGGTCGCCGTCTCAAAACGGGTCAGCCTCAAGGCGTCTCCGCCCGCCGGATCGGCCAGGAGTTCACCGGCCGGATCAACCGCGCCACCATGCACGGACACCTGTGGTCGCCCTCGTACTTCTCCGCCTCCTGCTGTGGAGCACCGCCGGCAACCGTCCGCCACTACAGCGAGCAGCGATTCGTCCGCTCCAAGATGCCAGTGAGGGCAGTTCCGAAATGCGTTTCATCCCCGGCGTCAACGCCGGGGCCTTCACGCAAGATCGCCGGTAAGGTGGAGCCGTCCAGCCAGACAAGGTGGTGGTTTCACCGATGCCTGTCAAAGGAGTCACGCCATGGACTTCACTCTTGAAGTCATCCCGCTGCCCGTGACCGACATCGACCGTGCCCGGGACTTCTACCGAGACAAGGTCGGCTTCCACGTGGACATCGACCAGGAGGTCATGCCCGGGATGCGGATCGTCCAGCTGACGCCTCCCGGCTCCGGCTGTTCGATCGCCCTCGGCGACTCCATCTGGGAGATGACCCCTGGCCCCACCCCGGCCCCCGGCTCCTACCAGGGCCTGCAACTGTGCGTCGCCGACATCAAGGCGGCCCACGCGGAACTCGTCGAACGCGGCCTCGACGTCTCGGAGCCGGTCCAGTACGCCCCCGACGACGGCGCCACATTCATGCACTTCCAGGACCCGGACGGCAACGGCTGGGCGATCCAGGAGTACCGGCAGCGGGCGGAGAAGCCGCTGCATCTGCTCCTGGCGGAACTGAAGCGACAGGGGGCCTGACGCTGCCGGGCGCCGCAGGAACGGACGAGGGGCCGACGGTCGCGACCGTCGGCCCCCTGCGGTTCTGAGTCGCCCCTACAGCGCCGGCAGATTCTTCCGCAGCTCGAACGCCGTGACCTCGCTGCGGTACTCCTCCCACTCCTGCCGCTTGTTGCGCAGGAAGAAGTCGAAGACGTGCTCGCCGAGGGTCTCGGCGACCAGGTCGCTGCGCTCCATCAGGGTCAGGGCCTCCCCGAGGTTCTGCGGGAGCGGCTCGATGCCCATCGCGCGGCGCTCGGCGTCGGAGAGGGCCCAGACGTCGTCCTCGGCGCCGGGCGGGAGCTCGTAGCCCTCCTCGATGCCCTTGAGGCCTGCGGCCAAGAGGAGGGCGTAGGCCAGGTAGGGGTTCGCGCCCGAGTCCAGGGAGCGGACCTCCACCCGCGCCGAGCCGGTCTTGCCGGGCTTGTACATCGGGACGCGGACCAGCGCCGAGCGGTTGTTGTGGCCCCAGCAGATGTACGAGGGGGCCTCGCCGCCCGCGCCCGCCGTGCGCTCCGCGCCGCCCCAGATGCGCTTGTAGGAGTTGACCCACTGGTTGGTGACCGCGGAGATCTCCGCCGCGTGCCGCAGCAGGCCCGCGATGAAGGAGCGGCCCACCTTCGAGAGCTGGTACTCCGAGCCGGACTCGTAGAAGGCGTTGCGGTCGCCCTCGAAGAGCGACAGGTGCGTGTGCATGCCGCTGCCCGGGTGCTCGGAGAACGGCTTCGGCATGAAGGTCGCCTGGACGCCCTGCTCCAGCGCCACCTGCTTCATGACCAGGCGGAACGTCATGATGTTGTCGGCCGTGGAGAGCGCGTCGGCGTACCGCAGGTCGATCTCCTGCTGGCCCGGGGCGCCCTCGTGGTGGGAGAACTCGACCGAGATGCCCATCGACTCCAGCATGGTGATCGCCTGGCGGCGGAAGTCCATGCCGACGTTGGTCGGGGTGTGGTCGAAGTAGCCGGAGTTGTCGGCCGGAGTGGGGCGGGAGCCGTCCAGCGGGCGGTCCTTCAGCAGGAAGAACTCGATCTCCGGGTGGGTGTAGAACGTGAAGCCCAGGTCGGAGGTGCGGGCCAGGGCGCGCTTGAGGACGTAGCGCGGGTCGGCGAAGGACGGGGAGCCGTCCGGCATGAGGATGTCGCAGAACATGCGGGCCGTGCCCGGGGCCTCCGCACGCCACGGCAGGATCTGGAAGGTCGACGGGTCCGGCTTGGCGATCATGTCGGACTCGTAGACCCGGGCGAAGCCCTCGATCGCGGAGCCGTCGAAGCCGATGCCCTCGTCGAAGGCCTGCTCCAGCTCGGCCGGGGCCACGGCGACGGACTTGAGGAAGCCCAGCACGTCCGTGAACCACAGGCGTACGAACCGGATGTCGCGCTCCTCCAATGTCCGGAGCACGAACTCCTGCTGCTTGTCCATCTTCCGCTTCCCATCCTTGCTGGTCAGGCCGCCTTCTCTTCCGTACCACGGGAGGCGGTCGGGCACCTGAGCATCCCACCACACCACCATTTCGTACGCGTTGCGCACCATGATCGCCCGGCCGGCCCGGGGCCGAACGCCTCACATACGGCGGGTGAACTGCTCTTCCGCCCATAGTGCCTGCTCGCGGTGACATCCGTAACGGCCGGTCCGCTTCGTTGCTCCACCAGCTAAAGTTGCATCTCAGATGCAACTTTAAATACCGTGCGCGCAGTCGAGCACCGAGGAGCCCCGATGCTGTCCGAGCAGTCCGCCGCCACCGTCCGCGCCACACTCCCCGCCGTCGGCGCGGCGCTGGCTGAGATCACCGAGCGCTTCTACGCCGGCCTGTTCGCGGCCCGCCCCGAACTGCTGCGGGACCTCTTCAACCGGGGCAACCAGGCCGCCGGCACCCAGCGGCAGGCGCTCGCAGGCTCCGTCGCCGCCTTCGCGACGCACCTGCTGGACCGTCCGGAGCAGCGGCCGGACGCGATGCTGCAGCGCATCGCCCACAAACACGCCTCGCTCGGCGTCACCCCCGAGCAGTACGGCCTCGTCCACGAGCACCTGTTCGCCGCCATCGCCGAGGTGCTCGGCGACGCCGTGACGCCCGAGGTCGCCGCCGCCTGGGACGAGGTCTACTGGCTGATGGCGAACGCGCTGATCGCCGTCGAGAAGCGGCTGCTGGAGGAGAGCGGCCGGCCAGGCTGGCGGACCTGGGAGGTCGCCGAGCGCGTCCCCGAGACCGCGGACGTCGTCACCTTCCGGCTGCGGCCCGTCGACGGGGGCCCGGTGCGGGACTTCCTCGCGGGCCAGTACGTCTCCGTGCGCGTCGCCCTCCCGGACGGCGCCCGGCAGATACGGCAGTACAGCCTCTCCGGCGCGCCCGGTCCGCTGCTCCGGCAGATCAGCGTGAAGCGCGTGCACGGGGACGCCGCTCCCGACGGCGAGGTCTCGAACCACCTCCACGCGCGCGTGCGCGAGGGCGACGTCCTCGAACTGTCGGAGCCGTACGGCGATCTGGTCCTGGACGCCGGCCCCGATACGCCGCTGCTGCTGGCCTCGGCAGGCATCGGCGTCACCCCGATGACCGCGATGCTGGCGCACCTCGCCGGATCGGACCACCGCGCCCCGGTCACCGTCGTACACGGCGACCGCTCACCCGCCACCCACGCCCTGCGCGCCGACCACGAGGCCTACGCGGCCAAGCTGCCGGACTCGGCCGTCCACCTCTGGTATGAGCAGGACGCCCCCTCGGGCACCCACTCCGGGCTGGTCGACCTCACCGGCGTCCCGGTCGCGCCGGGCACGCGCGCGTACCTGTGCGGGCCGCTGCCGTTCATGCGGGCGGTACGGGCCCAGCTCATCGCGAAGGGCGTGGCCCCGGCCGACATCCACTACGAGGTGTTCGGGCCGGACCTGTGGCTGGCGGGGCAGGCCTGAGGTCCTGGGCGGACTAGAGGCTTCCCCGCGAGATCCTCAGCAGCAGCGCCCCGGTCGGCTCCGCCACGATGTCCCCGACCGTGACCGGGTCCAGTGAGGCGAAGAACGCCTCCTGGGCCCGGCGCAGGGCGCCGCGCAGCCGGCAGGCGGAGTTCAGAGGGCAGGGGGTGCTGCCCTCGCAGTCGACCACGTCGCCGTCGCCCTCGAAGGCGCGCACCACGGCACCCACCGACGCTGTACGGCCCCGCTCCGTCAGGGTGAGTCCGCCACCGCGGCCCCGGCGGGCCTCGAGCAGCCCCATGTGCTGGAGCTCGGCGACGACCTTCGCCAGGTGCGTGTACGGCACGTCCATGCCGTCCGCGACCTCCCGGGTCGTCGGACTCGACTCGCCCGCGACGGCGAGCCGCATGAGGACCCGCAGGGCGAGGTCGGTGGAGCGCAGCAGCCGCATACACGCAGCGTAGGTAATGGGAATCTGCGGTTCAAATTATCCGGGCCCCGCATCTCCGAAGCTGTCGGGCACCTGTCGGTGCCATATCGATTCAGCCCATTCCCTCCGCCGCTCTACGAGGCGCCCCGCTCCCCCCATTACGATCAGCTCACCCGACCGTCCCACCTTTCCCACGAAGGGCACCTCATGGGCTCCGCCAACAAGAGCAGCACGGCACGCAAGGCGCGGATAGAGGAGATGCGGCGCGCCGAGCAGTCCCGTGAGCGCCGCAACCGGATCCTCGTCATCGCGGCCAGTGTGGTGGTGGTGTGCGGTCTCGTCGGCGGCGGTGTCGTGCTCGTGCGGTCCCAGTCCGGCGACGGCGGCAGTGACACCGCCGCCGCGAAGGACACCTCGGGCAAGGGGAAGTTCGTCACCGGCGAGGACGGCGTGAGGACCTGGGAAGGGAAGCTGGCCCGCAACCATGTCACCAAGAAGGTGAAGTACGCCTCCGAGCCCCCGGTCGGCGGCGACCACAACCAGGCCTGGATGAACTGCAACGGGGACGTCTACACCGAGCAGCTCGACAACACCAACGCCGTGCACTCGCTGGAGCACGGCGCGGTGTGGGTGACGTACAACGCCAAGGCGAAGAAGGCCGACGTCGACGCGCTCGCGGCGAAGGTGAAGAAGACGCCGTACACGCTGATGAGCCCGATGGACGACCAGAAGGACCCGATCATGCTGTCGGCGTGGGGCCACCAGCGCACGGTGACCGGCGCGAGCGACCCGAACGTGGACAAGTTCTTCGAGAAGTTCGTCCAGGGCGAGCAGACGCCCGAGCCGGGTGCCGCCTGCACCAACGGGCTGTCGCAGTGAGGCACGCCGGTCTGATCGCCGGGGCCGCGCTGACGGCGCTCGCCGCGGCCGGCGGGATCACCTACGCCGTCGCCGGGGACGACGGCAGCAGCAAGACCCCTTCCGCCGAGTCCGCCGACGCCGGGTTCGCGCGGGACATGGCGGTGCATCATCAGCAGGCCGTGGAGATGTCGTACATCGTGCGCGACCGCACGAAGGACGAGGACGTGCGGCGCCTCGCGTACGACATCGCCCAGACGCAGGCCAACCAGCGCGGCATGATGATCGGCTGGCTCGACCTGTGGGGGCTGCCCAAGGTGTCCTCCGAGCCGATGGCCTGGATGGACATGGGCGGCATGGCCTCCGGCAAGGACGGCGCGCTGATGCCGGGCATGGCCACCAACACCGAGCTGAAGAAGCTCGGCACGCTGAACGGCAAGCAGGCGGAGATCTTCTACCTCCAGCTGATGACGGACCATCACAAGGGCGGTGTCCACATGGCCGAGGGCTGTGTGGAGAGGTGCACGGTCGGCGTCGAGAAGCGGCTCGCGCAGGGCATGGTGGAGGCGCAGCAGTCGGAGATCGGCCTGATGTCGGACCTGCTGAAGGAGCGGGGCGCCGCGCCGCGCTCGTAGGACCCGTACGGCACTTAAGCCTCAAATCACCCTGCCTTACGGCTCCTTGGGCACTTCTTGGCCCGCCCAGGGCGCTTCTTGGGCTTCGCATTCCCCTGACATGAACGGTTCGTCGCGAGAGTGGCGGGCGTCGTGTGATCCACTCGCGAGGACCCGCACAGAGGGCACAGCGACGCCACTCGATCGAGTGGCGACAGCCGGTACGCCTTGAGGATCATTTGCGCGGACGGTTACGGTCCCTGTTGCGACCTGCGACAACTGGTACGGCGACAGCGTGCGGGGCCCCTGCTCCACCAGAGCGATGGTTCAGGGCCTCTCCGTCGCCCCTGGCCGTTCCTGCCGGGTCAGGTCGTGAGGGACTCCGCCCGCCCGACCCGGACCACGGACAGGATCCGTGTCGCCGCTCGGGATGCGAAAGCGGACGACCAGTACGCCCAACTACCGTTCGGGGCGTGCCAGTGCTCGGCCCAGCCGCGTACTGCTCAGGAACGGTTCCATGAGATCCAGTCGTGGGCTGGACGCGGCAGTGAGGCTGCTGCCTGTCGGCGCAGGCACCCGGCATGCGATCGGTCCTGGCTCTCCGGAAGCGGGGAAGCCAGGGCCGCGCTGTGCACGGCCTCAACCGCCCCTGCGAAACCTCAGGACGCCGTACTGACCGTCACCGGCCTGGACAACGCGCCCCACATGGTCACGCACGACGACCGGCTGCCGCCGCCGGACACCGTGTTCCGCAACGCCGGGCCGTTCTCCTCGTACTACACCGACTTCCTGGTCGGCCAGACGCAGACCCAGCCGGACGGGAAGACGCAGGCGTACGGCGAGTACCGCATCGGCGGCACCTCGCTCGCCGCGCCGACGATCGCGGCCATCCAGGCCCTGGCCCAGGAGGCCCGGGGCGGCGAGCCGATCGGCTTCGCCGACCCGGCGATCTACGCCAAGGCCGGCTCGAAGGTCTACCACGACGTCACCGACGACCCGACGGGCTCCGGCCTCGCCGTGGCCCGCGTCGACTTCGTGAACGGCTACGACGCCACCGGCGGTCTGGCCACATCCGTGCGCGGCCTGGGCAAGGACAGCTCACTCGCGGCTGTGAAGGGCTACGACGACGTCACCGGCGTGGGCACGCCCGCGAGCGGCTACCTCGAGTCGTACCGGCGCCGCTGAGCTCCGGGAGTGGACGGGGTGGTGTGGGGTCACTCACACCACCCCATTGCGTCGCTCTGACGATTACACTGGGCGCGTGCCTCAACTACGTCTTGCCCTGAACCAGATCGATTCGAGCGTCGGCGACCTCGCCGGGAACGCCGAGTCGGTCGTCCGCTGGACCCGGCACTCCGCCGAGCAGGGAGCGCATCTCGTGGCGTTCCCGGAGATGGTGCTGACCGGGTATCCCGTCGAGGACCTGGCCCTCAGGTCGTCCTTCGTGGAGGCCTCCCGGGCGGCGCTGCGCGCTCTGGCCACCCGGCTGGCCGACGAGGGCTTCGGCGAGTTGCCGGTGATCGTCGGCTATCTCGACCGCAGCGCGACCGCCCAGCCGAAGTACGGCCAGCCGGCCGGCGCGCCGCAGAACGCGGGGGCGGTGCTGTACGGCGGCGAGGTGGTCCTGAACTACGCCAAGCACCACCTGCCGAACTACGGCGTCTTCGACGAGTTCCGCTACTTCGTGCCCGGCGACAGCATGCCGGTCCTGCGGGTCCACGGTGTTGATGTCGCCCTCGCCATCTGCGAGGACCTCTGGCAGGACGGCGGCCGGGTCCCTGCGGCGCGCTCGGCGCGGGCGGGCCTGCTGGTGTCGATCAACGCCTCCCCCTATGAGCGCAACAAGGACGACACGCGCCTCGATCTGGTCCGCAAGCGGGCCCAGGAGGCCGGCTGCACGACCGCGTACCTGGCCATGATCGGCGGCCAGGACGAGCTGGTGTTCGACGGTGACTCGATCGTCGTGGACAAGGACGGCGAGGTCGTGGCGCGGGCGCCGCAGTTCGCCGAGGGCTGCGTGGTCCTGGACCTGGACCTTCCGGAGGCGCAGGCTGACGCGCCGACGGGTGTGGTGGACGACGGTCTGCGCATCGACCGCGTGGTGCTCTCCGAGAAGCCGCTCGCTCCGTACGAGCGGGAGCTCTCCGGTGGCTACGCGGACCGCTTGGACGACGACGAGGAGGTCTACTCGGCGCTGGTCGTGGGCCTGCGGGCGTACGTCGCGAAGAACGGCTTCAAGTCGGTCCTGATCGGCATGTCGGGCGGCATCGACTCGGCGCTGGTCGCGGCGATCGCTTGCGACGCGGTGGGCGCGCGGAACGTGTACGGCGTGTCGATGCCGTCGAAGTACTCCTCGGACCACTCCAAGGACGACGCGGCGGAGATGGCCCACCGCACGGGCCTGAACTTCCGGACCGTGGCCATCGAGCCGATGTTCGACGCGTACATGGGTTCGCTGGGCCTGACGGGCCTGGCGGAGGAGAACCTCCAGTCGCGCCTGCGCGGCACGCTCCTCATGGCCATCTCCAACCAGGAGGGCCACATCGTCCTGGCCCCAGGCAACAAGTCGGAACTGGCGGTGGGCTACTCGACGCTCTACGGCGACTCCGTCGGCGCGTACGGCCCCATCAAGGACGTGTACAAGACGTCGGTCTTCCGCCTGGCCGAGTGGCGCAACAGGGCGGCCCGGGAGCGCGGCCAGACCCCGCCGATCCCCGAGAACTCCATCACCAAGCCCCCGAGCGCGGAACTCCGCCCCGGCCAGGTCGACACGGACTCGCTCCCCGACTACCCGGTGCTCGACGCGATCCTCGACCTGTACGTCGACCACGACAAGGGCGCGGACGAGATCGTGGCGGCCGGCTTCGACCGGGAGCTGGTCACGAAGACCCTGCGCATGGTCGACACGGCGGAGTACAAGCGGCGGCAGTACCCGCCGGGCACGAAGATCTCGGCGAAGGGCTTCGGGAAGGACCGGCGGCTGCCGATCACCAACGGGTGGCGGGAGTCGGTCTGAGGGCGCGACTTCCAGCAGCCCGCCTCTTCCGGCAGCCCGCCTGCTTCTAGCAGCCCGCCTCGGCGCCGCTGTTCACGAACGAGTCGGCGCTGATCGAGTAGCCTGCCCCGGCCGTGAGGTCGGGGCGGCTTCCGTGGCCGTTCTCCGCGAGGCCCTCGGCGGTGAGGAAGACGATCCGCAGGGACATCCGCTCCTTCGCGAAGCACAAGTCGCCGGACGAGGCTTCGGGGGCCGGAGTCCATCCGTCTCGTTCCGCTGCCGTCCGGTAGTGCGCGGCGACTTCGGCCCGCGTGCCGGGGAAGGCGTAGGTCCGCTGGGCGTACACCGAGACATCGCCGCTGTCCGCCCAGCAGCCGGCGTCGACCTTCTCGAAGCCCCGGGCGACGGCGGCACCGGCGGGCCGGGAGTCGAGGATGCCGAGCGCGGCCATCTCCTTGACCCGGTCGTCGGTCCCCCCGCAGTCCCTTGTGAGTTCCCGCAGCGCGCAGCCGGTGAGCGTGCCGGCGGCGAGCACGATCGACAGGAGCAGGGGCATGGGGCGGGTGGTGCCTGTCCGTATGGGCAATGCGGGCTCCGGGATCAGGGGCAGGACGGAGGGGACCCACCAGGCGGCACGGCCCAAGTCTCCGGGAGCCGTCATCCTCGCATCGCTCCCGGCGCAGGCGTGACACTTCGGTGACCCTGCCTAGGACTCCGCGCTGTCGGCAGCGCCCCGTCTCCGCGCCCGATAGGCCGCCGCCTTGACGCGATTGCCGCACTCCTCCATCCCGCACCACGCGCGCCGCGCACCCCGTGAGCGGTCGAGGTAGAGGCGCGTGCAGTCGGGGCGGCCGCACTCCTTGAGGCGGGTGTGGGGGTCGGCCAGCAAGGTGATTCCGCTCCGGGCCAGTTGGGACAGTGCCGCGGGGAGGTCCCCCGATGTGCGCAGGCCCGTGTCGCTGAGCTCGATGGTGCACGGCGGCCCCGCAGCCGCACCGTTGACGGTGTCGAGGCTGCCGGGGTCGAAGGGGCGCTCCAGCACGCGGTCGAGGGCCAGCCGGTAGAGCGCCTCTCGCAGAGCCAGCGCCGACGCGAAGGTCTGCCCGTCGGCGGTCACCCGGTCGGGAAGCCCGTCACACGCGGCCACCCACCGTTCGAGATCCACGGGGGCGGTCAGAAGGTCGACGGGCTCGTCCCGGCGGCTGAGCACGGTGCCGGTCAGGTCGAGGGCCGGGTCGCCGCTCACGAAGGTGAAATCCACGTCACCATCTTGACCGGTGACGAAGTCGCCGCGCAATATCGTCACCGGTTGAAGTGGTGACGGTGGGCCAACGGCAGGAGGACGCATGAGCGGGATCCACGGCATCGAGGTCGTCGTCTTCGATGTCCTCGGGACGCTGGTCGATGAATCCGGCGGGCTCAGGGCAGCGATGCGTGAGGCGGCCCCCGCGTCCGGCGAGGCCGCCGTCGACGAGTGGGTCGGCCTGTGGCAGCGGCACTGCGAGCGCGAGCAGCAACGCATCCGGCAAGGGCACCGCCCCTATGCCGACACCGAGGTCATCGATGCGGAGGCCGCCCGGCGTGTCGCCGAGCGGGCCGGGATCGACGATCCGGCGGCCATCGACCGGCTGGCCACGGCGGGACAGCGCCTGCCCCCGTGGGGCGACTCCGTCGCCGGTCTCGGGCGGCTCGCGCGGCGGTTTCCCGTGGTGGGGCTCTCCAACGCCAGTAGCACCGCCCTGCTGCGGCTCAACGCGCATGCGGGGCTGCGCTGGCATCAGGCCCTGTCCGCCGAGGCCGTCCGCGCCTACAAACCGGCGCCGGAGGTCTACCGGCTCGCCGTCGACGCTGCCGGATGCCCACCGGAACGCGTCCTCATGGTGGCCGCCCACGCCTGGGACCTGCGGGGAGCGCGGGCGGTGGGCCTTCGGACCGCCTATGTCCATCGGCCCCTCGGGGATCCGCCGACGGGCTCCGACGACTTCGACGGACAGTTCGACGGACTCGACCGACTGGTCCTCGCGCTGACAGCTGGTCAGGTGGCGTCCGGCTCACCCTGACCGTCAGCACCAGCCGGGTCGGGGCCGGCCCGGATGAGCCTCACGCGTGCGGGCCGCCGAGCCAGTCGCCGAGAGCGCGAGACACACGCGACGGTGCCTCGACAGGGGCCAGGTGCCCGGCCCCGCCCAGCAGCATCACGGGGGGACTTCCGGGGAGCAGGTCCCGCAAGCGAGTTGCCTGGTCGACGGGAAGCCAGGGGTCCTGCTCGCCCCAGCCGATCGCCACCGGGCAGCTCACCTGCGGCAGGCGTTCCGCGACCGGGCGAGTGTGTTCAGGCCGGAGCGCGGCGATCTGACGGTAGAAGGCCGGCTGCCCCGAGGCCCCCGACCACGGCTGAGTCAGTGCGTCCACCCAACCGGCTGACAACTGGTGATGTGCCGCGCCGGCGATGTACTCCCTGACCAGGGCCGTGTGGAGTGCGGCTGGGAGTTCCGTGAACACGTCGGCGTGGTCGGCGACCAGACGGAAGAAGGGCGATCCCCAGGGATCGAGCGTCAGCGCGTCCCAGAGGGACAGACTCGCGTACTCCCTGCCGTGAAGCAGATGGGTCCCGAGTGACACGGCTCCTCCGATGTCGTGTGCGACGACGTGGGGCCTGTCCAAGCCCCAGTGCGTGAGCAGCTGAGCGAACCGCGACATCTGGGAGGCGAGGTCGACCGGTACCGCCGGATCCTGCGTCGATCGGCCGTAGCCAGGCATGTCCCACAGGAACACCCGATGACTGCCGCTCAGGTGCCGTGCGGCTGCCGCCCACACCTGGGACGACCACGGCGTGCCGTGGCAGAACACCACATCCCCCAGCGGAGCCCGCCCCTCGGGAGCCAGTACGTAGGTCGCGACACTCGCCCCGTCGACGGTGACGTGGACAGGATCCGGAAGCCGCCATTCACTCGTGTTCATACGGCGAAGCTAGAACCTCAGGTCGACCTGAGGTCAAGCGGCGACAATGGCCTCATGAGGATCGGAGAGGTCGCTCACCGTCTCGGGGTAGCGGTGCATGTGCTGAGGCACTGGGACGCCGTGGGCGTCGTCGTGCCCGACCGCACCCCGTCGGGCCTGCGCGACTACAGCGAGGAGCACCTCCACCGCCTGCGGGTCCTGCGGGCATGCCAGGGCGTCGGCATGAGCCTGCCGGAGATCCGGCAGGTTCTGCACCGAGGTGAACCCGAGCGGCAGGACGCGATCGAGCGGCAACTCCACCGGATCCGGACGCAGCGAGCGCAACTCGAGGATGCCGAACGCTTCCTCGTCCATGTGGTCGACTGCGAGCATGATCTGCTCACCAGGTGCGACGCGTGCACGAGCTACGCCGAAGGCGTCCCCCTGCACGAGAACGAACATGTGCCGCCGTCGACGACGCCCTGACAACCCACGGACACACAGAGCGGCAGTCCGTGGGACCGACCCCACGGACTGCCGCCCGGGTCACCGCGCCGGCGTACCGGCACCTGTCAGTGGTGCACCGCTTCCGCCTCCTGCGGCACGTGGCTCGCCACGATCCGCTCGCGTCCGGTGGCGGGCGCCCTGCGCCGGTCCACCGTGTACGCCAGGGACGCCACCGCCAGGCCGAGGACGGCCAGGGCCGCGCCCGCCAGGGCCGGGGAGGTGACCCCGAAGCCCGCGGCCAGGGCGAGGCCGCCGATCCAGGCGCCGCCGGCGTTGGCCAGGTTGAAGGCGGCCTGGTTGGCGGAGGAGGCCAGGGACGGGGCCGAGGAGGCCTTCTCCATGACCATCAGCTGGAGCGGGGAGCCGGTGGCGAAGGCGGCCATGCCGAGCAGGATCACGCCCACGGCGGCCGTGACCTCCGTGCGCATCAGCAGCGGGAAGAGCGCCAGGACCACGACGAGGGACGTCAGGCCGCCGAAGAGCGTGCCCCGCAGGGAGTGGTCGGCGAGCCGGCCGCCGAGCAGGTTGCCCGCGGTCGCGCCGACGCCGAACAGCGCCAGCAGCAGGGTCACGCTGGCACCGGCGTAGCCGGCGGCGTCCGTGAGCATCGGCGTGATGTAGCTGTACGCCGAGAAGAGGGCGCCGAAGCCGGCGACCGTGGTGCCGAGCGACAGCCAGACCGGGAGGGAGCGCAGGGCGGCGAGTTCGCCGCGCAGGCCCTGGGCGGTGGTGTGCTCGTGGTCGTGCGGGATCAGGAACGCGAGCGCGGCGATCGCCGCCAGGCCGATGGCGCTGACGCCGAGGAAGGTCGCCCTCCAGCCGAGGTTCTGGCCCATGAGGGTCGCGACCGGCACACCCAGGACGTTCGCGACCGTCAGGCCGAGGAACATCAGGGAGACCGAGCGCGCCTTGCGCTCCGGGGCGACCATGTTCGTCGCGACGACAGCGCCCACACCGAAGAAGGCGCCGTGCGGCAGGCCGCTCAGGAAGCGGGCCGCCAGCAGCCAGCCGTTGTCGGGCGCGAGGGCCGACAGGGCGTTGCCCGCGACGAACAGTCCCATCAGGCTGATGAGGACCGTGCGGCGGGACATCCGGGCCGTGACCGCGGCCAGCAGGGGGGCGCCGATGACGACACCCAGCGCGTACGCCGACACCAGGTGGCCGGCGCTGGGTATCGAGATGTGCAGGTCGTCCGCGACATCGGGCAGCAGCCCCATCATCACGAACTCGGTGGTACCGATGCCGAAGGCGCCCACGGCAAGGGCGAGCAGGGCCAGGGGCATGAGGAAGCCTTTCGAGTCTTGCTGGGGGATCCGTACTTCGTATGTTCAAGTACGGAACAAAGTCTCTCAGGCCTGCTATTCCGCCTACGGCCGCACTCAGCCGTCTGTGGCGACCTTCACACGGGCGGCGATCGGCAGATGGTCGCTGCCCGTCTCCGGGAGGGTCCAGGAGCTCTCCGGCTTCAGCCCCCTGACCATGATCTGGTCGATGCGCGCCATGGGGAACGACGCGGGCCAGCTGAACCCGAGGCCGTTGCCGGCGGCGCCCTGCGTGGAGCGCATCTGGGAGGTGACGGCGTTGAGCGCGCGGTCGTTCATGGTGCCGTTCAGATCGCCGAGCAGTACGACGTTCTTCAGCGGCTCGTGGGAGATGGCTTCGCCCAGGGCATCGGCGCTCCGGTCGCGCTGCCGGGCCGTGAAGCCGGCCTCCATCTTGACGCGCACCGACGGCAGGTGGGCGACGTAGACCGCGACCTGCCCGGACGGGGCGGTCACGGTGGCGCGCATCGCCCGGGTCCAGCCCAGGTCGATGTCGACGGAGCGTACGCCGGTCAGCGGGTACTTGCTCCAGACCCCGACCGTGCCCTCCACCGAGTGGTAGCGGTAGGTCGACGCCAGCGCCTTCTCGTACGTCGGGACGGCGGACGCCGTCAGTTCCTCCAGGGCCACGACGTCCGCGCCGGAGGCGGCCACGTCACGGGCGGTGCCGGCCGGGTCCGGGTTCTCGGCGTTGACGTTGTGCGTGGCAACGGTGAGGTCGCCGCCGGTGGCGGTCTTGTCGCTGAGCTGGCCGCCGAAGAGGTTCAGCCAGACCAGCGACGGCAGGATCAGCGCGATCAGCGCGGTCGCGGACCTGCGGATCAGAGCGAGCAGGAGCAGCAGCGGGACGAACAGCCCCAGCCAGGGCAGGAACGTCTCGATGAGGCTGCCCAGGTTGCCGATGGAGTTGGGGATGTGCGAGTGCACCAGCATGACCACGGCCAGCAGCACCGCGCAGAGGGCCACGACCAGACCGCGCCGCCACATCCTCGGGTCGCCCCGTCGGCCGCCCGCCATACGGTCGAACAGGCGCCGAAGCCGGTTCCCCCGGCGCTCGGGCCCCGAGCCGCCGTTGTCCGTCTCCGTCATGTACGCCTGCTGCGCCATACCGTCGCCTCACTGCCTGCCGTGCACACCATCGCCCCCGTGTCCATACGACCCTAGGGGATGATCCGTTCCGTTCCCGCCGTCCGTCGACGGCCGTACGGGGGCGAGGACGAACGAGTCCGCGCGGGGAGTTCCGGTCACCCCCTGTGAAAGCGCGTGCTGTGACGAAACGCGCACACTAGGACGGCCGCGGAACCGAACTGACGGACGGTGAGCCGTCGGGACGCACGCCGGGACGCAGCCCTTCGAGCAGCGTGTCGACGACTTGTTCGGCGAGGCCCTCCGGCAGGTCGGCGTCCGGGTGCAGGACGGCGCGCAGCAGCAGGGGGCCGACGAACAGGTCGTTGAGCAGGTCGAGGTCGACGTCCGCGCGCAGTTCGCCGGTCTCCTGGCCGCGGCGCATGACCTCCATGCCACGCCGGCGGCGCGGCTCGATGACCGCGGCGTGGTACGCCGCCCAGATCTTCGGGCTGCTCTTCATCTGGGCGTGCACGCTGTGCAGGATCGCCGAGGACCGGTTGGCCAGACCGCGCAGCCGCACCTGTTCCAGCAGGACCACCAGGTCGTCCCGCATGGAGGTGCCGGGGAGCGGCGGGTCGGGGAGTTCGGCGGCGCGTACGACGTCGACGAAGAGTTCCTCCTTGCCGCTCCAGCGGCGGTAGATGGTGGCCTTGCCGACGCCGGCGGTGCGGGCGACGCGCTCGATGGACAGCTCCCCGAGAGGGACGCCCTGCTCCAGGAGACTCATCACGCCCTCGATGATGGCGCGTTCGACGGCCTCGCTTCTGGGGCGGCCCCTCGGAGGACCGTCGGTCGGGGGGTGGCGTTCGGCGAGGCTCACGTCGCTCCGTCCTTTGCCGGCTGGTGGGTTGCTGTCGTGGGTTGCATTGTCGCGCAGGGTCACGACCGCGCGTCCGACAACTCCTTCTCCTCCTCCCCCTGCTCGGGTGCCGGGGGCTTCCCGGGCAGGAACAGCGCCACGACGACCGTGCCGATGAGGGCGACGCCCGCGCCCCACAGGGCGGTGACGTGCATCGCGTGCAGGAAGGCGTCGTAGGCGGGGGTGACGAGGGCCTTGCCCTCGGGGCCGAGCTTCGCCGCGACGCCGAGCGTGGCCTCGATGGACTCGCCCGCGGTGTGGCGTACGGCGGGCGGCAGCACGCCGAGCCTGTCCTCGATGCCGGTGCGGTACGCGGTGGACAGCACCGAGCCGAGGACGGCGATGCCGAGGGCGCCGCCGACCTGCCGGAAGGTGTTGCTGAGCGCGGAGGCGGAGCCGGCCTTCTCGCGGGGCAGGGCCTGCATGATGACGACGCTGACCGGGGTCATGATGTGCGCCATGCCGGTGCCCATGAGGAAGAAGACAACCTCCAGGATCCAGATGGGCGTGTCCGCGTCCAGGGTGGCGAAGGCGGCCAGCATCGCGGCGAGGAGCAGCATTCCGGCGGTCGTGGTCGCCTTGTTGCCGAAGCGGTCGACGAGAAGCCGGGCGCGGGGCGCGAAGATCATCTGGGCGGCGGCCAGCGGCAGCATCAGCAGGCCGGTCTGCAGCGGCGAGTAGCCGCGCACGCTCTGGGTGTAGAAGACGGAGAAGAAGGTCACGCCCATCAGTGCGAAGAACACCAGCGCGATGGCGGCGATGGCGGACGAGAAGACCTTGTTCTTGAAGTACGTGACGTCGACGGACGGGTGGTCGCTGCGCTTCTCGAACACCACGAAGGCGACGAGGACGGCGAGGCCGGCGCCGATCGTCGACAGCACGGTGGCGTCGGTGAAGTCGGCGAGCTGGCCGCCCTTGATGATGCCGTAGACGAGCAGGACCAGGCCGACTACGGACAGCACGACGCCGACGGGGTCGACGCGGCCCGGCTTCGGGTCGCGGGAGTCGGGCACCAGCCACAGCATCAGCGCGATGGCGAGCAGCACGATCGGGACGTTGATGAGGAAGACCGAGCCCCACCAGAAGTGGTCCAGCAGGACACCGCCGGTGATCGGGCCGATGGCGATCGCGAGGCCGACGCCGCCGGCCCAGATGCCGATGGCCTTCGGCTGCTCCTCGCGCTCGAAGACGTTCATGAGGACGGCGAGGGTGGCGGGCATGACGAACGCGGCGCCCAGCCCCATCACGGCCCGGAAGGCGATCAGCTCCCCCGGCGAGCCGGAGAACGCGGCGAGCGCGGAGCCGACGCCGAAGACGGCGAGCCCGCCGAGCAGCACCTTCTTGCGGCCGAGCCGGTCGCCGAGCAGTCCGGCGGTGAACAGCAGGCCCGCGAAGACGAGGGTGTAGGCGTTGATCGCCCACTCCAGCTCGCTCTGCGTGGCACCCAGGCCGGTCGGGGCCGGGGTGGAGATCGTCTTGATGGCGACGTTGAGGATCGAGTTGTCGAGGACGACGATCAGCAGGCTGAGCATCAGCACACCGAGGATCGCCCAGCGGCGCCGGTGCACCGCTTCCGGTATCCGGGGGCCGGTGGGGGCGGCGCGGTCGGCAGGAGTAGTCATACCGCCGAGCGTAGAACCATTTCGATACGAGACCGTCTCGTATTGTAATGCCCTTACCGAGCTCTTACCCGCACGGCCGCCTCGGGGCGCCGGGGCGGAACTCACAGGACCTCCCCTGGGGCCTGTCGTTTGGATCACGCCGCAGACGCGGGGCCTGGCACGCACATCTGCCGCGTTCTCGTCGGTCGCCGACGCTCCGCGTCGACTCCCTCCTCCGCCTTGCAGCTGCACGCACCAGGCCCCGCTCACCGGCGTCGAAGAAGTGCTGCCGATTCCCTGCGCCGTGATCCAAACGACAGGCCCTAGCCCTGCTTGGCACGAGGTGCCACCATGGACGTGGTCCGGGGACGCCGTCAGGGCGCCTCGAGATGACGTGTGAGGAGCCGTGCAATGACGCAGCTTTCGGCTGCCCAGAGCGCCAAGACGCTGTACGGGGGCAAGGGCACCCGCCGTATCACCGTGCGGGACATCGCCGCCGCCAAGGAGCGGGGCGAGAAGTGGCCCATGCTCACCGCCTACGACGCGATGACCGCGTCCGTCTTCGACGAGGCCGGCATCCCGGTCATGCTCGTCGGCGACTCGGCGGGCAACTGCCACCTGGGGTACGAGTCGACCGTGCCCGTCACCCTCGACGAGATGACCATGCTGTCGGCGGCCGTCGTACGGGGCACCTCGCGCGCCCTGATCGTCGGCGACCTGCCCTTCGGCTCCTACCAGGAGGGTCCCGTGCAGGCGCTGCGCTCGGCGACCCGGCTGGTGAAGGAGGCGGGCGTGCAGGCCGTGAAGCTGGAGGGGGGCGAGCGGTCGCACGAGCAGATCCGGCTGCTCGTCGAGTCCGGCATCCCGGTCATGGCGCACATCGGCCTGACCCCGCAGTCCGTCAACGCGATGGGCTACCGCGTGCAGGGGCGGGGCGAGGAGGCGGCCCAGCAGCTGCTGCGGGACGCGAAGGCCGTGCAGGACGCGGGCGCGTTCGCGGTGGTGCTGGAGCTGGTCCCGGCGGAGCTGGCGGCCGAGGTGACGCGGGTGCTGCACATTCCGACGGTGGGCATCGGGGCCGGCCCCGAGACCGACGCGCAGGTGCTGGTGTGGACCGACATGCTGGGTCTGACCGGCGGACGCGTCCCCAAGTTCGTGAAGCAGTACGCCGACCTGCGTGAGGTCATGAGCGGCGCGGCGAAGGCGTTCGCCGAGGACGTCGTCGGCGGAACGTTCCCGCAGGAGGAGCACTCCGTCCACTAGAGCCACAGCGGTACCACGACGGCCCGCCGGCCTTCCCCCAGTCGGCGGGCCGTTCCCGTGCCCGGGGGCCCGGCACGGTCCGTCGGCGGCTTGTCGTTCCCTTGTCGGTCGCTTGTCGGTGGTTTGTCGGTGGGCCCTGAGACCGTCTGTCTCATGACGCGAATCGACACACACGCCGGCGGCGCCGCGGTCACCGTGCGGGGGCTGGTGAAGCACTACGGCGAGACCAAGGCACTGGACGGGGTCGACCTGGACGTGCGCGAAGGCACCGTCATGGGGGTACTCGGGCCGAACGGGGCCGGAAAGACGACCCTGGTGCGGATCCTGTCCACGCTGCTCGCCCCCGACTCGGGCCGGGCGACCGTCGTCGGCTACGACGTCGTACGGCAGCCCCGGCAGCTGCGCCGGGTGATCGGACTCACCGGGCAGTACGCATCCGTGGACGAGAAGCTCTCCGGCTGGGAGAACCTGTACATGATCGGGCGGCTGCTCGATCTGCCCCGCAAGAGCGCCCGGAGCCGGGCCGACGAGCTGCTGGAGCGCTTCTCGCTCACCGAGGCGGCCAAGCGGCCCGCGGCGACGTACTCCGGAGGCATGCGGCGACGGCTGGACCTGGCCGCCTCGATGATCGGCCGGCCGGCCGTGCTCTTCCTGGACGAGCCGACCACCGGGCTCGACCCGCGCACCCGCAACGAGGTGTGGGACGAGGTCAAGCGCATGGTCGGCGACGGCGTCACCGTGCTGCTCACCACCCAGTACATGGAGGAGGCCGAGCAGCTCGCCACCGAGCTGACGGTCGTCGACCGCGGACAGGTCATCGCGGGCGGTGCCATCGAGGAGCTGAAGGCGAAGGTCGGCGGCCGCGCGCTGCGGATTCGCCCGGCCGATCCGACGCAGCTGCGGCCTCTCGCCGCCGCGCTGGACGAGCTGGGGATCACCGGGCTCGCCACCACGACCGTGGACACCGACCGGGGCGACGTCCTCGTGCCGATCCTCAGCGACGAGCAGCTCACCGCCGTGGTCGGCGCCGTCACCTCGCGCGGCATCACGCTCTCCTCCATCACCACCGAACTGCCCAGCCTCGACGAGGTGTTCCTGTCCCTCACCGGCCATCGCGCCAGTGCCCCGCAGGACACCGTGCCCGCCGACGACCGTCAGGAGGTCGCCGTATGAGCGCCGCCACCGCAGCCCTCCACGAAGGCGAGGCGGACGCCCGAATCTCGCCGCGCGCCCATCTGCGCCACACCGGGGCCCTGGTCCGCCGCAATCTGCTGTGGATCCGCAAGGACCCGGAGTCGATGGCCGACGCGCTGCTGATGCCGGTCATCTTCACCCTGCTGTTCGTGTTCGTCTTCGGCGGCTCGATCGGGCAGGCGCTGGGCGGCGGGCAGGACCGGTACGTGCAGTACGTGATCCCCGGCATGATCGCGATGATGAGCATGACGCTGTCCCAGGGCGTCGGCACCGGCTTCAGTCAGGACTTCAACTCCGGTGTCATGGACCGCTTCCGGTCCCTTCCCATCGGCCGCGGCTCGGTGCTCTTCGCGAAGATCTCGGTGGAGCTGCTGCGGATGCTGTTCGCGACCGCCGTGCTGATGATCGTCGCCGTCGCCGTCGGGTTCGAGATCGAGAACTGGCTCGGGCTGTTCGCGACCGTGGCCCTGTCGACGGCGTTCGCCTCGTCGATCATGTGGGTGTTCCTCACCCTGGGCGTGATCATGAAGAACGCGCAGTCCGTGCAGGCGATGGGCTTCCTGGTGCTGTTCCCGCTCCAGTTCGGCTCGTCGATCTTCGCGCCGACGACCTCGATGCCGGGCTGGCTGCAGGCCTTCACCGACTACAACCCGCTGTCCACGCTGGCGGACGCCGCGCGCGGTCTGATGGTCGGCGGGCCGGTCGCGCACGACCTGTGGGTGACGCTCGGCTGGTCGGTGGCGATCACGGCGGTGATGGCTCCGATCGCGATCCACAAGTTCCGCACGAAGAGCTGAGCGCAGGGCCCGCCTCCGGGCCCTGCGCGTCACACCAGGGCGGTGGCCTCCTCGGCGGAGAGGCCGCCGCCTTCCGCGTACGCGCTCTCGTACGCCGGGTCGCCGAGCACCGCCCGGGCCAGAGCTTCCGCCCGCTCACGGGTCTCGCGCTCCTGCCGCGCCGCGACATGGCCGGGCGGCAGGAGGCCGTCGGCGGCGCCGAGGCAGCGGGCCGCGTCGCGGGCGCGGTGCCCGCCGTCGAGGCCCGCCAGGGCTCCTGCCCCGATGGTCAGGTACACCGCCCGCATATGGGGGGCGATGACCTGCGAGCGCGGATCGGCGGCGCGCTCCAGCGCATCGCGGATGAGGTCCAGGCACTCCGCGTGCCGCCCCTCCACGGCGTCCAGCCAGGCCTCGGCGCCCAGGATGAACGCGTCGAAGACGATGAAGTGGGCGATACGGAAGTCCTGCCGCAGCCGCCGCAGTTGCTCGCGTGCCTCGGGGACCCGGCTCGTCAGCCCCAGCCAGACAGCCAGGAAGAGGCGGGCGGCGGGCATGGCCTCGCTGATCGAGTCCCCGCGCTCGGCGATCACCTCGCGCAGCAGCCGCTCACCGCGCTCCTCCTCGCCGGCCTCCAGCAGCGCGTTGCCGAGCCGGGCGGTGAGCACGGCCGTCTGGCCGTGGGCGCCGAGCTGTTCCGCGTGCGCGATGGCCGCCTCGTAGTCGGCGGCGGCCAAGGCGTAGGCGCCCCTGCGTTCGTGGGTCTCGGCGCGGGCGGAGAGGGCCTCCGCGGTGCCCCAGGCGTCGCCGAGGCGCCGGTAGATCTCCAGCGACTCGTCGGCGTCCTGGGCGGCGTCGCCCGCCCAGTCGGTGCGGTTGGCGAGGAAGTTGGCCCGCATCTGGAGGCCGGAGGCCAGCTCCCACTCGAAGCCGGGGGTCTCCCGGCAGGTGCGGATGGACGCCTCCATGACGACGCGCAGCCGGTCCATGTCGCCGGTCAGCATCACGGCGAAGAACCAGAGCAGGCCGGGGAGCCGGCAGGTCTGCGGGAGGCCGGGCTCGTAGGTATCGGCGATGATCTGCAGCTTCTGCTGGGCCCGCGGGGTCTGCCACGCGTCCAGTTCGGTGTCCATGCAGGCGAGATGGGCCAGGTGGACCCCGCGCCGGGCCTCCTGGAGGACCTCGCCGGTCATCGGGGGCGGGGCGTCGGTGCAGCGCCGCCAGACCGGGGCGGCGCGGTGGACGGGCTCGGTGAAGGGGTCGGGGCCGAGCGCCATGACCTCGCGGCACCAGGTGCGGGCCTCGATGCGCAGGTCGCGCATCTGCCAGTACCAGACGAGGGACAGCGCCAGGCAGAGCCCCTCCTGCTCGTCGCGCAGGGCGACGGCGTGGCGCAGGGCGGTGCGCAGATTCTCGTACTCCCGCTCCAGCCGGTGGATGGCGGCGAGCTGGCCGGGTCCGTGCAGCAGCGGGTCGGTGACGCGGGCGAGTTCGCGGAAGTACGTCAGATGGGCGCGCTCCGCCTCGGCGCGCTGTCCGGCCTCGTCCAGCCGCTCGGCGGCGTACTCGGCGACGGTCTCCAGCAGCCGGTAGCGCATCTCGCCGTCGGCCGACCCGCCGGGCGGCGCCGCCACGACCAGGGAGCGGTCGACGAGCGAGCCGAGTGCCTCCAGGGCGACCGGCCCGCACACCGCCTCGGCGGCGGGGAGGTCGCAGCCGCCCGCGAACACAGACAGCCGCCGCAGGACGTCCCGTTCGTCCTCGTCGAGCAGGTCCCAGGACCAGTCGACGACGGCCCTGAGGGTCTGCTGGCGGGGCAGCACGGTACGGCTGCCGGAGGTGAGGAGGCGGAAGCGGTCGTCGAGCCGGTCGGCGATCTGGCGGGGTGTGAGCATCCGCAGCCGGGCGGCGGCGAGTTCGATGGCCAGGGGCAGTCCGTCGAGACGCCGGCAGATCTCGGCGCACGCCCCGGGGTCGTCCTGGACCCGGAAGCCGGGCCGGGCCGCCGCGCCCCGGTCGGCGAACAGCCGCAGCGCGACCGGCTCGGGCAGCGGCTCCACGGGACGCAGCAACTCCCCCGGCACGCCCAGGGGTTCACGGCTGGTGGCGAGGACGGTGAGGCCCGGGCAGCGCTCCAGCAGTTCCTCGGCGAGCCGGGCCGCGGCGTCGGCGACGTGCTCGCAGTTGTCGAGGATCAGCAGCATGCCGGGGCGGGAGCAGTGCTCGGCGAGCCGCTCGACGGGGTCGTCGAGCCGGTCGGCCACGGCGGCCCGCATGCCCTCGGCGCCGGCGCCGTACAGCACCGTCTCGCGAGCTCCTACGGCGGTGAGCACGGCTTCCGGGACGGCGGCGGGGTCGTCGACCGGGGCGAGTTCGGCCAGCCAGACGCCGCCGGACATGGCGGACCGTACGGTCTCGGCGGCCTCCTGCGACAGCCGTGTCTTGCCTGCCCCGCCGGGCCCGAGCAGCGTGACCAGCCGGGCGGTGGTGAGATCGCCCCGGATGGTCTCGATGTCGCTCTCGCGGCCGATGAAGGAGGTCAGCCGGGCCCGCAGATTGCCGACGGGCCGGGGCTCGGCGGCGGACGCGGGGCCGTCCCCGAGGCTCAGCAACTCCGCGTGCAGGGACCGTAGTTCCGGCCCCGGGTCGGCCCCCAGCCGGTCGGCGAGCGACCGCCGGACCTCCTCGTAGGCGTCCAGGGCCTCCGCCGCGCGGCCCGCGTCGCGCAGGGCGCGCAGGCGCAGGGTCTGGAGGGGTTCGTCCAGGGGGTGGCCGTCGCACAGGGCGGTCAGCTCCGGCAGGGACTGGTCGGCCTGGCCGAGGGCGAGGGCGGCGGTATGGCGGGCACGCAGGACGTCCAGGCGGCGGGTGTCCAGGCGGGCCGCCTCGGCGGTGCGGTCGGGGAGGTCGGCGAGGGCCGGGCCGCGCCACAGGGCGAGGGCGTCGTCGAGGATGACGGCGGTCTTGGCGGGATCGCCGTCGGCCAGGGCCCGCACTCCCTCGCCGGCCAGCCGCTCGAACCGGTGCAGGTCGACGTCGTCGGGCGCGGCCGCGAGCCGGTACCCGCCGTCGGCGGAGGCGACCGCGTCCGCCCCGAGCGCCCGCCGCAACCGCCCGACCAGCGCCTGCAGCGCCGCCGGCCCGTCGGCGGGCGGCGCACCGTCCCACACCTCGTCGACGAGCAGCCCCACGGGCACGGTCCGGCCTGCCCGCAGGGCGAGCACGGTCAGCAGCGCACGCAACCGCGCCCCGCCCACCGGAACGACCGTGCCGTCGGTGCGGAGCGCCTGGGTGGTGCCGAGGATGCGATAGCGCACGGGGTCCATTGTCTCCGGTGGTACGAGCGGGGTCACGGCGATATGCGGTGCGGCGGGCGGACGGGGTCGGGGTGGAGAGGAGCTTGTACAGGGTCAGGGCGCTGGGCTCGGGGTCGGGCTGGGGGAGTCCGTGGCCGGTACCTCCAGGGTCGCGATCACCCCGGACTCGCGCTGTCGCCCGCCGCGTCCGTCGTCGGTCTCGGTGAACCGCTTCGGGCACCGTTCCACCCCCCGCAGCCACCGCTCCCCCGCGACCGGCTCGTAGGAGCGCGAGCCCGGCGCGCTCTCCGCCCAGGCCTGGGTCAGCACCTGCACGGCCCGCACCCGGCCCCGGGCCTCCGGCCACCTCCCGCCGTGCCGCTCGACCGACAGCAGGCCGACCGACCTGGTCCAGTCGCCAGGCCTCGGCCGCCGGTCCTCGTCGCTGTCGGGGTCCCCGCCCAGCGCCACCGTGAGGCCGGTCGCCTCCCGCAGGACCCGGACCCCGCCCACGTCCTCCACCGGCCCGGCGACCTTCGTGAGCTGGTCGTGCCAGCCACCGCCGAGCACCCGGTCCGAGTCCTGGAGCAGCAGCGGCCAGCTCACCTCCTCCCCGACCGAGAACACCGTGCCGCAGCACTCGATCTGCCAGTCCTCGTAGAACACGTGCCACAGCCTCATGCCCCCACCCTCCCCGGAACCGACCGACCCGCGCGAGACGTTTTCCGTCCGCGCCCGGTACGGTCGGGCAGTCCCATCGCGTGCCCGAGGAGTGCAGGGAGCCCCATGACCACCGCCACCAGCCGCCACAGCGAGCGGCGGATCAGTCCCGTGTTCGTCGGGATCATGGCCGTGACGGCGGTCACGGGCTGGGCGACCTGGACCGGGTTCGCGGAGCAACCCGGCGTCGCCGTGTTCCTCTTCGTGACGGCGGCCTGGATCGTCTCCCTGTGTCTGCACGAGTACGCGCACGCGCGCACCGCCCTGCACAGCGGCGACATCTCGGTCGGCGCCAAGGGCTACCTCACGCTGAATCCTCTGAAGTACACACATGCCCTGCTCAGCATCGTGCTCCCGGTGATCTTCGTGATCATGGGCGGGATCGGCCTGCCCGGTGGCGCGGTGTTCATCGAGCGGGGGCGGATCCAGGGGCGCTGGAAGCACAGCCTGATCTCGGCCGCGGGTCCGCTGACGAACGTGCTGTTCGCAATCGTGTGCACGGCCCCGTTCTGGCTGGACGCCCTGGACGGCGTGCCGAGCGACTTCCGGTTCGCGCTGGCCTTCCTCGCCCTGCTCCAGGTGACGGCCGCGCTGCTGAACTTCCTGCCGGTGCCGGGCCTGGACGGCTACGGCGTGATCGAGCCATGGCTGTCGTACAAGATCCGGCGCCAGGTGGAGCCGTTCGCGCCGTTCGGCCTGCTGTTCGTGTTCGCGCTGCTGTGGCTGCCCGCGGTGAACGGCGTGTTCTTCGACGTGATCGACACGATCCTGAAGTCCCTGGGGATCAGCGACCTGGAGACGTACTGCGGTCAGGAGCTGTATCGCTTCTGGCAGGGCTCGAACGAGTTCTGCCAGGCGGCCCCGTGACGGAAGCGGTCAGTGCGTGACCGACTTCTGTGCCCTGGCGCGCCGTAGGTAGTACCAGGCCATGTTGGACGACAACCCGGCCAGCAGGACCCAGACGATCCCCAGCCAGCTGCCCTGCACGAAGGAGACCACGGCCGCGGCCACGGCGAGGACGCAGACGATCAGGGCGTAAACGGCAAGGCGGGGCATTTCGGTCGACTCCTGTCGGGGGACACTGCTACGCCACCAGTGTCCCCCATGCGCCTCACCGGCTCACACGTCGGTGAGGCGCAGCCCCGCGTGTGCCTTGTAGCGGCGGTTCACGGAGATCAGGTTCGCCACCAGCGACTCCACCTGGTGGGCGTTGCGCAGCCGCCCGGCGAAGATGCCGCGCATGCCGGGGATGCGGCCGGCGAGGGCCTGGACGATCTCGACGTCGGCGCGGACCTCGCCGAGCACCATCACATCGGTGTCGATCTCGTCGATCTCCGGGTCCTGGAGCAGCACGGCCGACAGGTGGTGGAAGGCGGCGGTGACCCGGGAGTCCGGCAGCAGGGCGGCGGCCTGCTCGGCGGCGCTGCCCTCCTCGGGCTTGAGGGCGTAGGCGCCCTTCTTGTCGAAGCCGAGCGGGTTGACGCAGTCGACGACGAGCTTGCCGGCCAGTTCCTCGCGCAGGGACTCGAGCGTCTTGCCGTGGCCGTCCCACGGTACGGCGACGATCACGATGTCGCTGCGGCGCGCGGTCTCGGCGTTGTCGGCGCCCTCGACGCCGTGCCCGAGTTCCCCGGCCGCCGCCTGGGCGCGCTCGGCGGCCCGCGAGCCGATGATCACCTTCTGGCCGGCCCGGGCGAGCCGGTAGGCGAGGCCCTTGCCCTGGGGCCCGGTCCCGCCGAGCACACCGACGACGAGTCCGGAGACGTCGGGCAGGTCCCAGGGGTCCTTGGCGGGGGCCTTCTGGGCGTTGTCGGTGGCAGCACTGTCGGTAGAGGTCATGGCCCCGACTCTACGTCCGCGCCGGTGCCCCGGGCGGTTCAGGTCAGCTCGGTCACGGGCACCCGCCGGAAGGTGATCGTCTCGTAGGCGCCGAAGTCGCCGGTCTCGTACAACAGCCCCACGGTGTCCGGGTCGACGCGGACCAGATCGGAGTACGCGGCGGGCAGGCCGTCCACCGTGAACGCCGGGCGCCAGGTGGTGCCGCCGTCGGCGGAGGCGCGGATCGTCATCAGGGCGCGGAAGCCCGGGTCGGCGGGGCCGGAGTACAGGAGCAGGTCGGGGTCGCGGAGTTGCAGGACGCTCGCCTCGCAGACGGGGGCGGCGAGGCCGGCCTGGGGACGGAAGGGCTTCACCAGGGTCTGCCCGCCGTCCGCGGAGTGGGCGTCGGCGCGGGTGCCGGGCGAGGTGGAGTCGTTGCGGGTGTTGAAGTAGACGCGGCCGTCGGGGAGTTCGGCGGCGGTGGTCTCGTTGGCGTTGATGTAGGCGTCGGTGGTGTCGTCGACGTATCCGATCCGCCAGGTCGCGCCCCGGTCGTCGCTGAGCAGGCAGTGGCCGCCGTTGTAGCGGCCCTCGGTGCCGTTGTCCGTGCCGGTGGGCGGCAGGGAGTGGTTGGCGGGGACGACGATCCGGCCGGTGCTCAGCTGGATGGCGTGGCCGGGTGCGGTGGCGTACCAGCGCCACTCGGGCCGCTTGGCCTCCTGGGTGATCTCCTTCGGCGCGGACCAGGTGAGGCCCTCGTCGTCGCTGTGGAGCACCCAGACGCGGCGCCCGTCCGCCGCGCTGACCTTGCCGCGCCGGATGGCGTCCTCGGTGGCGAGGGCCGCGTTGCGCACGTGCACGAGCAGGACGCGTCCGGTGTCGAGGACGATGGGGGCCGGGTTGCCGGCGAGGGCGTCGCCGTTGCTCGCGGCGACCTGGAGCGGGCCCCAGGTGCGGCCGCCGTCCGTGGAGCGTTTGAGGACGACGTCGATGTGGCCGAAGTCGTCCCGGGAGCCGACCCGGCCCTCGCAGAAGGCGAGCAGGGTGCCGATGGGGGTGCCCCCGCTCGAGCGGAGCCGTGAGTGGGGGACGGTGGCGACGAGGGCGGGGATCCGGAAGCTGGCGTATCCCTCGTGGCCGGCGCGGAAGGGGACGCTGGTCTCGGTCATCGGCGGGTTCCTCCGGTTGTTCGACAGCGGCACGGGTGACCGTTCCCCCTGCCCGAGCCGGGCGAATTCGTGGTGAATTCCCCGTCACGAGTGACCGGTCGGGGCAGGATGCGGCGCATGGATGCCGTACGGGTCGCGCTGCTGCGGGAAGTGCTCGCCGGGACCGAGTGGCTGGGCGCCACGCGGCGGTTCGCCGGGGCGCTGCGGGGTTCGGTGGTGTCGCACGGGGGCGGGCTGCTGCTCGTCGGCACGCCGGAGTACGAGCCGTGGCATCTGGCCGCGCATCTGGTGGACGAGGCCGCGTGGTCGGGCACGCCGGAGCTGGCACCGACGCTGGTACGGCACGGCGCGCGCCCCTGCGACCCGGCGCATCTCGCGGTCGGTCTGGGGCGCCTGGAGGCGGCCCGGCGGGGCGAGACGCTGCTGGTGGTGTCCCCCGACGGACCGGCCGCGCCACTCCTTGAACGGGTGTCCGACGCCCGGCGCGCCGGGGCGACGGTCCTGGCCCTCGGCCCCGGCCAGGGCGAGCTCCCGTCGCTGGCGCACGAGGCCCTGGCCGTCCCGGACGGCTCGGAACTGGACCTTGCCACCGTGCAGCACCTGGTCAGCGCGGCGGCCGGGGAGAACGCCCTGCCCGCCCCGCGGGGGCGGCGCCGCCTGCGGGACCGGGTGGCGCGGCTGGCGGAGCACCTGACGGCCCCGCCGCCCGCCCGCTGGTGACGTCCGGGCATCCCGCTGCCGAGGCCTGAGGCGCCCGGGGCATGCGAACGCCCGGGGCCGCGGCCCCGGGCGTGGGCGGGATCAGCTCTCGTCGTCCCTGCCGCCCGCCGGGGCGTCGTGCCACTTGGGGTCGTTCTCCCACTGAAGGTTGCGCTCGCGGGCGGTCGCCATCGCGTGTTCGGCCTCCGTGCGGGAGGCGTACGGCCCGAAACGGTCCTTGTTGGGGCACTCCGGCCCCTCCTCGACCTTCTTGTGCTCCAGGCAGTAGTACCACTCACCCGGCTTGCCGACCGTGCGCTTCTTGAACAGGGCCATGACCAGCTCCTCTCGCCATCGACATGTTCCCCCATGGGCGCTGGTTAGACTCGCTGGCATGTCTGGCCAGTCGCTGCTCGTCCCGGGGGAGCTGTCCCCCACCCGTCCCGTGCCCGGAAACATCCGTCGCCCCGAGTACGTCGGCAAGCCCGCGCCGACGCCGTACACCGGACCGGAGGTGCAGACCCCCGAGACGATCGAGGCGATGCGCGTCGCCGGCCGGATCGCCGCCCGGGCGATGGCGGAGGCCGCGAAGCTGATCGCCCCCGGGGTGACCACGGACGAGCTGGACAAGGTGGCGCACGCGTACATGTGCGACCACGGCGCCTACCCCTCGACGCTGGGCTACCGCGGCTTCCCGAAGTCGCTGTGCAGCTCGGTCAACGAGGTCATCTGCCACGGCATCCCGGACTCCACCGTCCTGCGCGACGGCGACATCGTGAACCTCGACGTGACGGCGTACATCGGCGGCGTGCACGGCGACAACAACGCGACGTACCTGGTGGGCGAGGTCGACGAGGAGTCGCGGCTGCTGGTGGAGCGGACGCGGGAGTCCCTGAACCGCGCGATCAAGGCGGTCCGGCCGGGCCGGCAGATCAACATCATCGGCCGGGTCATCGAGTCGTACGCCAAGCGCTTCGGCTACGGCGTGGTCCGGGACTTCACCGGTCACGGCATCAACAGCTCGTTCCACTCGGGCCTGATCATCCCGCACTACGACTCCCCGCACGCGACGACGGTCATCCAGCCCGGGATGACGTTCACGATCGAGCCGATGCTGACGCTCGGAACGCACGAGTACGACATGTGGGACGACGGCTGGACGGTCGTGACGAAGGACCGCAAGCGGACGGCCCAGTTCGAGCACACGCTGGTGGTGACGGACACGGGCGCGGAGATCCTCACGCTGCCCTAGCATCCGCACCCACACCGCTGAACGGCCCGCTCTCCCCGGAGGGCGGGCCGTTCGCTTGCCCCCGGCGGGTTTTACCGACATCGCGTCGGGAAGTTTACCGACAACAGGTCGGCAAGGCTATTGACTTAGGTTAGCCTAACCATAGAAAGTGGCGCCCATGGACTCCTTCTCGACCCTCATTCGGACCGCTTCCCGAGAGCAGCACGAGGAGGTCAGGGGCTCGACCTTCATGAGCGACCTGCTGGGGCGCAAACTGGGCGTCGGCGCGTTCGCGCGCTACACGGAGCAGCTGTGGTTCGTGTATGGGGCGCTGGAGTCGGTGGCCACGCGGCTCGCGGCGGACCCGGTGGCCGGCCCGTTCGTCCGCCCGGAGCTGTTCCGCATGGCCTCGCTGGAGCAGGACCTGGAGTATCTGCGCGGCCCCGGCTGGCGATCGGGCATCAGCGCGCTGCCCGCCACCCTGGCGTACGCGGAGCGGATCACCGAGTGCGCCCACGCCTGGCCGGCCGGCTATGTCGCCCACCACTACACCCGCTACCTCGGCGACCTCTCCGGCGGGCAGATCATCCGCGACACGGCCGAGAAGGCGTGGGGTTTCCCGAAGAAGGGCGACGGGGTCCGCTTCTACGTCTTCGAGCAGATCTCCAACCCGGCGGCCTTCAAGCGGGGTTACAGCGCGCTGCTGGACGCGGTGCCCGGCGACGAGCTGGAGCGGCAGCGGGTCGTGGCCGAGTGCAAGCGGGCGTACGCGCTGAACAACGCGGTGTTCCAGGAGCTGGGCGAGGAGTTCCCGCTGTCGGCGTAGACCGGTGCGGACGTGGGGCCGTATCGGTGTGAGTCCGTGAGGCCACCGCCTGGTTCAGCGCTCGAGGTGCACCCGGCCGCCGACCTCGGTCCAGCCGCCCGGCTGGGGCGCGGTCAGCAACTGGGAGCCCGCACCCTGGGTGATGTTGAGGGCCCGGCCCAGCCGGTCGGTGAGCAGCAGGGCGGCCGCCCCGGTCGCCTCGTCCTCGTCGATGCCGTCGCCGCGGCCGGGGAAGGCCCGGGCGCGGACCCGGCCGGCGGGCTCGTCCTCCCAGGCCCAGGCGTAGACCCACTCCCCGGGCGGGGGTACGGCCAGGTCGTCGACCTCGGCGGCGCTGCCGTACTGCCGCAGGGTGCGCGGCGGCACCCACTCCGCCCGCGCCTCGATCCAGCAGAACTCCCCGTCCTGCCTGGCACCGACGATCCCGGCGGGGACGACCAGTTCGGGCACGTCGAGCAGCCACGCCGTCCCGACGCAGGGGTGCCCGGCGAAGGGCAGCCGCAGGGTCGGCGTGTAGATGTCGATCACGCCGCGCTCGGGGTCGTCGACGAACACGGTCTCGCTGAACCCGAGTTTCGCGGCGAACTCCTGCCGCTCGCTCTCCCCGGGCAGCACCGAACCCTCGCGGACGACCCCGAGTTCATTGCCGTATCCACCGCGCGGCCCGCAGAAGACGCGGAGTACGTCGTAGTCAGTCACGAGGGCAATTCTGCCTTGAACCGTTCCACCGCCACGACGACCGGCGGAGAGCGCAGGCAAGGCTGGATGACCGTACTGGAGAGGCCCGTCCACGACCAGGCCGTCGAGGTCCTTCCGCACCCCCGGACCGGAGCGCTCCTGGTGACCCCCCGGCGGGAGCCTTGACCACTCCTTGACTCATCCATGACGGCGATTTTGAGCCATTCAGGCATCCTGATGTGGTCCTTAGGTGAGCCTCACCTTCCCTTCCCTGGAGCCCTCATGCGACCCGCCAGACCCGCTTCCCTCGCGATCGCCGTCGCGGCAGCCCTCACCACCGTCACCGGCTGCACCGAGAAGGGCGGCGGGAAGGACGGCGACCACGTCGTCCACGTCACGGCGACGGACGACAAGTGCGAGGTGTCGAAGAAGGAGTTCCCGGCCGGGCACGTCGAACTGGCCGTCGAGAACAAGGGGTCCAAGGTCACCGAGGTCTACGTCCTCTTCCCCGACGACCGCGTGGTCACCGAGCGGGAGAACATAGGCCCCGGCACCAAGCAGCGCGTCACCGCCGAGGTGAAGGCCGGCGACTACCAGATCGCCTGCAAGCCCGGCATGAAGGGCAAGGGCATCCGCCAGGCCGTCAAGGTCACCGGTGGCAAGGCCGTCCGGCGCGACCCGCGCCTGGACAAGGCGGTGGCGGCCTACCGCGCCTACGTCCAGGCACAGGCCGACGAGACACTGCCCAAGGCCGAGACGTTCGCGAAGGCCGTCGAGGACGGCGACATCGAGGCCGCGAAGAAGGCGTACGCCCCCTCCCGCATCGGCTGGGAGCGCACCGAGCCGGTCGCCGAGTCCTTCGGCGACATCGACCCGAAGGTCGACGTCCGCGAGGACGGCCTGGAGGACGGCCAGGATCCGGCCACCGACTGGACCGGATGGCACCGCCTGGAGAAGGCCCTCTGGCAGGACAAGAAGATCGGCGACCGCGAGAAGGAACTCGCCGGCACGCTCGTCACCGACCTGAAGGACTGGCAGAAGCGGGTCGGCAAGGCCGAGATCACCCCCACCTCCATGGCCAACGGCGCCAAGGAACTCCTCGACGAGGTCGCCACGGGCAAGGTCACCGGCGAGGAGGAGCGCTACTCGCACACCGACCTGGTCGACTTCAAGGCCAACGTCGAGGGCGCGCAGCAGTCGTACGAGCTGCTGAAGCCGGTCGCCAAGGAGAACGACGCGGCCCTCGTCACCGAACTCGACAAGCAGTTCACCGCGCTGAACACCCTGCTCGACCAGTACCGCCCGAACACCACGTCCTACGACTTCACCTCGTACGACAAGGTCGGCAAGGCGGATCGCAAGGAGCTCTCGGACGCGGTGAACGCCCTCGCGGAGCCGCTGTCCAAGCTCGCCGCCGCCGTCGCGAAGTAGGGGACGCGCCCATGACGGACGACGACACCCGCTCTCCCTCCCGGCGTTCCCTGCTCGGCTGGGGCGGTGCGGGCCTGGCCCTCGGCGCCGCCGCGGCCGGCGGAGCGGTCGCGATGGCCCGCGGCGACGACGACGCCCCGGCCGCGGCCGGAGCAGCGGTCCCCTTCCACGGCGCGCACCAGGCCGGCATCGCCACCCCGGTGCAGGACCGCCTGCACTTCGCCGCGTTCGACGTGACGACCGACGACCGCCCGCAGTTCGTCCAACTGCTCAAGGACTGGACGGAGGCCGCGCGGCGGATGACGGCCGGGCATCCGGTGGGCGAGGGCGCCTACGGCGGCCTGCCCGAGGCGCCCCCGGACGACACGGGCGAGGCCCTGGGCCTCAAGCCCTCCCGCCTGACGCTCACGATCGGCTTCGGCCCGGCCCTGTTCGAGAAGTTCGACCTCGCGGACCACCGCCCCGAAGCCCTGGTCGACCTGCCGAAGTTCGCCGGCGACAACCTGGACAAGGCCCGCAGCGGCGGCGACCTGTGCGTCCAGGCCTGCGCCGACGACCCCCAGGTCGCGGTCCACGCGATCCGCAACCTGGCCCGCCTCGGAATGGGCAAGGTGGTCATCCGCTGGTCGCAACTCGGCTTCGGCAAGACGTCGTCGACGACGCCCGAGGCGCAGACCCCGCGCAACCTGATGGGCTTCAAGGACGGCACGCGCAACATCGCGGGCACGGAGACGGACCGCCTGCGCGAGCACGTCTGGGTGTCCGGGAAGGACGGCGGACTGGCCTGGATGACGGGCGGCTCCTACCTCGTCGCCCGGCGCATCCGCATGCACATCGAGCCGTGGGACCGCACCTCGCTCCAGGAGCAGGAGGACATCTTCGGCCGGGACAAGGGCGAGGGCGCCCCGGTCGGCAAGGCGAAGGAACGCGACGAGCCGTTCCTGAAGGCGATGAAGCCCGACGCGCACGTCCGGCTCGCGCACCCCGACTCCAACCAGGGGGCGACGATCCTGCGCCGCGGCTACTCCTTCACGGACGGCACGGACGGACTCGGCCGCCTGGACGCGGGCCTGTTCTTCCTGGCCTACCAGCGGGACGTCCGCGAGGGCTTCATCCCGATCCAGCGCAATCTGGCGACGGACGCGCTCAACGAGTACATCCAGCACGTGGGTTCGGCGCTCTTCGCGATCCCGCCGGGCGTCCGTGACAAGGACGACTGGTGGGGCCGGACGCTGTTCACCGAGGAGGCCTGAGCCCGTGTTCTCCAACTACCTGATCGGCCTGCGCGAGGGACTTGAGGCGAGCCTGGTCGTCTGCATCCTCATCGCCTACCTGGTCAAGACGGACCGCAGGGACGCCCTGAAGCCGATCTGGATGGGCATCGGGGTCGCGGTCGCCCTGTCCCTCGGCTTCGGCTGCGTGCTCGAATTCGGCTCCCAGGAGCTGACGTTCCAGGCCCAGGAAGCCCTCGGCGGCTCCCTCTCCGTCCTCGCGGTCGCTCTGGTGACGTGGATGGTGTTCTGGATGCGCCGCACCGCCCGGCATCTCAAGGCGGAGCTGCACGGCAGGCTGGACGCGGCCCTCGCGATGGGCACGGGTGCGCTGGTCGCCACGGCGTTCCTGGCCGTGGGCCGGGAGGGTCTGGAGACGGCGCTGTTCGTCTGGGCCTCGGTGCACGCGGCGGGCGACGGCACGCCGCGGCCGCTGCTGGGCGTCGCCCTCGGCCTCGCGACCGCCGTCCTCCTGGGCTGGCTTTTCTACCGGGGCGCGCTGCGCATCAACCTGGCGAAGTTCTTCACGTGGACCGGCGGCATGCTCGTCATCGTGGCCGCGGGTGTACTGGCGTACGGCTTCCACGACCTCCAGGAGGCGGACTTCCTGCCCGGCCTGACGAACAAGGCGTTCGACATCTCCGGCACGATTCCGCCGGACAGCTGGTACGGCACCCTCCTCAAGGGCGTCTTCAACTTCCAGCCCGACCCGACGGTCCTCCAGGTGACGGTGTGGCTCCTGTACCTGGTCCCGACGCTGGTGCTGTTCCTGGCGCCGGCCGGCCTCGGACAACGCGGGACGAATTCAGCCCCGGCGCGGGACCGCTGAGGCCGGGTGGGTGCGCAACTCGGCGCGACGAGGTACCGCTGCGCCCACCCGTGCCGCCCTTAGCGGCACGCATGCCCGCAGCTAGGGCGGCAACGCATGCCGCAGCGGGGGCGGGTGCGGCGCCCGCAGCCTCGGCGCCTCGCGCGAGCCACGACGCACCCGCACCCGCGCACGGCGAGAAGGGGACGTGTCGGGGGGTGTCCGCCCGCAGCGGTTGTCGCGTCAACGGACAGTCAATTGTTATCCGACCCCATCGCGACGTTCCGAGGACGGACACCCCCCGGCGCGGCCCCGACCCACCACCGCCGAGCAGACGCACCCACCCCGCCCCGACCGCCGGAGGCACCCGGTAGGGTTCGCCTCCGGAAAGGGGAAGGTGAAGGCACCCGATGATCAGGGATCTCGACCCTCGAACACTCCGCACGCTGAGCCGGAGGACCCTCATATCGGCCTCGGTGACCGCTTTGTCGCTGACGGCGAGCGGATGCGTCGTCGTGCACGGCGAACGGGAGGTCCTCCCGTCGACGACCCGCGCCGAAGCCGCCAAGGCCCTCCAGGAGTTCACCGCCGCGTACAACGACGCCGACAAGGCCTACGACGCCTCCCTGGACGCCGAGCACACCACCGGCGCCCTCGCCGACATCGACTCGGCCCGTCTGGAGGCCGGCCGGAAGAACAACCCGGGCGGCAACCCGAACCACACCCCGCTGAAGCTGACGGACGCGAAGTTCACGATCCCGAAGAAGGCCGGCTGGCCCCGCTGGTTCGTCGTCGACGCCGCCGGCAACAAGGGCGGCACCGCCCGCTGGCTGCTCGTGTTCACCCGCAGCAGCCTCGACGACCCGTTCCAGGTCGCGTACCTGACCCTCGTCGCCCCCGGCAAGGTCCCGGAGTTCAAGAAGGACGCGGACGGCTGGGCCGAGTCGGTCCCCGTGAACTCGACGAACCTGGCGGCCAAGCCCGGCGACCTCAGCCAGACGTACACGACGTACCTCAAGAACGGCGGAGCCGCCTTCACCGACGGCGCGCACACCAGCCAGTGGCGTGCCCTGCGCGAGAAGAACACCAAGAGGCCGGGCCTGGTCACCCAGTACATCGACGAGCCGCTGACGAACGGCGACTACGGGCCGCTGGCGCTGCGCACGACGGACGGCGGCGCGCTGGTGTTCTTCACGACGCGGCACTACGAGAAGCAGACGGCCTACGCGGGCACCACCTTCCCGGCCCCCAACAAGGACGTGCTCGCCCTCACGAAGGGCGAGATCAAGCAGTCCCTCACGCTGGAGTTCGTCTCCAACGAGGTGGCGCTGGACCCGAAGGGCCAGGGCAAGGTGACGATCCTGGGCCGGATCCAGGGCATGACCTCGGCGGAGGGCTCTTGATCCAGGGCCTCGGCCGACTCAGCCCCGCGAGGGCCACGCCGACCCCGCCGAGTCGGCGTCGACATACCGGCCGCAGACCTCGGTGAGAACCTCAAGCAGACTCAACGGGTCCGGCAGCGCGTGCTCCGGCCCGCGCACCCACCGCACCGCCTGACCGTCACCGGGCAGCCGGGCCGGCGGCACGAGGACGTACGAGCCGCGGCAGTGCCAGCGCAGCCCGGGGTGCTCGTCCGCCGTCTCGGGGTGGCAGTCCAGCTCGCACGGCCACCACTCGTCCTCGTCCTCGGGCGTACCCCGGGTGAGGGTGAAGAAGAGCATGCGGCCGTCGTCGCTCTCGGCGACCGGCCCGACCTCGACACCCTCCGCGAGCAGCCGCTCCAACGCGTCGCGACCGGCATCGAGGGGCACGTCGAGGACGTCGTGCGTCATGCCGGTCGCGGTGATGAAGTTGGCTTCGGGCTGATGGCGGGCCCAGCGCTCGATCTGGGCGCGGTCGGTGGTGGACTGCGTCTGCCAGGCGAAGGACACGGGGTGCCGGGCCGGAGTGGGACAGCCGACGCGGTCGCAGGAGCAGCGGTAGCCGGCCGGGTGGGCGGCGGGCGCCAGGGGCAGTCCCGCGCCGGCGGCGGCGAGCAGCAGGGCCTCACGGCCGCCGTCACCGGCGGTCTCCTTCGGCCGGCGCCCGGCGCGCAGCCACTGGGTGAGTTTGCCCTGCAGGCCGGTCCGGCCGCCGAACTCCGCGCTCATCTATCCCCTCGCCTCGCCGTCGTGCGGAACAGCATGCCCTATGCTCCCATCTTCCCCCGCACCGGGGGGCCAGTGCCCACATCCGGGGCATGAGCTACAAGACATGCACCGGTGGGGCGAGCGAGGCATATGCCGCACCAAGATCGGTGTCAATGCCTGCTTTGCCCCGATATGGCGCCCTACCGTATCGCCATGGTCACAACGATCACGCTGACGGGCCTCGCCACCGCGGCTTCCGTGGCCGCGCTGACCCTCACGGGACACGGCGCCACCCCGATGCCGCTGGAGTGGGGCACCGGCCCGCTGACGGTGGCGGCACTCCCCCGGATCACGTACGTCGCGCACCGCGGCGGCGCCCACGAGGTCCCCGAGAACAGCATGGCGGGGCTGATGGCCGCCTTCCGGCGCGGTACGGCGCAGGTGCTGGACTTCGACACCCGGCTGCTGCGCGACGGCACGCCGGTGGTGTTCCACGACGAGACCCTGAACCGCACCACCTACCTGGGCGGCGCGGTGCGCGGCCTGGACACCCGGGAGTGGCAGGGGGTACGGCTGCGCCCGAGGGACGTGCTGCCCGGGAGCTGGCGGTCGGAGCGGCCGCCGACGGTGGCGGAGGTCCTGGACCGTTTCGGCGGGCGGATCGTGCTGATGCTGGAGGCGAAGGACCCGCGGAGCCTGGACCGGCTGGCCGGCCTGATCCGGGCCCGTGGCCTGACCCGCTCGGTCTTCGTGAACTCCAACGACCCGCGGGTGGCCCGGCGCGCCCACCGCCTCGGCCTGCTCACCCAGCTGTGGCGCTCGGCGCGGCAGTTGCGCACGGACCGCCCGGAGCGCTGGCGGTCGTACGTCGACCTGCTGGACGTGGACCACCGGGCGCGCGACACGGACCTGGTGCGGGCGGTGAACTCGGGGATCGCGCGGGTGTGGGCGCACACGGTGGTGACGGACGCGCAGCGGGACCGGGTGCTGGAGCTGGGGTGCACCGGGGTGATCACGGACGCGCCGGGGCGGCTGGCGCGCATCGCCGAGCGGGAGGCCTGGCAGGTCCGGGAGGCCAGGGACGACGCCCAGCGGGACGCCCGGAGGGCCCTTCAGCGGGGCGCGAGGCCGTGAAGGGCGTAGTCGACGAGGGTGTCGGTGTACTCGTAGGAGATCGGGCCGGTGTACTGGAGCCAGCGCTGGGCGAGGGGGGAGACCCAGAGTTCGAGGGCGATGCGCGGGTCGACGTCCGGGCGGACCTGGCCGGCTTCCTGGGCGGAGCGCACCCGGTCGGCGTACATCTGGAGCGACGGTTCGAGGAGCTTGCCGACCATGACGCGACCCAGCTGCTCGTCGACCACTCCCTCGGCGGCCAGGGCGCGGGACGGGCCCTCGAAGCGGGGGTCCCGGAGCTGGTCGACGGTGAGGCGCAGGACGGCCTTGAGGTCGGCGGCGAGGTCGCCGGTGTCCGGGATGGCGAACTCGTACTCCGGGCCCGCGTCCCGGGACGCCTGCTCGCTCAGGTCGAGGAAGGCCTCCAACAGGACGTCGGCCTTGGAGGACCACCAGCGGTAGATCGTCTGCTTGCCGACACCGGCCCGGGCGGCGATGCCCTCGATGGTGGTCCTGGGATAGCCGACCTCCGCGACCAGGGTGAGGGCGGCGTCGTAGATGGCGCGCCGGGACCTCTCGCTGCGCCGGGTGGAGTCGGGGGCGGACTGCGCGGGCTTGTTCGGGCTCATGGCCCGAATTTATCAGGTTGACAAGACGGTGCGTCTCGCCGGACAGTGGTGAGGTCGGTTCGAGACGATACGTCTCGTCGCATCATCTCACTCAGGAGAGGAGCCCCGTCATGACCCGAGGCGGAGCCGGAAACATGCTGGGCGTCGGCGGATCGCGCAAGAACCTCGGCCGCAACGCGCTGCGCGGCGGCGGCCGGGACGGCCGGATCGGCGGCGGTCTCGATCCGCAGGCCCAGAAGCGCGAGCTGCTGCGCAAGCTCCAGGAGAGGCGACAGCAACAGCGCGAAGGGCAGGAGGGCGGTACGACCGGCCGGTCGTCGTGAACCTCCCCCGCCCGGGGGAGGGAGCCCCCTCGCGCGCGGGATCCTCCCGGGACGTCCGGCGGATGTACTGAAGCGGTCGTGAACACCGCGACCGAACCGCCACCGACGGACACCCGGGAGGAAACACCATGCGCGTGTGGACGAGACGACGGCTGCTCACCTCGGCCGCTTCGGCGGTCTCAGCGGTCTCGGCAGCCTCTGCGGTCTCTGCGGCGGGCCTCACCGTCACGGCGGCCGGACCGGCGCGGGCGGCGGACGGACGACCGCGGCCGGGGGACGCCGGCATCGCGGACACCCTGCGGGCACTGCCCGGACTGCGGCTGATCGAGGAGCGGCAGGACGCCGGACCGGGGTACCGGCACTTCGTCCTGGGCCTGCGGCAGCCGGTCGACCACACCGACCCCTCGGCCGGCACCTTCGAGCAGCGCCTCACCCTGCTCCACACCGCCGCCGACCGGCCCACGGTGCTGTTCAGCACCGGCTACCACGCGGTCCTCACGCCCCGGCTCACCGAACCGGCGACACTGCTGGGCGCCAACCAACTCCAGGTGGAACACCGCTACTTCGGCAGCTCACGCCCGCCGGGCCCCGGCTACACCCACCTCACCATCCGCCAGGCCGCCGACGACCATCACCGCGTCGTCCGTCTCCTCCGCCGGGTCTACCCCGGCGCATGGCTCTCCACCGGTGGCAGCAAGGGCGGCATGACGAGCGTCTACCACCGCCGCTTCCACCCCGGCGACGTGAACGGCACGGTGGTCTACTCGGCCCCGAACAACGTCGACGACCGCGAGGACTCCGCCTGCCTGCGCTTCCTGGAGACGGTCGGCACCGCCCCCGCCCGCGAGGCCGTCAGGGCCGCCCAGCGCCGGATGCTGCTGCACCGGGCCGAGCTGGTCGCCCGCTACGAGGCCTGGGCGTCCGCCACCGGCGACACCTTCCGGATCGTCGGCGGCGCCGACAAGGCATTCGAAATCGCCGTGCTGCGGGTGCTGTTCATGTTCTGGCAGCGCGCGACGCCGGCCGACATCACCGCGATCCCCGGCCCCGAGGCGACGGCCGACGAGCTGTACCCATGGCTGGACCGCTGGGCGGGGCTGCCCCTGTACGCCGACAACTCCGCGCGGAACTACATCCCGTACTGGTACCAGATCGGCACGCAGCTGGGGTACGGCGACGTCCCCACCGCCCACGTGGCGGACCTGCTGCGCCACCCGGACGGCATCGCGGCGCGCAACTTCGTCCCCCGGGACATCCCCATGGTCTTCGACGCTCGCGCCATGCCGGACATCGACCGCTGGGTCCGCCGCCGCGGCAGCCGGCTGCTGTTCGTCAACGGCGCCCAGGACCCGGCCGTCGCCGAGCACTTCAGTCCCGGGGGTCCCGACTCCCGCGTGCTGTGGGTGCCGGGCGGCAATCACAGCGTCGACATCGCGAACCTGTCCCCCGCCGACCGGGCGTCGGCGGAGGAGACGGTGCTCCGCTGGGCCGGTCAGAAGTACTGACGTTCGACAGCGCCGCGCGAGTTGATCTCAGGCGTACCCGACAGGAGGCCGGTGATCAGGGTGCGGGCGGCCAGGCGTCTCCCCAGGCCGCGTCACGTGCGGCCTTGTACAGGTCGCCGTGGCGCTTGGTGACGGTGGCGCGGTTCAGGGCCGGGTCGGTCTCGCAGAGGTCGAGGAGGACCTGGCCCTTGCGGATCTGGGGCTTGCGTACGACGCGCGCCGGGGCCGGTTCGACGGGGAAGCGGGCGGCGGCGACGTAGCTGAACTTCTCGTCCTCGTAGGGGAGGGAGCCGCCCTTGACCTGGCGGTGCAGGGAGGAACGGCTGACCCGGGCCGAGAAGTGGCACCAGTCCGTGCCCGGGGCGATGGGGCAGGCCGCGCTGTGCGGGCAGGGGGCGGCGATGTGGAAGCCGGCGGCGATCAGCCGTTCCCGCGCCTCGATGACACGGGCGTAGCCGTCGGGGGTGCCGGGTTCGACGATCACGACGGCCTGCGCGGCGGCCGCGGCGGCGTCGACGAGGGCGGTGCGGTCGGGGGCGGTCAGCTCGTTGAGGACGTAGGAGACCGTGACGAGATCAGTGCTCTCGAGGGTGAGCGCCGCTCCGATCCGGGAGCGCTGCCACCGCACGTCCCGCAGGGCCGGGTTGGCCGCGGCGATCTCCCGTCCCAGGGCCAGGGCGGGCTCGGCCCAGTCGAGCACGGTGACGGGCCGCTCCCCGTCCCAGGTCGCGGTCACGGCCCAGGCCGCGGCGCCGGTACCGCCGCCGACGTCCAGATGCCCGCCGGGCACCCACCCGGGCACGGCGTCCGCGAAGGCCTCCAGCGCCGACCCCACCGCCTCGAAGGTCGCGGGCATCCGGTAGGCGGCGTAGGCGGCGACATCGGCCCGGTCCCGGAGGATCGGAGCGTCGGTCGGGGTGTCCCCCCGGTAGCTGGCGATCAGACGCTCCACCGCCCGCGAGGCCTGCCGGGGCGGCAGCCCGTCGAGCAGACCGGCGAGAGCGGCACGGAGGGTTTCGGCGGCCGGGGGTGCGGGGGCGTTCACCCGGCGATTCTACGAGGGTCGAGGGGGGTGCGAGAGAGCGGTGCTCTCACATCCCCCGTACCGCCCGGGCCACCCGTGCCCCCGCCGCCGCCCTCGGCGCGCTGTCCGGGCGGCGGCGGACCGGATGGACCGCGTTCGTCAGGAGGATCAGGAACGTGTCCGTCGCCGGGTCGAGGACCAGGGACGTGCCGGTGAAGCCCGTGTGGCCGGCCGCGCCCCGGCCGGCGAGGTCGCCCATGAACCACGGCTGGTCCAGGGAGAAGCCGAGGCCGGGCGGGGTGAAGAGGAGCTCGACGAAGTCGGGGCCGAGGATCCGGGCGGGGCCGTGGGAGCCGCCGGCGAGGAGGGTGCGGCAGAACACCGCGAGGTCCCGCCCCGTGGAGAACAGGCCCGCGTGGCCGGCCACACCGCCGAGCGCCCAGGCGTTCTCGTCGTGGACCTCGCCCCGCAGCATGCCCCGGTCCGCCTTGGCCCACGGCCGCCGCTGGTCCTCCGTCGCCGCCGCCCCGGGGCACGGCCCGAACTCCGTCGCCGTCATGCCCAGGGGCCGGGTGATGCCGTCGCGGACGAGGACGTCGAGGGTGCGTCCGCTGACGCGTTCCAGGACGTGCTGGAGGAGGAGCATGTTCAGGTCGGAGTAGCAGTACGTGCCGGGCACGCCGACCGGCCGCTCCGCCTGGAGCATCGCCAGCCGGTGCGCGGCGTCGGCGCAGTCGTACAGCGGGAGTTCGGGCCGCAGCCCGGAGGTGTGGGTGAGCAGCTGCCGTACGGTGACGCCGTGCCGGGCCGCCCCCGTGAAGTCGGGCAGATACGCCCCGACCTTCGCGTCGATGCCCAGCGTCCCGCGCTCGATCTGCTGGACCGCGGCCACGGACGTGAACAGTTTCGTCAGGGACGCCAGGTCGAAGGGTGTGCCGACGGTCATCGGGACGCGGTCCTCGGCGGGCAGCTCCACACCGGCGTCGGCGTCCTCGTCGTAGGCCGCGTAGCGCACGGCCCAGCCCGCCGCCTCCTCCACCGCGATCACGGGGCCGCGCCCGACGACCAGGACCGCGCCCGGTGCCCAGGGGCGCTGCCCGGTGGTGAGGACGTGGACCTCCCGGACGAGCTGACGCAGTTCCGCGGGGTCGAGTCCGGCCCGTTCCGGCGTGCCGTCGCGCAGTCTCGGTGCGCTCAGCTGTCTTCTCCCTCCACGCTCACCGGCTTGCTGTCCGTCTTCCGCCAAGGTCGGCACATTCCCACGAAGCAGGCCACCGCCACCAGTGCGGCGGCCAGTTGGACGACGGCCATCGGGACGGCGGTGTCCTCGCCGGCGACGCCGACGAGCGGGGAGGCGATCGCGCCGATGAGGAACGACGACGTGCCGAGCAGGGCGGACGCGGAGCCGGCGTTGTGCTTGGTGCGCATCAGGGCGAGGGCCTGGGTGTTGGGCAGGGTGATGCCCATCGCGGACATCAGCACGAAGAGCGCGGCGGCGACGGGCACGAGGCCGACTTCGCCGAACACTCCCGTGGACATCAGCAGCAGCGCGGTCGCGGCGGTGATGACGATCGTCAGGCCGATGCCCAGCACCCGGTCCAGGCTGACCCGGCCGACCAGGATCTTGCCGTTGATCTGGCCGACGAGGACAAGACCGACGGAGTTGACGCCGAACAGCAGGCTGAACGTCTGCGGGGAGGCGCCGTAGATCTCCTGGATGACGAACGGGGACGCCGAGATGTAGGCGAAGAGCGAGGCGAAGGCGAAGCCGCCGGCGAGGGTGTAGCCGGCGAAGGACCGGTCGGCGAGCAGGCCCCGCATCGCGCGCAGGGCCTCGCCGACGCCGCCGCTGTGGCGCTCGGCGGGCGGCAGGGTCTCGGGCAGCCTCGTCCAGACCAGGACGCCGATCGCGACGCCGATGACGGTGAGGACGACGAAGACGCCCCGCCAGTCCGTCACGCGCAGGACCTGCCCGCCGATCAGCGGCGCCACGATCGGGGCGACCCCGGAGATCAGCATGAGGGTGGAGAAGAAGCGGGCCATGGCCATGCCGTCGTAGAGGTCGCGGACGACGGCCCGGGCGATGACGATCGCGGCGGCGCCCGCGAGGCCCTGGGCCAGCCGGAAGGCGACCAGGAGTTCGACGGTGGGGGCGAGGGCGCACAGCACGGTGGCGACGACGAAGACGGCGAGCCCGGCGAGCAGCGGGCGGCGGCGGCCCCAGCGGTCGCTCATCGGCCCGACGACGAGCTGGCCGAGCGCCATGCCGGCCAGGCAGGCGGTGAGCGTGAGCTGGACGGTCGCGGCGGGCGCGTGCAGGGAGCGGGTGACCTCGGGCAGCGACGGGAGGTACATGTCCATCGCCAGCGGCGGTACCGCCGTCAGGCTGCCCAGGAGGAACGTGACGAGGAGCCCGGTGCGGCGGTGCGCTGTGAGGTCGGGGCGCTCCGTGCCTGCTGCGGCCCCCTGTGCGGTGTTCGATATGGACGCCCCACCCTCGGGCATGAGTCCCTCCCTGTTCGATTCGATCGCCCCCTATGCTCTCAGCTCGTACGGACTGCTCGGGGTCACAAGGTGAAGGCGGGGCGGTAATGACGGCGGACACGGTGCGGTGGGGCGTCCTGGCGACCGGTGGGATCGCGGCCGCGTTCACGGCGGATCTGATCGACCTGCCGGACGCGGAGGTCGTGGCGGTGGCGTCGCGGTCCGAGGAGTCGGCCAACGCGTTCGCGGAGCGGTTCGGGATACCCCGGGCGTACGGCGACTGGAACGCGCTCGCGCGGGACGAGGACATCGATGTCGTCTACGTGGCCACGCCGCACACGGCGCACCGGAGAGCCGCCGGTCTGTGTCTGGCGGCCGGGCGGAACGTGCTGTGCGAGAAGCCGTTCACGCTGAACGTGCGCGAGGCGGCGGAACTCGTCGCGCTGGCGCGGGAGCACGGGCGCTTCCTGATGGAGGCGATGTGGATGTACTGCAATCCGCTGGTGCGGCGACTGAAGTCGCTGGTGGACGACGGCGCGATCGGCGAAGTGCGCAGTGTGCAGGCCGATTTCGGGCTGGCCGGTCCCTTCCCTCCCTCGCACCGGCTGCGGAACCCGGAACTGGGCGGCGGCGCGCTGCTCGATCTGGGCGTGTATCCGGTGTCGTTCGCGCAGCTGCTGCTCGGGGAGCCGTCGGACATCGCGGCGCGAGCGGTGCTCTCGGAGGAGGGCGTCGATCTCCAGACGGGTGCGCTGCTCTCCTGGGAGAGCAGCGCTCTGGGTTCCGTGCACTGCTCCATCGTCGGCGGTACGGCGACCTCCGCCTCGGTCACCGGCTCGCGGGGCCGGATCGACATCCCGGACGGGTTCTTCTTCCCGGACCGTTTCGTGCTGCACCGGGACGGCCGTGACGCCGAGGAGTTCACGGCCGACCCGGCGGACGGGCCGCGCAACAGCCTACGGCACGAGGCCGCCGAGGTGATGCGCGCCGTGCGCGCCGGCGAGACCGAGTCGCCGCTCGTCCCGCTCGACGGCACGCTCGCCGTGATGCGGACGCTCGACGCGATCCGGGACCGCGTCGGCGTCCGCTACCCCGGCGAGACGGGCGAGTCCCCCGAAGAGACGGGCGAGCCGCGGCTCACGCCGGCTTGAGCCCCTGCTCCCCCACCTCCGTGACGAAGGACGCGGCCGTCGTGACCGGCGCCCCCTGCGTGGTCACGTACGGCACGGTCTTGAAGTCGGCCCGCGCGGACTCCTGTCCGAGGGCGACGGTGACGTAGCCGCGCCGCCCGTTGAAGAACCTCAGGTGCGGGTTGGCGCCCATGTAGGTGTCCCAGGTCGGAGGCTTGTCGGCGCCGTCCCGGCCGCTGGAGATCGACGTCGCCACGATCTCCGTGCCGAGCGTCGCCGAGGACTGGTCGGCGAAGTCGTCCTTGATGTCGAAGGCGTACGCGGAGTGGACGTCGCCGCTGAGCACCATCAGGTTCTCCACGCCGGCGGTCTTCGCCCCGTCGAGGACGCGTCGGCGTGAGGCGCTGTAACCGTCCCAGGCGTCCATCGACACCCGTGACGGGGTGGTCGCGTCCATGTGCCGCCGGGCGAACATGACCTGCTGCGGTACGACGTTCCACAGCGCCCGGGAGGTGCGCCAGCCGTCGAGCAGCCAGCGTTCCTGGGTCGCGCCGGTCATGGTGCGCGCCGGGTCGTCGGACTCGGGTCCCGGGACGTGCGCCTTGTCGCCGTAGGCCTGGTCGGAGCGGTACTGGCGGGTGTCCAGGACGTCGAACTGGGCGAGCCGGCCCCAGGTCAGGCGGCGGTACAGCTGCATGTCGGGTCCGGCGGGGCGCTGCGGCCGGCGCAGCGGCTGGTTCTCCCAGTAGGCGCGGTAGGCGGCGGCGCGGCGCAGCAGGAACTCCTCCGGCGGGACGTCGTTCTCGGGGACCTCGTCGGCGTAGTTGTTCTCGGTCTCGTGGTCGTCCCAGGTGACGACGAAGGGGTGCGCGGCGTGTGCGGCGCTCAGGTCCGGGTCGGACTTGTAGAGGGCGTACCGCAGGCGGTAGTCCTCCAGGGTCAGCGTCTCGCGGTTGAACAGGTCGGGCAGCGTGCGGTCGGTGTACTTGCGCTGCCCGCCGACGGAGTCGACGGCGTACTCGTAGAGGTAGTCGCCGAGGTGGAAGACGAGGTCGACGTCGTCGGCGGCGAGATGGGCGTACGGCGTGTAGTAGCCGTCGTGGTAGGCCTGGCAGGAGACGGCGGCGAGGGTGAGTCCGGAGACGCGACTGCCGGGGTCCGGGGCGGTGCGGGTGCGGCCGGCCGGGCTGACCCAGCGGCCGACGCGGAAGCGGTAGTGGTAGCCGCGGCCGGCCTCCAGGCCGCTCGCCTCGACGTGGACGGTGTGGTGGAACTCGGGGTGCGCGGTGACGGTGCCGCGCCGGGCGATACGGCGGAACCGCTCGTCGTGGGCCAGTTCCCACTGGACGGTGACGCGTTCGGCGGGCAGTCCGCTGTCGGCCCGGAACGGGGCGGGTGCGAGGCGGGTCCACAGGATCACGGAGCCGGGCAGGGGGTCGCCGGAACCGACGCCCAGCGTGAACGGGTTCTCGGTGATCCGCGCGGCGTCGAGTTCGGCGGCGGCCGCGACTCCGGCCGAGGGCAGATTGGTGGCGAAGGCCAGCGCTGCGGCGGCCCCGGTGGTGGTGAGGAAGCCGCGGCGGCCGATGTGCCGGGCTGCCGCGCGGAGTTCGGGGGCGTGCTGGGACGGGCGTGCTGCGGGTGTCATCCGGTCCTCCCCTGGCGAATGGCTGCACCGGGCATTGGAGTGGCCGGGGTCGACACGCGGTCGACATGCACACCGCGCTCACGTGACGGACGGATGAGTTCCGGATGGCGGGGCCTCCCGTACGCTGCGGGCCCATGAATGCCAAGGAAAATGCGGTCGCGGTGGTGACCGGGGCGGGTTCCGGCATCGGCCGGGCGGTCGCCGTGGAACTGCTGCGCGCGGGCTGGTCGGTGGCGCTGGCGGGCCGACGGACCGAGACACTGGAGGAGACGGCGGCCCTGGCGCCCGAGGGCGCGGCTCTCGCCGTACGGACGGACGTCTCACGCCCCGAGGACGTGTCCGCCCTCTTCGAGGCCACCGCCGGGCGTTACGGGCGGGTCGACCTGCTGTTCAACAACGCGGGCACGTTCGGGCCCGGCGGTGTGCCGGTCGAGGAGCTGCCCTACGACGCGTGGCGGCATGTGGTGGACACCAACCTCAACGGGGCGTTCCTGTGCGCGCAGGCGGCGTACCGGCAGATGAAGGAGCAGGACCCGCGGGGCGGGCGGATCATCAACAACGGCTCGATCTCCGCGCACACGCCCCGGCCGCACTCGGTTGCCTACACGGCGACGAAGCACGCGCTGACCGGTCTGACCAAGGCGCTGTCGCTGGACGGGCGGCCGTACGGGATCGCGGTGGGGCAGATCGACATCGGCAACGCGGCGACCGACATGACGTCCCGTATGCAGACGGGAGCGCTGCAGGCGAACGGTGAGGTGGCCCCGGAGCCGGTGATGGACGTCGCCGATGTGGCCCGCACGGTGCGGCACATGGCGGAGCTGCCGCTGGAGGCGAACGTGCAGTTCGCGGCCGTACTCGCCACGGCGATGCCGTACATCGGGCGCGGCTGAACGCCGGCCCCACGGTCGTCAACGCATCAACCTACACAAATGGAATTCCAACGTCCGCCCTATTGCGGCCGGTCGGGCGCTTATGCTCAACTCTCCTACACCAAAGCTTCACACTTGGAGCAGAGAGCTTCCGTAGGTCGGACCCATCGACCACATCCAGGGGGGAGGCGGCAGTCGTTCCACGGCACCGGGTGGGGGTGGACCCCGCGTGGGACCGCGGGGTACGCACCGGTACGTGGAACGACTGCCGCACAGCTCGACGGCGGCTACCGGCCGAGCAACCGGTCGATCTCGGCCAGTTGCCCGCCGGTCAGCGCTCCCCTCGCCATCGCGCCCGCGTTCTCCTCCGCCTGCTCGACCGAGCGGAAGCCCGGGATGGGGACGGTGGCGGGACTGCGGGCCCACAGCCAGGCCAGGGCGCCCTGGGCGAGCGTCCGGCCCCCGCTGGTGAGGATGGAGCGGACGGCCTCGACGCGGGCGAGCCACTCCGGGTCGGCACCCGATCCGTCACCGAACCCCTGGAGCCAGGCCGGCGGCCTGCTGCGGATGTCGCCGCTCTCCGGCGGCTGATGGGCCCGGCGCTTCCCGGCGAGCAGCCCCATGGCGAGCGGGCTGCGGTTGATGCTGGCCAGCCCCGCCTCCTCGCACAGCCGGAGCATCTCGGGCGCGTCCTGAAGGACGTTGAGGGCGTGCTGCACGGCGGCGCAGTGCGGGCCCTCGGCGAACACGGCGGCGCGGGCCGGGTCGTCGGTGCTCCAGGCATAGGCGCGGATCAGCCCTTCGCGCACCAGGTCCTCGCAGGTGTCGCGGAGCCGGGCGGCCCGCTCGGGTCCGGCGTCCCCGATGTGGAACTGGTACAGGTCCACATAGTCGGTGTCGAGGCGGCGCAGGGACGCGGCCAGCGCGCGGCGCAGATGGGCCGGGGAGTCGTCGCTGCCGTCGGCGGTCCGCGTCCGCTCGTCGAAGAGGTAGCCCCACTTGGTGGCGACGACCACGTCGGCCCTGCGCTTGCCGAGGGCCCGGCCCAACACGCGTTCGCTGTGCCCGGTGCCGTAGTTGTCGGACGTGTCGAAGAAGGTGACACCAAGGTCGAGGGCGCGTCGCACCGCCCGTACCGACTCCTCGTCGTCGACCTTGCCCCAGCCGAACGGCTGCCCGTCGGGCCCCTGCCACTCCCCGCCGATCGCCCAGCAGCCGAAGCCCAGGGCGCTCACCTCGATGCCGCTGCGTCCCAGTGTGCGTGTGGTGTCCATGCCCGGGGACGCTATGAGTTGGAGCCCACGCGAAGGCAAGGCTCCGGGCGAGGAAACCTCGGGGTCCTTCAGGCCTGCCCGGTCTCGAAGCGGGAGATCCTGCCGTCCTCGTCGACCGTGAAGCTCCACCGGGTGCGCATCTCGCCCCAGGTGTCGTTGTTGTAGTGGGCGACGAGGGAACGGCCGTCGTTGGACTCGCTGTCGACCCGCATATGGCCGTGGGAGAGGAAGATCTCCCGGTCCACCCAGTCGGCGAGGTCGCGGTCGGAGCCGTCGTCCGCCATGGTCGCGCCCGGCGCGAGGAGCTCCATGAAGCTCTCGCGGTCGTGGTTGTTCACGGCGGTCACGAAGGCGCGGACGGCCGGGTCGCTGAGGCGCGTGGTCTGAATCGTCATGCCAGTCAGCCTCGTGCCGCTCGGCGGCCCCCGCCACCCGTGCCACCCGAACGGCGTCCCGGGCGGCTCCGCCGGGTGTCGCGGGAGCCCAGGGGTGCGACGGTGGGAGCGCGACGAGGGAGTACTCATCCGCTGTGCTGTCCGCTCCGGGAGACGACGTGAGGCGTTACGACCGACGTGATCTGGGCCTGCTGCTGCTCCGGCTGGGGACGGGCGGTGTGCTGGCCGCCCACGGCACGCAGAAGCTGTTCGGCTGGTTCGGCGGGGGCGGCATCGAGGGCACCGGGCAGTTCATGGAGTCCGTCGGCTATGTCCCGGGCAAGGTGAGCGCGACGGCGGCCGGCCTCGCGGAGACCGGCGGCGGCACCCTGCTGGCCCTGGGCCTGGCCACTCCGGCGGCCGGTGCCGCGGCGGCCGGTGCGATGGCCGGGGCGGCCGCGGTGCACACCCCGAACGGCTTCTTCAACCAGGGCGGCGGCTACGAGTACGCGGCGACGCTGGGCCTGACGGCCACCGGCCTGGCCGTCACCGGCCCGGGACGGCTCTCCCTGGACCATCTGCTCGGGCACGCGGTGAACCGGGGCTGGATGATCCCGGCGGCGTTCGCCGCGACGGCGGCCGGTACCGCGCTGGTCGTGGGGGCGCGGACCAAGCGGCTGCGGAAGGCGAAGGAGGGCGAGCAGGACCCGCTGTTCGACGAGGAGTACCTGGAGTAGGAGGCGGGCGACCGGGCGTTGTCAGACCGTCGTGGCAGGCTGCCGCCCCATGAACGATCAGACACCGCCCGGACCGGATCTGTGGGCCGCCGTCGACACCCTGTGGGAGTGGCTCGACACCCAACGCGCCGTCGAAGGCCGCGAGGGCGTGCTCCTGAGCGTCCTGAAGCTGTCCGAGGAGGTCGGGGAGGTCGCCGAGGCGGTGATCGGCGCGACCGGCCAGAACCCGCGCAAGGGCGTGACCCACGACTGGGACGACGTCCAGGCGGAACTGTGCGATGTGGTGATCACGGCCCTGGTGGCCCTGCGGAACCTGACGCCGGACGCGCGCGAGGTGTTCGCCCGGCATCTGGAGCGGGTGCGGGAGCGGTCGCTGGCCTCGCCGGACCGGCCTCCTCGGTCTCCGTCCGCCCCGCGCTGATCACCCGATACTCCACAACACCCCGCCCCCGCCGCCTCGTCGGGCTACGCTGCGAATGAATATGCCGAGCGGCCGAAACCTGGCCCTGCCGGGTTGAGGAGTTTGGTGACGGGGGTGGACTCAAGATTCCGGTCCCTGGTGGTCGCGCACGCCGTGTCGGCCTACGGGACCTACCTGAATCTGATCGCGCTCAGCCTGTTCTCGTACGAGGTCACCGGCAGCGCCCTGGGCGTGGGCGCGGTGATGGCGGTGCGGCTGCTGTCCGGTGTCATGGCCGGTCTCACCGCCGGGGCCGTGACCGCGAGGCTCACGCGCCGGACCGTCATGGTGGCGACGGACCTCGCCCAGACCCTCGCCATGGTGGTGCTAGCACTCTGGGCGTCGCGCACGCCGCTGTGGGCGCTGCTCGGGGCGGTGGTCGTGCTGGGCGCGGGGAACACCTTCTTCAGCGTCGCCCTGCGCAGCGCGGTTCCGGTCATGGTCGGGCAGGACGACCGGGCCCGGGCGAACGGCGTGCTGGTCACGGCCCGGTCCGTCGCCACGGTGCTGGGCTTCGCCTCTGCCGCGCCGGTCATCTCGCTCGGCGGTTTCGGCGTCGCGTTCGGGGTCAACGCCGCGAGCTTCGCGGTGTCCGCCGCGGCGGTGCTGCTGCTCCGGCCGCGCACGGACAGTGGCGGCGCGGGCGACACCGGCGGCGACGCGTGCCTCGCGGAGGACGGCGAGGACGGATTCTCGCCAGGGCGTGGCGGCCGGCTGCGGCGCCGCGTCGCGGGCCTCGCGGGCCCGTTGCTCGCCCTGATCGCGCTGCGGGGGCTCGACGCGCTGGCGTCCGCGTCGCACAACGTCGCCCTGCCGCTGGCGGCACACGCGGCCGAGCCGTCCGATCCGGCGGTGTTCATGGCCCGGTTCTGGGCGGCGTGGGCGGTGGGCACCCTGCTCGCCCACCAGGTCCTCAAACGCCGGTCGCACGGGACGTCCTGGGGCGAGCGCGCGTTCGCCGTCGGCACCTGCGCGATGTCGCTGTGTTTCGTGGCCGCGTTCACCGGACCGCCCGCCCCGGCCCTGATCGCGGCGGCCGTGGCGGCCGGGTTCGCGGACGGCTGGACCGAGATCGTCTACACCTCGCGCCTCCAGGCGGCCCCCGACCGGCAGCGCGGCCGGCTGTTCGGACTGTCCGCCACCGCCGAGCAGTCCGGGTTCGCCCTGGGCACGATCGCCGCGGCGGCCGCGCTCGAGGCCCTGCCCGCGCTCGCCGTCGTGGGGGTCTTCCACGGGGCGGCGGCGTGCGGGGCGCTGCTTCTGCTGCTGCTCACCGTCCGGCGGCGTGACGCGCGTAGAGGCCGGGACCACTCAGACCGTTCGTCCACCGACGGGGAATCGGACCGTTCGTCCACCAGCGGGGAAAAGGGAGAGCACACGCATGGAACGTCTACGGGGGCACGCCCTCTGCCAGGGCCCTGAGCCCGAGCGCACCGAGGCCGATCCGGTCGACGCCGTGCGGGCGCTGCTGAGCGCCGCCCGGTCCGCTTCCGGAGGAGCCGTCGTCACCGTCGCCGCCGACGGCACCACGGCCTCGCGGTCGTATCCCGAACTGCTGGACGCGGCCCGCCGTATGCTCGCCGGGCTACGGGCCCACGGGGTGCGGCGCGGCGACACGGTGGTGCTGTGCGGGCTGCCGCTCGCCGAGTTCTTCCCCGCCTTCTGGGCCTGTGTGCTCGGCGGTGCCCTGCCGGTGGCCATCGCCGAGCATCCCGCGCCGGGCTCCCCGGCCTTCGAACGGCTGCGGGAGGCCTGCGCGTTACTCGACCGCCCCCTGGTCCTGACCGACGCGCCGGGCGCCGCCGCGCTCGCCCACGCCACGCCCGCACCGAGCGTCGCCCTCGCCCGGGACTGCCTGAACGCGCCGGCCGGGGACGCCGACGACGACCACGTCCTGCCGGACCCGTCCGACACCGCCCTGCTGATGCTGTCCTCGGGCAGCACCGGCGTCCCGAAGGCGGCGCGGCTGACGCACGCCGGGCTCGCCGACTTCGCGGCGAGCAGCCGGCGCATCCTGGACGTGCGCCCGGACGACACCATGGTGAACTGGCTGCCGGTCGACCACAGCGGCGCCTTCCTGCTCTACCACCTGCTCGCGGTCTTCACCGGCTGCACCAACGTCCACGCGCCCACCGAGCATGTGCTCACCGACCCGCTGCGCTGGCTCGACCTCCTCCACGAACACCGGGCGCGGCACAGCTGGGCGCCCACCTTCGCCTACCGGCTCGTCGCGGACGCGCTCGCCGAAGCCGACGCGCTGGCCGAGCGGCCCGACGGCCACTGGGACCTGAGCGGCCTCAAGTCTCTGCTGTGCGGGGGCGAGCGGGTCGTGCTGCCGGTGCTGCGCCGCTTCCTCGACGCGACGGCCCCGTACGGGGTGCGCGAGGAGCACATCGCCCCGGTGTGGGGCATGGCCGAGACGGTCACGGCCGTCACCTACGGCCGCCTCGACCGGCCCGGGACCGTGCACCGCCTGCTCAAGAGCAGCCTGGGCGGGAACCTGGTCCCGGCCGGTGCCGACGCCCCGGACGCCGACTGCGTCACCTTCGTCGCGTCCGGCTCGCCCGCGCACGGCGTCACCCTGCGCGTCGTCGACGACCACGGCGACCTCGCCCCGCCGGGCCGGATCGGCCGGCTCCAGGTCCACTCCCCCGCGCGGCTCACCCCCGGCTACGTCGACAACCCCGAGGCGGACGCCGCGGCCTACCCCGCCGGGCGGGACTGGCTGGACACGGGCGATCTGGCCTTCCTCGACTCCGGACAGGTCGTCATCACGGGCCGGCGCAAGGACCTGATCATCCTCAACGGCCACAACGTGTACTGCCACGAGGTGGAGGAGACCGCCGCCGCCGTCGACGGCGTCCGGCAGGGCGAGATCGCCGCGTGCGGCATCCCGCATCCGGAGCGCGGCACAGAGGAACTCGCGGTGTTCTTCGTCAGCCGCGGCGCCCCCGAGGACACCCGGATCGCCACGGAGCTGAAGGCGGCGCTGTTCACCCGCCTGAGGCTCACCGCCGCGTACGTCCTGCCCGTGCCGGCCGACGAGTTCCCGCGCACACCGGCGGGCAAGGTGCGCCGTGCGGAACTCCAGAACAGGTTGATCGACGGCGGCTTCGGCACCACGGCCCCGGACGCGGACGCGGACACCGTGACCCGGGCTGTCAGGGAGGAACTGGCCGCCGTGCTGGGCGGCCCCGCCGACGCGGACGTGCCGTTCTACGAACTCGGCCTGACCTCCGTACTGCTGGTGCGCCTGCGGAACCGGCTGGCGGAACGTCTCGGCACGCCGATCGCGCAGACCGCGTTCTTCGAGCATCCGACGGTCACGGCGCTCGCGGCGCATCTCGCGAGTGGGCCGGCGACGGCGGTCGCGCCGGAAACGGAGACCTACGACGGCACGCCCCCCTCCCCCGAGCGACGGGTCGCCGTCATCGGAGTGGCGCTGCGCTTCCCCGGCGCGCACTCGGCGGAGGGGTTCTGGGCCAATCTGCGGGACGGCGTGGACAGCGTCCGGGTGTTCGGCGATCCGCAGCTCATGACCTCCGGCCATGCCCCCACGGCCTTCGGCCACGTGCCCGTCGCCGGAGTCCTCGACGGTGTCGAGGAGTTCGACACGGACTTCTTCGGACTGAGCCCCAAGGAGGCCGGGCTCACGCATCCCGCGCACCGGCTGTTCCTGGAGTGCTGCCACCAGGCGCTGGAGGACGGCGGCCACGCGGCGACCGCGCCGGGCGTCAGGGTCGGGGTGTTCGCCGGGTCGGGCATGAACCTCTACGACCACCAGCAGCCGTCCGCCACCGGCTCGCCGTACGACCCGGCCGGCCCCGCCGATCCGGCTGCCGACATGCAGCGGGCCATCGGGCAGGAGCCCGACTTCCTCGCCACCCGGGTCGCCTACCGGCTCGGTCTCACCGGCCCGGCGATCGGTGTGCAGACGGCCTGTTCCACGTCGCTGGTCGCGGTGCACCTGGCGGTCCAGGCGCTGCTGACCGGCGACACGGACCTGGCGCTGGCCGGCGCGGCGGCCGTGCACCTGCCCCAGGAGTCCGGCTATCGCAGCCACCCCGGGTCGATCCTGTCCCCCACCGGACGGTGCCGTGCCTTCGACGCGGAGGCCGACGGCACGGTCGGGGGCAACGGCGTGGCCGCCGTCCTGCTCAAGCGCCTCGACCGGGCGCTGGCCGACGGCGACACCGTGCACGCGGTGATCCTGGGCTCCGCGGTCAACAACGACGGAGCCGCCAAGGTCGGCTTCAGCGCACCCGGGGTCGAGGGGCAGGCCGACGTCGTACGGCAGGCTCTGCGCAGGGCCGGCGTACCCGCGGAGACGATCTCGTACGTGGAGGCGCACGGCACGGGAACGCGGCTCGGCGACCCGGTGGAACTCACGGCGCTGGCAAGGGTGCTGGGCGAGAACGCGGGGCGCCCAGGCCGGGCCGGCGGCTGTGTCGTCGGCTCGGTGAAGCCGAACATCGGGCACCTCGACAGCTGTGCCGGAATGGCCGGGCTCATCAAGACGGTACTGATGTTGCGCCACCGCACCCTGGTGCCGACACCGCACCTGAACCGGCCCAACCCGGAACTCCCGCTGGCCGACAGCACGTTGACGCTGGCCACGGAGCTGCGGCCCTGGGTGGTGCCGGACGGTGTGCCCCGCCGGGCCGGGGTCAGCGCGCTCGGCGTCGGCGGCACCAACGCCCATGTGGTGCTGGAGGAGGCGCCGCCCGCTCGCCCTCGTTCCGGTGCGGAACTGCCCGTCCTGGTACCGGTGTCGGCCGGGGACACCGAGGCCCTCGCCGAGCTCACGGCCGCGCTCCTCGACCGGCTGAAGGCCCGGCCGGACCTCCCGGCCGCCGACGTGGCCGCCACCCTGGCCCTCGGCAGACCGCACCGTGCGGCACGCACCGCCGTGGTCGGCCGCACGGCCGGCGAACTCGTCCGCGCCCTGGAGGGGGACCACCTCACCGAGGCCTCCCCTCCGGGCCCGATCGCCTTCGCCTTCCCGGGCCAGGGCAGCGCCCGCCGCGGCATGGCGAGCGGCCTCCACGCCACGGGCCCGGCCGCACGGGCCACGCTCGACCGGTGCGAGAAGCTCTACGCCGGGGAGTTCGGCCGCAGCCTGCTGGAACCGCTCCTGGCCGCCCCCGGTCTCGCCGGTCCCTCCGCGGAAGACGACAGCTGGCCCACCGAGACCGCGCAGGCCGCCCTCTTCGCCCATCAGGCGGCGCTGGCGGACGCCTGGCGGGCCGCCGGTATACGCCCCGGGCTCCTGCTCGGCCACAGCGTCGGCGAGTACGCCGCCCTGTACGCGGCCGGTGCCCTGACCCTGGAGGACGGGCTGCGGCTCACCGCCTGGCGCGGGCGCCTCATGCAGGCCCGCTGTCCGGCCGGGGGCATGCTCGCCGTCCGGGCCGACCAGGCCACGGCCCGACGTGTCGCCGAGGCCGCCGGTGCGGAACTCGCCGCGGTCAACGGCCCCCGCGCCCAGGTGCTGTCGGGCCCGCCGGGGGCCGTGAAGGAGGCGGCACGGCTGTTCGACCTGGACGGCCTTCGGTGGCGTGCGCTGCCGGTCGACCGGGCGTTCCACTCCGCGGAGATCGACAGCGCGCTGGACGAGTTCCGGATCCGGGCGCGCGAGGTGACGTACCGGCCGCTGCACACCCCCTTGGTGACCACGGCCGACGGCGAGTGGCGCCCGGCGGGCTGGACGGTCGACGTGGACCACCTCTGCCGGCAGGCCCGGCGGCCGGTCCGCTTCGACCTCGCCATGGAGACGGCCGTCGAGCAGGGCTTCCGGGACTTCGTGGAGACCGGCGCCGGGCGGACCCTCATCGGGCTCGGCCGGCACTGCGTTCCCGACAGCCGCTGGCTGAGCGGACAGGGCGACGGGGACGGGGCCGCCGAGCAGGCCCACGGGTTCCTGACGGCGCTCGGCTCGCTGTACCGCAGGGGTGCCGACCTGGACTGGCGGGCGCTCCTCGGCGACGACGCCGGCCGGGTGCCGCTCCCCGGGCATCCGCTGCGGCGGAGCAGGGTGCCGTACCGGTCCGAGACGCCGGTGGCGGTTCCCGGGCGGCCGGAACCGCGCGCTGACGCAATCGTGGACATCATCCGGCAGTTGACGGCGGACAAGCTGGGCCGCCCGACTGCCGAGGTCACCCCCGACCGTTCCTTCTTCGAACTCGGCGCCGACTCGCTCTCCCTGATGAGCATGACGACGGAGCTGGAACAGCGGTTCGGCGTCCGGGTCCCGGTCCGGGAGGTGTTCGACTCGGCCGACACACCGCGCCGACTGGCCGAACGGGTCGCGGAGCTGCAACGGGTCGCGGGGCTGCGGGGCGACGACACGCCGGTGGTGGCGCCGGTGGTGGCGCCGGTGGTGGCGCCGGTGGTGGCGCCGGTGGTGGCGCCGGTGGTGCGGGAGCCCGTGGCCGAGGAACCCTCGGCGGCGCCCGCCACGCCCCAGGAAGGCTCGCAGGACCTCCAGGCCCTGTTCGGTCAGCAGCTACGGCTGGCGGAGCAACTGGTGGGCCAGGTCGGCGAGATGATCTCCCGCCAGCTGGACGTACTCGCGACGGCGCCCAGCGCCACGACGACACCGCTCACTCCGGAACCGGTGCCGACGCGCCTCGTTCCCGAGCCCACGCCCTCCGGAGCCGTCGACTTCAGCCTCTACTTCTTCGGCGACTACCCCGAGCACACCGACCACGACAAATACGGCCTGATCATGGCCGCCGCCGACTTCGCCGACCAGCACGGTTTCCACGCCCTGTGGTTCCCCGAACGGCACTTCAACTCCTTCGGCGCGCTCTTCCCCAACCCCTCCGTGCTGGCCGCGGCCCTCGCCGCCCGGACCAGCCGGGTCCGGCTGAACGCCGGATCCGTGGTACTGCCGCTGCACCATCCCGCCCGGGTCGCCGAGGAGTGGTCGGTCGTCGACAACATCTCCGGCGGCCGGACGGGCCTGTGTTTCGCGAGCGGCTGGCACGCCACCGACTTCGCGCTCGCCCCGCAGCACTTCGGCCGGCACCGCGAGGTGATGTACGAGCACCTGACGGCCGTACGGGACCTGTGGTCGGGGCAGGCGCTGAAGACGACGGCGGGCGACGGCACCCAGGTGGAGATCCGCCTGCATCCCCGCCCCGTCCAGGAACGGCCGCCGATGTACGTGGCCGTCGTCGGCAACCCGGACAGCTACCGCCGGGCGGCCGCCGAGGACCTCGGCGTGGTCACCAATCTGATGACGCAGACAGTGGAGCAACTGGCCGAGAACATCGCCCTGTACCGGCGCTGCCGAGCCGAGCACGGTCTGGACCCGGCGGCGGGACGGGTCGTGGTGCTCGTGCACACGTACCTGGAGGACGACGCGGAGCGGGCGCGGGCCGAGGCGTACCGGCCGTTCCTGTCGTATCTGCGGTCTTCCCTCTCCCTCTTCGACCAGGTCACCAACAGTCTCGGCTTCGAGGTGGACCTGGAGAACACCCTTGAGGAGGACGTGGAGTTCCTCCTCGGGCGCGCCTACGAGCGCTACTGCGACGACCGCGCGCTGATCGGCGACGAGCACACGGCGGCGGAGACCGTGGGGCGGCTGCTGGCGGCCGGGGCGGACGAGATCGCCTGCTTCGTGGACTTCGGCGTACCGAGGGAGAAGGTGCTGGCGGCGCTGCCGGTGCTGGACCGCGTGCGGCGGACCACGCCCGAACCGGCAGCGCGGGCCCTGCCCGAGCCCCGCCGTACGCCGCCCCGCACCCCGCTCACCCCGGCCCAGCGCCGCATCTGGTTCCTGGAGCAACTGCACCCGGCCACCGCCATGTACCACGAGCCCAAGGCGATCCGGCTGGACGGCCCCCTGGACGTACCGGCGCTGCGCTGGGCGCTGGAACGCGTCGCGGACCGCCACCCGGCGCTGCACACGGTCTTCGGTGCCACGGCCGGTGTCCCGTACCAGGAGATACGCGACCGGATGCCGCTCGACTGCCCGGTGGCGGACCACACGGGGTCGACGGAAGAGGAGGCGCTACGGGCGGCGCTCGCGGCGGACCACGGACTCGACCTCGTCTCGGGCCCGCTGGTCACGGCCCGCCTGCTCCGGCTGGCCCCGGAGCACCACCTGCTGTTCCTCATGGCACACCACATCGTCTTCGACTCCTCCTCCACGGCCGTACTGGCCCGCGATCTGGCCGCGTACTACCGGGCCCGGCGGGGCGGGGGATCCGTACCACCGCCTCTGTCCGAACCGCCGACGGTCGCCGAGCCGGATCCCGCGTCCCTCGACTTCTGGCGGCGGCGACTCGCCGACGCGCCGGAGCTGACACTCCCCACCGATCGTCCCCGCCCGCCGGTCAGATCGGGAGCGGGCGCGAGCCTCACGCACGCCCTGGACGCCGAACTGACCGACGGCCTGCGGGCGTTCGCGGCCCGCCATCGCGCCACGCTCTTCATGACGCTGACCGGCGCGATCGGCGCGGTCCTGGGCCGGTTCAGCGGGCAGCGGGACGTGGTGATCGGCACGGCGGTGGCGGCTCGCCCCGCCGGCGCCGAGGACCAGGTGGGCCTGTTCCTCGACACGGTGCCGCTGCGCCTGGACCTCACCGGCGACCCGGACTTCCCGGCCCTGCTGCACCGGGTCCGCGAGAGCAGCACCTCGGCGTACGAACACAGTGGCCTCCCCTTCGACGAGTTGGTGGGCGCGCTCAACCCGCGTCGCGACCCGGGCCGCAATCCGCTGTTCCAGGTGATGGTGGAGTACGAGAACGAGGGCGAGGCGGTGTTCGACCCGCCCCGTCTGACGGCCACCCTGCTCGACGTGCCGAGCGCCCGCGCCCCGTTCGACCTCAGCGTCTACCTCACCCATCACGCGGGCGGCGTCCGCTTCATGGTCGAATACGACACGGCCCTCTTCGACGAGGCCACGGTGCGCCGTTTCGTGGACTACGTAGAGCAGGTGCTGCGCCGCGCCCTGGCCGCCCCCGACGCGCCCCTGCCCGAACTGACCGCCCTCACCGCCGCCGACCGCGAGACCCTGGCCCGCTGGGAGCACCCGGCGGCCGTGGACGACCCGGCCTCCCCCGCCACCCTGCACGGCCTGTTCGAACGGCAGGCCCGCCACACCCCGGACGCCGTGGCGCTGATCAGCGGGGAACAGCGGCTCTCCTACGCGGACCTGGACGCGGCGGCCGACCGCCTCGCCCGGCAGCTCCGCACCCGGGGCGCGGCACGCGGGGAACGGGTGGCGGTGCTGCTGCCGCGCGGCCCGCACCTGATCACAGCGCTGCTCGGCGTGCTCAAGAGCGGGGCGGCGTACCTCCCCCTCGACCCGTCCCTCCCCACTCCACGTCTCTCCCTGCTGCTCGCCGACGCCACCCCCGTCCTCCTGCTCACCTCCGACGACGCCCTCACCGCACACCCGGACCTGGCGACCGGACTGCCCGTCCAGCGAGTGGAACAGGTGGACGACGCCCTCCCCACCGGCCCCGTGCCGGAGGGAGCCCGCCCGGAGGACCCGGCGTACTGCATCCACACCTCGGGCTCGACCGGCCGCCCGAAGGGCGTCGTCGTACCCCACCGGGGCCCGGCGAACCTGGTCCAGGGCCATCTGAGCCGCCACCCGGCCCTCCGCACCCTGCAATGGACGTCACCGGCGTTCGACGTCAGCGTGCAGGAGATCTTCACGACCCTGGCCTCGGGAGCCGCGCTGGTCCTCGTCGACGACGCCGTACGGCACGACCCGGCGGCGGTGGCCGAGGCGGTGCGCCGCCATGAGGTGCAGCGGATGTTCATGCCCTGCACCCCGCTGAAGTACCTGATGGAGACCACTCCCCGACTACCGTCCCTGCGCGAGCTGTTCTCGGCCGGCGAGGCACTCCAGCTCACATCCGCCTTCCGCCGCTTCCTCGCCACGCACCCGCACTGCGCGCTGCACAACCAGTACGGCCCCACGGAGACCTCGGTCATCGTCACCTCGCACCGCGTCGACCCGGACGGCGAGGAATGGCCGCCGATCGGCACCCCGGTGCCGGGAGCACGCGTCCAGCTCCTGGACGGCACGGGCCGGCAGGTCCCGGTCGGGGCGGTCGGCGAGATCCACGTGGGCGGGATCCCGGTGTCATACGGCTACCACGACCGCCCCGCCGAGACCGCCGAGGCCTTCCTCGACGACGGCACGGGCGGGGTGCTGTACCGCACGGGCGACCTGGGCCGGCTGCGCACGGACGGCACCCTGGTCTACCTGGGCCGGGCGGACGACCAGGTCAAGATCCGTGGCTACCGGGTCGAACCCGGCGAGATCCAGGCGGCGTTGACGGCACTGCCGGCCGTCCGGGACGCGGCGGTCCTCACCCGCCGCGACCGCCACGGCGACACGGAACTGGTCGCATACGTGGTCCTGGCTCAAACGGCCTCCTGCCACTCCGTACGCACCGCACTGGCAGCCGGACTCCCCGACCACCTGGTGCCCCGCCGCTGGGTGCCCCTGGACCGCCTCCCGGTGAACGCCTCGGGCAAGCTGGACCGCGCCGCCCTGCCCGAGCCGGGCGACAGCACCGACGAAGTGACTGTGGCCGCCGTGCCGGCCACGGCCCTGGAGAAGACGCTCCACGACCTGTGGCGCGAGGAGTTGGACGCGGACCCGGTCCCGGTCACCACGTCGTTCTTCGAACTCGGCGGCCACTCCCTGAGCGCGATCAGGCTGCTGAACCGTATGCGGGACGAGGCCGGCGTCGACCTCACGATGGCCGACTTCTTCCTGGATCCGACCATCCGGGGCATCGCGACCCGCAGCGAGGCGACAAGCGGCGACGAGATCCGCGGCCGTGTCGTGGACACCGCACCGATGCCGTCCACCCTGCGCCGACTGTGGCGCCGCCACCACGCGCTCACCGACCCGAGCGTCTACAACATCGCCCACCGCGTGGACCTGCGCGGCGACGTGGACCCTGGCGCCCTGCACCGGGCCCTCACGGACCTGGTGGCCCGCCATCACGCGTTGCGCGGCCGCCCGGTACGCAGGCCGGACGGCCGCTACGAGGTCGAAGTCCTGGCGGAGGTCCCGGTGCCGCTGCCGCTCACCGACCTCACGAGGGCGGCAGCGGACACGGTGGACCGCTGGTGCGACGAGCAGGTGTCCACCCCCTTCGCGATGGACCGATCCCCGCTGCACCGCTTCCGTCTGGCCAGGGTCGCCCCCGACCACTGGATCCTGGTGACGGTCTTCCACCACGCGGTCTGCGACGGCTGGTCCCTGGGCATCATCCGGCGCGACCTGGAAGAGCTGTACAACGCGCGACGGGCGGGAAGGACTCCTGAACTACCCAGCGAGGTAGAGCAGTTCACCGACTTCGCCCGATCGGAACACGCCCTGCCGGACGAACGCAGGACAGCCCTGGAACACTTCTGGCGCACGGAACTCGAAGGCGTCCCGCTGCGCCCGTCCCTCCCCTACGACCACCCGCACCCCGGCACGCTGTCCGGCCGGGGTGCCCTGCACACCTGGGTCATCGACGACGACACCCCCGCCCTCCTGGCCGACACGGCGACCCGCCTGGGCACCACCACCTACACGGTCCTGGCAGCCCTGTTCGCCAGGTGGCTGGGCGACCTGTGCGGCGAGGGGAACGACCTCGTCCTGGCAGCGTCCAGTGCGAACCGCGTCCGGCGCGACCGCTCGGAGATCGTCGGCATCCTGGGTGACGCCGTACTGCTGCGGGCCCGGCTGGGCGAGGCCGAGACCTTCGGCGACCTGGTCGCGCAACTCGGCGTCTCCCTCTTCACGGCCCTCGACCATCAGGAACTCCCCCTGACGGATGTCGTGTCCCTGGTGTCACCCGACCTGAAGGGCGCCCTGTTCCCGACGGTCCTCTTCACGGTGATCACCACGGAGCCACCGGCCCTGGACCTCCAGGGCGTGTCGACGGCCGTACACGCCCTCCCCGTCCAGGGCGTGGCCCGCAACGAGCTGTACGTCGTGATCGCCCCGGAAGGCGACCGCATCACGGTCACCTTCGAGTACTCGACGGACCTGTTCACCAGGGAGACCGTCGAGGGGTGGGCCAGGTCCTTCACCGGGTTCCTGCGGGGGTAGGCCGGGCCGTTACCGCTGCGCGGACTCCGCGTACTCCTCGTCCCGGTCGGCTGCCGCCGCCGGGTCGTCGTCGCCGGTCTTGACCGTGGCCCTGCGGCCGGGCAGCACGGCGATGACGATCATGGTGCCGGCAGCCATGATGACGGCGCCGATGAGGCTGGTCTGCGCGATGGCGTGGGCGAAGGACTCGTGGACCGCGTCGACGAGGGCCTGGGCCTGCCGGGCGCCGCCGTCGGGGGTCTTCGCGACCTGCTCGGCGACCGCGAGGCCGCCGCCCACCGAGTCCTGGGCGGTGTCCATCGCGGTGGCCGGGAGGTGGCCGCCGACCAGGTCGGTCAGCTTGTCCTTGTAGGAGGTGGCGAGGAGCGAGCCGAGGACGGCGATCCCGAGGGCGCCGCCGAGTTCCAGGGCGGTGTCGTTGGCGCCGCCGCCGACGCCCAGTTCCGACTCGGGGAAGGAGCCCATGATGGTGTCGGTGGCCGGGGACAGGCTCAGGCCGATCGCGAAGCCGAGCAGCAGCAGCGGCGCCAGGAAGTCGGTGTACGCGGAGCCCGACTCGATCCGCGTGAGCAGCAGGACGCCCACGGTGCCGAGCGCCATACCGGTCCCCACCACCAGCTTCACGCCCAGCTTCGGGGCCAGCCCGCCGGTCACCGCGGCACCGGCGAAGACGGCTCCGGCCAGCGGCAGCAGCCGTACGCCGGTCTCCAGCGCGCTGTAGCCGAGGACGAACTGCAGGAACTGGGTGGAGTAGTAGATCGAGCCGAAGGTGCCGAAGAAGAAGAACAGCACCGCGAGCATCGACCCGCTGAAGGGGCGCTCCCTGAACTTGCGCACGTCCAGCATGGGGTTGGGGTGGCGCAGCTCCCAGGCGACGAAGGCGAGCAGGCCGACGCCGGCGACCACGGCCGCGGTGATGGGGCCGGTGCCCCAGCCGAAGTGCGGGCCCTCGATGGCCGCGTAGACCAGGGAGCCGATGGAGACGATGGAGAGCAGGCCGCCGACGTAGTCGATCGCGCCCATCCGCTCCGCCTTGGACGGCGGTACGAGAAGCAGGGCGCCGACGACGCCGAGAACCGCGATGGGGACGTTGATCAGGAAGGTGGAGCCCCAGGCGTGGCTCTCCAGCAGCCAGCCCGCGGCGAGCGGCCCGGCGGCGATGGCGAGGCCCGAGGTGGCGCTCCAGGCCGTGATGGCCTTGGCCCGCTCGGCCCTCGGGAAGATCGCGACCAGCAGGGACAGGGTGGCCGGCATGACGACGGCGGCACCTATGCCCATGATCGCTCGAGCGGTGATGACCAGAGTGGTCTCGTCGACCATGCCGCCCATCACCGAGCCGCCCGCGAAGATCAGCAGACCGAGGATCAGCGCCCCGCGGCGGCTGTACTTGTCGCCGATCGCGCCCAGCACGAGCATCAGCGCGGCGTACGGGACGGTGTAGCCGTCGACGACCCACTGCAGGTCGCTGCTGCTCAGGCTCAGGTCCTTCGTCATGTCCGGCGCCGCCACGATCAGCGACGTGTTCGCCATGACGACGATCAGCAGGCTCAGGCAGAGCACCAGCAGGGCCCACCAGCGCCGTGGATAGGGGGCTGTCATCTTCTCGGCGGGTGTGTCCGCAAGCAGCGGCATCGGAGGCTCCTCGGGGGTGAGGCGACGAGGACAGTTATTTGCCCAACGATGTGCAGACTAGTTTATTGCCCATAGGTGTGCAAATATCGAGCCACCCTCCCTCGTCGCCCGAAGGTCCGAACCGCCATGACCCGTCCACGCCGCCCGGCACGCCTCACGAGGGCCCGCATCCTGGAAGCGGCGAGACGAGAACTCGGCCGCGATCCCGACAGCAGCCTCACGGACATCGCCGAGGCCGCCGGGGTGGTGCGCCGCACCGTCTACGGCCATTTCGCCGGCCGGTCCGCGCTGGTGGAGGGCCTCGCCACGGAGGCCGCGGAGGCACTGCGCGGCGCCTTGGCGGCGGTGGCGACCCGCGCTCCGGACGCCGACGCCGCCACCGCTCTACGGCACTTCGTCCTGGCGCTCTGGCCCGTCGGCGACCGCTATCGCATCCTGCTGAGACTCACACCGCAGGATCTCGGGACGGCACGGGCCGACGAGATCCTCGCCCCCGCCCGCGACCTGGCAACGGCGATCATCGAACGCGGACAGCAGGAGGGCGTCTTCCAGACCGGCATCCCACCGGCCCCGCTCGCCAGAGCACTGGAGAAACTCCTCCTGGCCCTCCTGGACTGCGTGAACGCCGGCACCTGGAGCGACGACGGCACGCACAGCGCGAGGGCGGCGCTGATCGCGGTGGGAGCGGAGAGATCCGCGAAGCGCGTGATCGCGGGGAGGGCAAGCCCCGCCGAGTGAGCGAACCGCCTCAGACGCCGGTCAACGACTCACCAGTACTGCCCCGATCAGCTGTCGGTGGTCTCGGCTCGCATCTCCGACACCACGTCCCCGACGATCGACGTCGCCGCCTCGTCCGACACCCCCGCGGCGACCAGCGTGGCCACCGCCGTCCGGGTCCCGTCGTCCTCCCACGCACCCGTGTTGACGCTCTCCAGCAGGGAGAGGGTGACGGCCTCCAGCGCGGCGCTCAGCACCGCCGCCGGCAGGTGGTCGTGGAACACACCCGCGCGCTGCCCGCGCTCCAGGATCGCGGTGGCCCCGTCGCGGGCCGGGGCGAGGGTCTCGGACACCCGCTGCGTGCCCAGGTCCTGGCGGGCGAGGGAGAGGAGCAGCCGGTAGCGGTCGCCGACGGGCCAGATCGACAGGACGAACCGGGCCAGGGCCCGCTCCGGCGTCTCCTCCGCGTCGGGGACCCCGGCCACGATGCCGCGCAGGGTCTCGGACGCCTCCTCGGCGAGCGCCTCCAGCAGGGCCGCCCGCCCCGGGAAATGCCCGAAGAGCGTACGGCGGACCACCCCGGCGGCCCGTGCGATCTCCTCCAGGGTCACATCGGGGTTCCGGCCGAACTCCTGCCGGGCGGTGGCGAGGATCCGGGCCCGGTTGGAACGGGAGTTGCGGCGCAGCGGTTCGCGGACGACGGGTTTGGTCATGGCGCTCAAGCCCCTGTCAGTCGAGGTCGGGCAGGGGGCGGCGGGCGACGTCACGGGCGTCCTCGGGCGGCACTCCCAGGATGCGCGGCAGCATCTCGGAGAGATTGGTGGCGGCCTCGTCGCCGTCGCGCTCCGGCCGGGCGAACCGCAGCTCCACCAGCGCCAGCAGCGAACCGCCCAGGGCGGTCACGGCGACGGTGGGATCGGCGATGGTGAACCGGCCGGAGGCGATACCGGCCTCCAGATCACGCACCGCGCGCGGCGCCAGGCCCGATTCCGAGTGGATGTACCCGAGGCCGCGGTGGCGCAGCACCCGCATCAGCTCGGGCCGGGAGTCGGCCAGACGCAAACTGAGGCGGAAGCCGGTCGCGACGAGTTCCGCCGGGTCGTCGACATCCCGCAGATGCTCGTCGAAGGCCTGGCCGAGCTCTTCGAGCGCGTCCCGCACCGCAGCGTCGGACAGCTCCGTCTTCGACTCGAAGTGGTTGCAGAAGGAGCCGAAGCCGACGTCCGCGCCCTCCGCGATCAGCTGGATGCTCGCGCTGGTGTCCCCCGTCTCGGGGAGGATCTGCCGCGCCGCGCGCACCAGCGCCTGACGAGTCTCGGCACGGCGCCGTTCGAAGCGGTTGCGGGGCGGGGCTGACGACGGCATGCGCGCGAGTCTAGTCAACACACTCCTGATGAAATCCTCAGTTCACTCAAGGTCGGCCATTGACGATCGAACAGTCAAAGCTGAGAAGATCGCCGCGCTGCTGCCGCCCGCGGTGAAATGGAAGGCGTTCTTCAAGGGCCAGGCGAAGAACCCCCGCTGTCTGCGCCACGGCGACGTGGTCACCGCGACCATCGCCACCCCGGACGGACGCATCGACCTCGGAGGGCAGCGCACGCCCGTGTCCCACGCGGACTGGCCGAAGCGAACCGGCACCTGAGCGAGCGGACGCGGCACTCCTGCGGCCGGACCGGGTCGTGATGGACGTGGTCGGCCCGTCGGTCCCACCCGAGCTGAGGTGTCGGCGCGGCCTTCACAACGCGTCCACCGCGCTCACCTTCCACCCGTCGCCCGTGCGGTCCATCGTCATCCGCACCCGGTTCAGGTCCACGCGGGAGCCCGAGACCTGGGTGCTGTCGGTGACCTGGTTGACGAAGAGCAGGACCACGACCTTGTCGGGAGAGGCCGAGACGACGGAGGCGGCCGGGGCGGCGCCGGAGCCGGGGGCGGCGACCGTGGCCTTCACCACGCCGCGGTACTTCTCGGCCGTGGGGGCGACCACGGTCTTCGTGGTCTTGCCGTACTCGTCGCGGAATTCGCCGGTCAGGTGGGCGCGGGCCGTCGAGAAGTCCTTGTCCAGGTGGCGGTAGTCGTACGACAGGACGACCGGCGCCGCTTTGCGCGCGGCCGCGAGCGCCTCGGTCCGGGCGCTCTCCGTCAGGCGGCCGTCGCGGTACTGCCATCCGAGGGCGGCGAGCGCGACCAGGCCGACGGCGAGCAGGACGGCCAGGACCGAGGTGAGCAGCCTCCCACGGCCGTCGGGGCCGCGCTCGCTCCGCTCTTGCGGCCGGTCCTCCTCGAACGACTGCGGGGACGGCTCCGGCGGGTCGTCCCACCCGTCCCTCGGGGCCTCGATGAGGACGGTACGTCCGGCGAGTGGCCGCTCGGCCCGGTCCGGGGACTCCTCGTCGGTGGCCGTGGCCGTCGCCGCGCCCGCTGCGCGGTGGCCGCGCTCCGCGCGCTTCGCCGCCGCGCGGGCGGCCGCCGTCATGGTGCGGCGGGTGCCGGGACCGGGGGCGCGGCCGGTGGTCGTCTTCGGCATGGTGGTACTCCTCGTCGGTGCTTGTCGGTCGGCGGATCGGCCGGTGGATCAGCCGACGAACTCGACGTCGGACGTCAGCCAGCGGCCGTCCTCGTGTACGAGGTCGAGCTGGAGCCGGTACGTGCGCGCCTCCCCCTCGGGCGCGGCGGTGTTGGTCACCTTGCTGTCGGCGACCACCAGCACACGGGCCGAGTCCTCGTCGGAGCGGACGATGCCCGCCTCCAGGACCTGGCCTTGGGACACGGACTTGTTCTGGGCCACCAGCTTCGTCAACTGCTCCGTCTGTGCGGTGAACTGCTTCTTGAAGTCACCGGTCGCGCCCGCCAGTACGTTCACGCTGTCGCGGTCGTAGTGCCGGTAGTCGAGGGACGTGAAGTTCAGCGCCGACTGGCGGGCCGCGGCCAGGATGCCCTGGCGTCGCTGGTCCGCCTCGCGCTGTTCGTAGAGGCCGAAGGCCAGCCAGAGTGACAGTGCTGTGGTGAGGACGGTCGCCGCGACGAGTCCCGCCGTCATCACTCCGGGGCGCACCGGCCTCATGCCACGGGGCCAACGAGCAGCCATTGCCACGACTCCTTTCCGAACACGGCCTGCTGGCCGCCCGTCGAGCCGATCTCGACGTTCTTTCCGTCCGGGCCGGTGGTGGTGCCGGTCTCCGGGTCGTACGGGGTGACATAGGTCGCCTGGTTCGCGCCGCCGTCGGTGCTCGACGCGCCCGGAGCGTTCTGCGCGCCCCGTACCGACGACTGGCTGCCGCGCGGGAGCGTGCAGCGGGCGTCGGTGTTCGCCTCGCGGGTGCTGGTGTCCGCGGGGTCGCGGCGTGCCGTGCCGTAGCCCTGGGTGCAGGCCGGCGGGTCGTCGGCGTTCAGCACCAGGCCGAAGTGGGTGGTGCCGTCGCCCGGGACGACCGTGTAGCTGCCCGCGACCATCAGCGGGAAGGTGACCAGGGCCTGTTCCACGCCGGGGAGGCGGGCCAGCGTGACCTGGCCGCCGCTGATCAGGTTGGCCAGCAGGACCGACAGCTCCGGCCCGGCGGACTTCAGCAGCGAGTTCAGCTCCTGCGCCGCCGGCCGCGCGTTGCCGATCAGCTTGCGCAGGTCCCCGTCGCTGGTCTTCAACTGGGCCGAGAGCGCCGCCAGATCGCGGGCGAACGACTTGATCGACGAGCCCTGGTCGGCCTGCGTCTTCAGGACCTTCCGCGAGTCCTCGATCAGGGCGATCGTCTCCGGCAGCGCCTCGGACGCCGACTCGACGAGGGTGTTGCCCGAGTCCACCAGGCGGCTCAGGTTCGGTCCGGTGCCGGCGAAGGCCCGGCCCAACTCGTCGACCGTGACCCGCAGGTCGTCCTTGCCGACCGAGTTCACCAGGCGGTCCAGGCTGAGGACCATGTCCGTCGTCGACAGCGGCACCCGCGTGCTCCCGCGCGGGATCGTGCTGCCGTCCAGCAGGTACGGGCCGTGGGAGGTGCGGGGCTGAAGGTCGACGTACTGCTCGCCCACCGCCGAACGGTTCGCCACCACGGCCAGCGTGTCCGCCGGGATGCGCGGCGCCCCGTCCTCGATGTCGAGCGTGACCGAGACCCCGTCCGGGCCGGCGAGGCGCAGTGCGCCGACCTTGCCCACCGGCACCCCGCGATACGTGACCTCGGCGCCGGGGAAGACGCCCCCGGAATCGGCGAAGTCGGCCTTCACGGTGTAGCCGCGGTCCAGGACCTCGTCCACCAGGCCCGTGTACTCGGCGCCGACGTACGACACCCCCACGGCGGTGAGGGTGGCGAAGGCGAGCAGTTGCGCCTTGACCGTACGGGTGATCACGGCTGGACCCCCTTCAGCATCAGCTCGGCGAGTTCGAGGTCGATCCCCTCCGGCCAGTCGCCCCCGGTGCGGTAGCCGCTGGAGCCGTAGCCGGCGGTGCACACCGGCGGGCACAGCGGGTCGCCGCCGCCGTCGGGGGCCGACGGGGACGACGGCACGCTCGGACCGCTCGGCAGCGCGGTGGGCTTCGGCACGCGCGGCACGTCCGGGAGGTCCGGCGCGTCCGGGAGGTCCGGTACGTCAGGCAGGTTTGGGGTCTCGGGAAGCCCGGGCCCGGTGTCCCCGCCGTTCCCACCGCCCGGCTCGTCCGTCAGGTTGCCGTAGATCCCGGCCAGATCGAGGTCCGCCGTGATGTGCAGGTTGACGTAGTCGCCCTTGATGGCGTCCACCACGTTGCGCGGGAACGGGTACGTCGTCAGCAGCTCGAGGGAGTTGGGCAGGTCGCTGCCCGCCTTGTTGAGCTGTCGCAGGATCGGCCGCAGCCGCTCGAGGTTGGCGACCGTGTCGGCGTGCGAGGCGTTGACCACCTTGGTGCCGGTCTTGCCCAGCTTGGACAGGGCGGTGAGCATCTTGGTCAGGTCACGGCGCTGGTCGGCCAGGACCTTCAGGGCGGGCGGCATGGCGTCGACGGCCTCGGCGATGGTCCTCTTCTCCTTGCCCAGCCGTTCGGCCAGCCGGTCCACGGCCTTCAGCGCGCGGACGATGTCCTGGCGCTGGTCGTCCAGGCCGCCGATGAACGTGTCGAGCTCCTTGAGCAGGGACTTGACCCGGTTCTCCCGGCCCTCCAAGGCCTTGTTCAGCTCCGTGGTGATCGTCTTGAGCTGGGCCACGCCGCCGCCGTTGAGCAGGGCGGACAACGCGGACAGCACCTCCTCGACCTCCGGGTTGCGGCCGCTGCGGGACAGGGGGATCACATCACCGTCGCTGAGCCGGCCGGCCGGCGTGCCTTCCAGCGGCCTGGACAGCGCCACGTACTTCTCGCCGAGCATGCTGGTCTGCCGCAGCTCGGCGATGGCGTTGGCCGGCAGCTTCACCGAGTCCGCGACCCGGAGGCGGACCCTCGCGTGCCAGCCCTCCAGCTCGACCTTCTCCACCGCGCCCACGGTGACGTTGTCGACCTTGACCGCCGACTGCGGAACCAGGTCGAGGACGTCGCGGAACTCGACGGTGACGTGGTAGGCGCGGCCGTCGGCGGCGGCTCCGCCGGGGAGCGGCACGTCGTACCAGCCGTTGACCTCGCAGCCGGACAGGAACAGCGTCCCTACGGCCGCCCATGCGACGGCCCCGCCCTTGCGCAGTGGCCTCATGCGCTCGCCCCCAGGATTCCGCCGAGGGTGCGGTCGACCGTGCCGGTGACCGCGGTGCCCTTGGGCACTTCGGGCAGGGAGTCGAAGAGGTCCCTCAGGTCCTTGCAGTCGGACTTCTCCCCGGTCGTCTTCAGGATCGAGCACAGCAGTGAGGCCGGATCCTGCGGATGGCCGGGGTTGTTGCGGGTGTCGAGCGTGCCGGCGGAGGGGTTGTAGGCGTTGTTCAGGTTCGACATGCCCGTCGGCGCGACCTCCAGCAGCTCCTCCAGCGCCGCCCGTTGGGTGACGAGCACCTTGGTCACCTTGCTCAGGCCCTCCACGTTCGACGTCAGCGACTTCTTGTTCTTGTTCACGAAGGCGGACACGTCACCGAGCGCCGTGCCGAGGTGTTTCAACGCGGCCGCCAGGTCCTTGCGCTCGCCCGCGAGTTGCTCGGCGACCTTGGCGAGGCTGCTGTTGAACGACCGCACGCTCTTGTCGTCCGCCGCCAGCGCCGCCGTGAACACCTGGAGGTTGCGGACCGTGCCGAACAGGTCCGTGCGGCCGTCGGAGAGAGTCGTGACGGCCTCCGAGAGGTCCTCGACCGTCCGGTGGAGGTTCCCGCCCTGGCCGTCGAGGTTGTCGGCGCTGACGCCGAGCAGCCGTGACAGGGCGCCGTCCTTGTTGGCGCCCTCGGGGCCGAGCGCCTCGGCCGTGGTGTGCAGGCTGTCGAAGACGCGGTCCAGTTCGACCGGTACGGCCGTACGCGACTCGGGGATCTCGTCCCCGTCCCGCAGCACCGGACCGCTCCGGTACACCGGCAGCAGCTGCACGTAACGGTCGCTGACCACCGAGGAGTTGATGATCGCGGCCTGCGCGTCCGCCGGGACCTTGCGGTCCGCGTCGTACTCCAGCTCCACCCGCACCCGGCCGCCCTCCGGCGTGATCTTCCTGACCTCGCCGATCCGCACGCCCAGCACGCGGACGTCCGAGCCGGGGTAGATGCCGACGGTGCGGGGGAAGTACGCCGTGACGCGAGCCGACTCGGTCCGCGGCCACAGGACGTAGGTGAGCGCGGCGACCAGGGCCAGGGCGGTCAGCAGGGCCGCGCCCTTCTTCCAACGGTTGCTCACTGCGCGCCTCCCGTCCGCGTCCGCGGCACCACCGGGGCGGCGACCAGGTTCTGGACGTAGGAGTCGAACCAGCGGCCGTTGCCGAGGGTGTTGGTGAAGACCCGCACGTAAGGGGCCAGGAGCTTGATGCTCCGGTCCAGGCTTGATTGGTTGCGTTCGAGCATCTTCACCACGGTGTTGAGGCCCTTGAGGGCGGGCCCGATCTCCTTCTCGTTGTCCTGGACCAGGCCGGAGAGCTGGATGCCGAGCGCGGCGGAGGTCTTCAGCAGTTTGTGGATCGCCGTACGCCGCTTGCTGATCTCCTTGAACAGCTTGTCGCCGTCCTCGACCAGGGCGGTGAAGTCGCCCGAACGGTCGGCGAGTACGCCCGTGACGCCGTTCGCGTGGTCGAGGAGCTCCCTGAGGGCCTTGTCACGCGAGGCCACCGTCCGGGAGATCTTCGACAGGCCCTTGATGGACGCCCGTACCTCTTCCGGTGAGTCCTCGAAGGTCGTCGAGATGGTGTCCAGCGCCATCGCCAGCTGGTCGGTGTCGACCTTCTCCGACGTGGTGGTGAGATCGCTGAATGCCTGCACGACGTCGTACGCGGGGACGGTCCGCCGCAGCGGGATCTCGCTGCCGGGCTCCAACCGGCCCCGCCCCTTGGGGTGCAGGGCGAGGTACTTGGCGCCGAGGATCGTCTTGACCCGGATCGACGCGCCGGTCCCGGTGCCGAACCCCGGCTCACCCTTGATCTTGAAGGTGACCTTGACGTGGTCGCCGTCCAGGTCGACCTCCTCGACCTTGCCGACCTTGACCCCGGCGATCCGCACCTCGTCACCCGGCTTGAGACCGCCCGCCTCCGCGAAGGCGGCGCTGTAGGTCTCGCCGTCGCCGATCACCGGCAGGCGGTCGGCGTTGAACGCGGCCACGGTCAGCAGCGCGAGGACGGTGAGTCCGACGGCGCCGATGACGATCGGGTTCCGCTCGCGGAAGGGGCCGAGGCGCGGACGGCGGAGCCGTATCCTCGGCAGCTTCGGCGGGTCGATACGGACCTTGACCAGCGGCTGCGGACGCGGCTTGCGGCGCGGCAGGAGCCGTGTCCGCGGCAGCCGTACTCTCGGCAGCTTCGGCGGTTCCACGCGCACCTTGAACAGCGGCTCCGGGCGGCGCTTGCGGCTCATGCTCCACACCTCGCCCTCGCCACGTGCATCTCGGGCGTGAGCACCTGCTTCGTCTTCGGCAGCACGATCCGGCCGTCGAAGTCGCACAGGTAGAAGTTGAACCACGAGCCGTAGGACGCCGTCCCCGTGAGCTCGTTGAGTTTGTTCGGCAGCCGCTTCAGCACGCCCTCCACGGTCTTCTCGTTGTCGTTCAGCGTCCCGGTGAGGTCGGTCAGTTCCGCGATGTCGTCCTTGAGCGGCGGACGCGCGTCCTTCAGCAGGCCCGACGTGGCCTCCGTCAGATCGCCGATGCCCACCAGCGACTTTCCGATGGGCTTGCGGTCGGCGGACAGGCCCGAGATGACCCGGCGCAGCTGCTTGAGCAGTCCGGAGAAGCGGGCGCCGCGCTTGTCGAGCGTCTTCAGCACGGTGTTGAGGTTGTCGATCACCGAGCCGATCAGCTTGTCGCGGCCGGCCAGCGTCGTGGTGAGCGACGCGGTGTGCGTCAGCAGGCTGTTGACGGTGCCGCCCTCGCCCTGGAGGGTCTTGATGATCTCGGTGGCGAGCTGGTTGACGTCCTTCGGGCTGAGCGCGGCGAACAGCGGCTTGAAGCCGTTCAGCAGCGCGTTCAGGTCGAGGGCGGGCTGGGTGCGCGCGAGCGGGATCGTGCCGCCGGGGCGCAGCCGGGTGCCGTCGCCGGCGCCCTCGGTCAGCGCGACGTACCGCTGCCCGACCAGGTTGCGGTAGCGGATGACGGCGCCCGTGCTGGTGAGCAGCGGCCGTTCCTGACTGGCCGTGAAGGTGACCTCGGCCAGCGTCCGGTCCTTGATCCGGATGCCCTCGACCTCGCCGACCCGCACTCCGGCCACCCGGATGTCGTCGCCCTCCTCCAGGCCGGTGACGTCGCTGAAGACCGCGCGGTACTCGTGCTCGGGGGTGAAGGAGATGTTCACGATGGTGGCGGCGAGCAGGGCCGTCGCCACCACCGTCACCAGCGCGAAGAGACTGAACTTGATGAGCGGGGCGGCGGTCCGCCGGGCTCCTGTGGTGCTCATGCGACGCTCACCGCCGTCCCGCGCGCCATCGGCCCGAACAGCAGGGTCGCGACCGGCGGCACCTCGTCGGCGGGCACGCCCAGCACCGGCGCCACGAGCGAGCCGACGGCCCGCTGCTCGGCCCGGGTGGCGGAGGCGCCGAGCGGACCGCCCGAGGACGGACTCGCCTCCCTGGAACCGTCGTTGAGGTGGGCGCCGGGTGCCGGCACCGGAGGGTGCGGCAGATCACGGCAGTTGGGGCCGGACCGCTCGCCGTAGCGCGGTTCCTCACCCGGTTCGTACGCGCCCTGCGGCCGCACGACCTCCAGCGTGATGTGCATCTTTCCGCCCTTGAACGCCTCCTCGGACGCCTTCTCCTGCCGGACCAGACCGGCCAGCAGGCAGGGGTACTGCGGGGAGTAGCGGGCGAACAGCTCCAGCGTCGGGCGGGAGACCTGGCCGAGGGTGATCAGCCGGTCGCCGTTGGCGTCGAGGAAGTCCTCGGCGGTGCCCGCGACGGTGGCCGTGGACTTCAGCGCCGCGGCCAACCGGCCCTCCTCCTCGACGATCGTGCGGCTGGTGGTGACGGTGTTGCGCAGGATCTCCATCAGGTCGGGCGCGGCGTCGCCGTAGACCTCGGCGACGTCGGCGAAGCGTGCGATGTCCTCTTTCAGGGACGGCAGGTGCGGATTGAGGCGGCGCAGGTAGGCCTCCATTCGCGTGAGGTTGTCGCCGATCCGGTCGCCACGGCCGTCGAGGGCGGTGGCGAACGCGGAGAGCGTGGCGTTGAGCTTGCCGGGCTGGACCGTCCGCAGCAGGGGCAGCAGGTCGTTCATCAGCTGCTGGACCTCGATGCCGACGCGGGTGCGGTCCTGGGTGATGACGTCACCGGCACGGATGGGCCGGGCCGCGGAACCGCGCGGTGCGACCAGGTCGACGTACTTCTCGCCGAACAGCGTCTTGGGCAGCAGGCGCGCGTGCACGTCGGACGGGATGTGGACCACGTGTTCCGGCTTGAGCGCGATGTCGAGCGTCGCCTTCGTCCCGTCGGCCCGCACCCCGCGCACCTCGCCGACCAGCAGCCCGCGCAGCTTGACGTCGGCCCGCGGGTCGAGCTGGTTGCCGAGGCTGTCGGCCTCCAGCGTGATCCGCACGACCGGCGTGAACGCCTGCCGGTAGACGGCGACGGACAGGGACAGCAGCAACGCGAGCACGGCGATGAAGACGACTCCGTACAACCGCAGTCTCAGCACCCTCATCCGGCGGCTCACCCCGCTATCCGTACGGTCGTGCTGGCGCCCCAGATCGCCAGCGACAGGAAGAAGTCCAGGACGTTGATCGCCACGATCGAGGTCCGCACGGCGCGGCCCACCGCGACGCCGACGCCCGCCGGGCCGCCGCTCGCGTAGTAGCCGTAGAAGCAGTGCACCAGGATGATCAGGACGGCGAAGACCAGCACCTTGCCGAAGGACCACAGCACGTCGACCGGTGGCAGGTACTGCTGGAAGTAGTGGTCGTAGGTGCCCGTGGACTGCCCGTAGTAGCCGGTGGTGATGGTGCGGGCGGCCAGGTACGAGGACAGCAGCCCGATCACGTACAGCGGGATGACGGCCACGAACCCGGCGATCATCCGCGTCGTCACGAGGAACGGCAGTGAAGGCACGCCCATGACCTCCAGCGCGTCGGTCTCCTCGCTGATCCGCATCGCGCCGAGCTGGGCGGTGAACCCGGCGCCGACGGTCGCGGAGAGCGCGAGCCCGGCCACCAGCGGGGCGATCTCACGGGTGTTGAAGTACGCCGAGAGGAACGCCACGAAGTTGGAGGTGCCGAGCTGGTTGAGCGCGGCGTACCCCTGCAACCCCACTTCCGTGCCGGTGAAGAACGACAGGAAGGCGATCACCCCTACCGTGCCGCCCACGACGGCGAGCGCGCCCCGGCCGAAGCTCACCTCGGCGAGCAGCCGCAGGATCTCCTTCTTGTAGCGGCGCAGGGTGCGGCCGGTCCAGGCCAGTGACCGCCCGTAGAAGGACAGCTGGGCACCCAGCTCCTCCAGGCCTTTCAACAGCGCCATGCCTCAGCCCCTCTGGGGAACGACTTGGAAGTACACGGCGGTCATCACGAAGTTCGTCACGAACAGCAACATGAAGGTGATCACCACCGACTGGTTCACCGCGTCGCCCACACCCTTGGGCCCGCCCTTCGCGGTCAGCCCCTTGTAGGAGGCGACGATCCCCGCGATGGCACCGAACACCAGCGCCTTGACCTCGGCCGCCCACAGGTCGGAGAGCTGGGCGAGCGTGGTGAAGGAGGCCAGGTAGGCGCCGGGAGTGCCGTTCTGGAGGACGACGTTGAAGAAGTAGCCGCCCGCCACGCCGACCACCGACACCAGGCCGTTGAGCAGCACCGCCACCAGCATCGACGCCAGCACGCGGGGGACGACCAGCCGGTGGATCGGGTCGATGCCCAGCACCTGCATCGCGTCGATCTCGTCGCGGATCTTCCGCGCCCCGAGATCGGCGCAGATCGCCGTGCCGCCGGCGCCCGCGATCAGCAGCGCCGTGACGATCGGCGAGGCCTCGCGCAGCACGGCGAGCACGGAGGCGGCCCCCGAGAAGGACTGGGCGCCGAGCTGCCGGGTCAGGCTGCCGATCTGGAGCGCGATGACCGCCCCGAACGGGATGGACACCAGGGCCGTCGGCAGGATGGTGACGCTCGCGACGAACCACGTCTGCTGTATGAACTCCCGTGCCTGGAAGGGCCGGCGGGGGATCGTCCGGACGACGTCCAGCGCCATCGCGAAGAGGCTGCCGGAGTGCCGCAGCGCTCCGGCCGGTGACAGGCTCATGCGCCGGCCACCTCCTTGTGGTGGAGCCGGCCCTCGCGCCGTGCGATCGCCTGCCAGCGGGGCGGCCGGGTGATGCCCGGTCCCGGCAGCAGGCGGGGAGTCAGCTGCTGCACGCCCGCACTGTCGTCGATCTGCGCGAGCTCCTGCTCGACCTGGGCGGCGTCCTTCTCCTCCGCCATACCGATCGGGCCCTGCATCCGGCCGTTCAGGAACTGCCGTACGACGGGCTCGTCGCTGGCCAGCAGCTCTTCGCGCGGCCCGAACATCACCAGCTCGCGGCGGAACAGCAGCCCGATGTTGTCCGGCACCTGGCGGGCCGAGGCGATGTCGTGCGTGACGATCAGGAAGGTCGCGTCGATCTGGGCGTTGAGGTCGACGATGAGCTGGTTGAGGTAGGCGACGCGGACCGGGTCGAGACCCGAGTCGGGCTCGTCGAAGAGGATGATCTCGGGGTCGAGGACGAGGGCCCGGGCCAGCCCGGCACGCTTGCGCATCCCGCCGGAGATCTCACCGGGCAGCTTCCCTTCCGCCCCGATCAGCCCGACCATGTCCATCTTCTCCAGCACGATGCGCCGGATCTCGCTCTCGGACTTACGGGTGTGCTCGCGCAGCGGGAAGGCGATGTTGTCGTACAGGTTCATCGAGCCGAACAGCGCGCCGTCCTGGAACAGCACGCCGAACAGCTTGCGCACCTCGTACAGATCGTGCTCACGGAGCCTGGTGATGTCGCGGCCCTGGATCGTGATCGATCCGCGCTCCGGCTTCAGCAGTCCGACGAGCGTCTTGAGGAACACCGACTTGCCCGTGCCCGAGGGGCCGAGCATGACCGAGACCTCCCCGGCGGGCAGCGTCAGCGAGACGTCCTGCCAGATGACCTGGTGACCGAAGGACTTGGTCAGCCCTTCCACACAGATCTCGACACCCATCCGGTCCACCCTTCAGCCCGTGGAGCAGTGCCCCTGGAGCGGCTCTGACATCTGCTCTACGGGGAGGGGCTGGGCGTCCGTCGCTGGTGTGGCGGATTTTTTTCGGGCGGGTTGCGGGCAGCGCTTTTTGGGTCGGTTTCCGGGCAGCGCCTTCGGGCGGTGCCGGGCAGCGCTACCGGGAAGGTTCTCTGGTGGCGCTACGGAAGCGGGCTCGCTGTGAGCTCGGGGAACGAGGTGGACGGCGCGTCGGATGTCTCGGGAGCTTCCGGGACGGCGGTGGCCGCCGTGCCCGTCGGCAGGGCGGAGGGCTCCACCGGCAGGTCGGGGACGTCGGGCACCTGCGGGACCTCCGGCGCGGACAGCGGGGCCGCCGGGACCTCCGGAAGGTCCGGGACCTCCGGAACGTTCGGGACCTGCGGAACATCCGGGACCTGCGCGACGACCGGGACCTCTGGCAGCGACGGCACGGACAGCGGGAGGAACGATTCGCCGGCAGGAGCCCCGGCCGCTCCGCGCTCGGCTGCGGCAGCCGTGGGCCGAGGCCCCCGAGGCGTACGGCCCTCGCCACCGCCGTCCTGCCGCAGCGTCTCCGCGCCCGGTGTGGCGACCGCGGGCCGAGGTGCCGCGCTGCCCCCGCCTCCACCGCCGTCGAGCGCGTACGGCAGCACGAACCCCGCCACCGCCAGGGACGCCGCCGTCGAGGCGACCGCCACGGCCTGCGCCCTGCCGACTCCGCGCGGCCGTCCCCACCCGATCAGGAACAACGCGAACCCGAGCGTGGCGGCCAGCGACTGCCGCAGCGTCCGTCGGGCCCGGGCCAGCAACGACTCGACGGTCCGGTAGCTCAGCCCCATCCGGACGGCGACCTGGCCGACGTCCAGGTCCTGCGACTTCAGCCGCAGCGCCTCGGCCTGCCGCGCGGGCAGCTCGCCACTGCGCACCGCCAGCCACTTCGCCTCGGCCCGGTCGCACACCGCATCCTCGACGGGAACCGGACCGGGGGCGATGAGCGTCGGGCTGGTACGCACCTCGGCCTCGCGGTTCACCTGCCGGTAGCGGTCGACACACAGGCGCATCGTCACCGTCGTCAGCCAGGCCGCGAGCCGTTCCTCGTCCAGATCGGGCCGCTCGGCGGCGCGCAGCATCGCCTCGTGCACCGCGTCCTCGGCGTCCTCCGGGCTCATCGACCTGCGCCGGGCCACCTTGAGCAGGTGCTCACGGTGGCTCCACATACGCCGCCACCGCTCGTCGGCCGCGGTCACCTCCGCAGGTGTCTCCGCGGGCATGTCCGCAGACGTGTCCGTCGCCATGAGGGCCCCTTCGCGCTCACCCACCGGTCTCGTGCTGTCCGGCGGTGGGCGACATTACCGCCCAGTATCGGCGGTTGTGGAGGGGGAGACGGTCATCGAGTCCGCGCTGTTACTGGTGAACGGGGCGCCGCTGGGCAGCAGGTTCTCGCCGGGAAGCTCCATGTCCGGGTCGGGGACGGGGAGTTGCGGCTCGTCCGTCTCCGGGGGCTCGGCGGCCGGACGGGACGGGGTGGGGGCCGGTGATGCGGGGGCCGGTGACGGGCGGGACGGGATGGCGGTCGGACGGCCGGAAGGAGTGGGTGCGGCTCGTTCCGGCTTCGAGGGCGATCGTGACGGCTCGGAGCGCGCGGAGGAGGACCCGGCGGAGCGGTCCGGCACCACACGGTGCCCTTCCAGGAAGTACGCGTACCAGGCCCGGACCGTGCGCAAATATGCCGCCGAGTGGTTGTAGCCCAGGATCGCCCGGTCCAGCGCGGCGGGAAGGGAAAGATCCCGCCCGCCCGCACACAGATACCGTCCGGCGGCGAGTGCCGCGTCGAAGACGTTGTTGGGATCCGTACGCCCGTCACCGTTGCCGTCCGCGCCCCAGCGGGCCCAGGTCGACGGGATGAACTGCATCGGCCCGACCGCGCGGTCGTACGCCGTGTCGCCGTCGTGGACACCGCCGTCGGTGTCCCGGATCAGCGCGAAGGCCACGCCGTCCAGCCGCGGCCCGAGGATCGGCGCCAAGGTCGTACCGTCCGACGCCACCCTGCCGCCCCGCGCCTGTCCCGACTCCACCTGCCCGATCGCCGCCAGCAGCTGCCAGCGCAGCCGGCAGCCGGGCGCCTCGCGTACGAGCCGGTCCTCGGCCCGCCGATAGGCGGCGAACACACTCGCCGGCAGCGCGCCGCCCACCTCTGCTTCCGCCCCGCCGCCTGCGCCCTTCCCGGTCCGCAGCGGCGGCAGCTCGGTCCGGTACGGCGCGTCGTCGGACACGCTCGGTCCGTCCGCGGCAGGTGCCTGACCGGCCACCGGCACGGAGGCCCGCGCCGGAACCGCCCCCGGCGCCTGCGACGCGGTGAGCGCCGCCATCGCCACCACTGCGACCGCCGTACCTCTGACGCGTTTGGCCTTGTGTCCTGCCACGTCCGGCTCCCCTCCCTGTGAGCTGTCTGTCGTCTGCTCTACGGGGGAGGGGGGTGGGTCCGTCGCGGGGGTTGCGCAAGTCGAGCCGGATTCCGGCGAGCGTGACTGGACGCCCACGTGGAGAACGTCAGCAAGGTCAGACGCTGACCTGCGAAAACAAAGAGCGGCAGACGAGTCGGGCTGTACGCCGGGTTCTGTTCCCGGAGCCCCTCGCGGAGCTCCGGGCGACGGCCATCCATCTAGGGCCGGCGTTGCCACCGGCCTCGTGCGGTCTACCCGCGGACTCGGGCGGGCAGCCCTCGATCGTCCGCGCAGAAGCACCGGGGTGCTTCCTCTTGACCTTGCTCCGGGTGGGGTTTACCTAGCTGCCCAGGTCACCCTGGGCACTGGTGGTCTCTTACACCACCGTTTCACCCTTACCCAGTGCCGAAGCGCTGGGCGGTTTGCTTTCTGTGGCACTGTCCCGCGGGTCACCCCGGGTGGCCGTTAGCCACCACCCTGCCTTGTGGAGCCCGGACGTTCCTCGGGAAGCTCCCCGTCAGGGGGACTCCACGCGGCCGTCCGCCCGGCTCGTCTGCCGTGTCGACCATGGTACCCGTACCCGGCGGACGTCCCGCTTCGGCGCCGCGGCGGCCGTCGCCAGGACCGAGCCCGCCAGGATCAGGGTGAAGGCCACGCCGATGCCGAGGGTCAGCTTCTCGTCCAGGAACAGCGCGCCCGCGGCGACCGCCACCGCCGGGTTGACATACGTGATCACGCCGGCTCGCGTCGGGCCGACCTCCTTGATCAGCTCCAGGAAGGCCACGAACGCGATCGCCGTGCAGACCACGCCCAGGCCGGCGAGGGCCGCCAGGACCTCGCCCGAGGGCATGGTCGCGGGGCGGGTGAGGAATGCCGCGGGGGCGTAGACCACGGCGGCCAGCGTGAGGCACGGGGTGATCAGTTGCAGCGTCGGGACGTCCTTGAGGTACCGGGCCGCTATCAGCGGGGCCGTGGCATAGCCGACGACCGTCACCAGTACCTCGGCCATCGACAGGGCGTCGCCGCCGGTGAGGTGCGGCAGGGTGAGGACCGTGACACCTGCGAGGCCGAGGGCCAGGCCCGTGATGCGGCGGGCGCCGACCCGCTCCTCCGCGCCGAAGAAGCGGGCCAGGAGCAGGGCGACGATCGGCACGCCCGCGATGAGAAGTCCGGCGGTGGAGCTGGACAGATGGCGTTCGGCGTCGGTCAGGGTCCACCAGGGGCCGACGATCTCGATGACAGCGAAGGCCAGCATCGGCTTCCAGTGCGCCCGCACGGTACGGCCGAAGCCTCCCTGGCGCAGGGCGAAGGGGAGCAGGAGCACCGCGCCGAGGGCGCAGCGTGCGAACACGACCATGGACGGGGACAGCTCGTCCACCGCCACCTTGATCATCAGGTAGGGGACACCCCAGACGACTCCCATCAGGGAGAACAGGAACCAGCCGCGTGCAGTCATGCGGCGAGTCTCGGCCGTCTCACCCTGCCGTGTCTTGAACGCTGTTGCGGTACGCCGCCGGGGTCACTCCCAGGACCCGGCGGAACCAGCGGGTGAGGTGCGCCTGGTCGGCGAAGCCGACGAGTCCGGCGACCTCGGCGGGGCGCATGCCGGTTTCCAGGAGCCTGCGGGCCCTGGCGACCCGGTGCTGGGCGAGCCAGGCGTACGGCGGTATCCCCGTCGCCGTGCGGAAGGCGCGCAGGAGTTGGTAGCGGGAGAGGCCCAGGTCGGTGGCGAGGTCGGCCAGGGACGGAGGGTCCAGCAGTTCGTCCGCGAGGCGGTCGCGTACGGACCTGGCGATGTGGTCGGCCCCGGGGATCGCGTCCGTGCTCGCCCTCGCCGTGGAGTGGCGGCGGGCCAGGGCCGTGAGCAGCCAGGGCAGCCGGGACTCGGCCTCCAGGGGGTCGGGGCAGGTGCTGATGTCCGTGTGGGCGGCGCGCAGGGCCGTCGCCAGTTCCGGGTCGTGGAGGACGGGGTCGCGGAAGTGCGGGAGACCGCCGAGGGTGCCGTCGGTGAGGAGGGCCGGTTCGGCGTAGAGGGCCTGGTAGGCGTAGCCGTCGCAGGCGGCCGGGCCGCCGGTGTGCATCTCGCCGGGTTCCAGGACGACGATCGAGCCGGGGTAGGAGTGGATGTGACCACCCCGGTACGCGATGACCTCCGAGCCGCCGACCGTGACGCCGATGGTGAACTCGGTGTGGGCGTGGGGCGCGTAGACGTGCTGGTCGAAGTGGGCGGTGAGCAGGTCGAGGGGAGGCCCGCAGCGACCCAGCCGTGCCCTGGTCCAGCGGGCCTGTTCTCGTATCTGCTGCTGTGTGTTCACCTCGTACCCCCCCGCCCACAGGGGATCAGAGGAGATCCGTGGTGTCCAGGTCGAAGGCGAAGGGTTCCGGGAGAGTGAGCGGTCTACCGAAGGCCGCGGTGCAGAGCCGGCGGTAGTCGTTCTTCTCCGGCTCGGTGAACAGGGTGGTCGAGGAAGCGTCGCGGTCGACGAGCAGGTAGAACGGGATACCACCGCGGGCGTAGCAACGGCGTTTGGCCACGCGGTCGATATCCGGCCTGGTGAAGGTCACCTCCAGCGCCATGGTGACTCCTTCGCAGGGCATCCATGGGGGAGCACCCTGGAAGAGCCGGGGTGCGCGGGCGACGATCGTGCCGTCCGGAATCACATGGTCCTGGGGATAGCCGTCCGCGTGCCCCAGCTTCAGGCCCTTGTTCCCGGAGAACTGAATATCGAACTCGGAGCGCCGGTAGAACTGGCTCACGATCCGACTGATGCAGTGCTCATGATGCCCGTCCGGCAGCGATGTAAGAACGAATTCGCCCTCGACCAGCTCCGCCCGGAAACCCTCCGGGGTGTCCAGTCCGACGAACCAGTCCAGCAGCAGCTTCTGCGTGTACGGGTCCTGCGCCATAGCGGTGATGCCCCCCTCCGACGATCACTGATCAGACTGGGACACGGCGAAGGTCACGTCCGTGGGTTGGGGAGCCATTCCCTCGATGGTGTCGCTTGACCTTGCCGCAACGTCAACGTCTTCACTGGTCCCATGCGGATCGGAGAACTCGCCGGCGCCGTCGGCGTCACCACGCGGGCTGTGCGGCACTACCACCAGCTGGGCCTGCTGCCCGAACCGGAGCGGCGGGCGAACGGGTATCGGGAGTACGGGTTGCGGCATGCCGTCGTGCTGGCGCGGATCCGGCGGCTGACCGAGCTGGGGCTCGGGCTCGCCGAGGTGCGGGATGTGCTGGCGGACGAGGCCGGGAAGGACCTCGTCGAGGTACTGACCGAGCTGGACGAGGATCTGGCGCGGCAGGAGGAGGCGATCCGGGAGCGGCGGGGGCGGTTGCGGGCGCTGCTGGAGGCGGAGGGTGGGTTGCCGGCTGAGGGGCCGGTATCGCCCGAGCTGGCCGCGCTGTTCGCCGGGTCGGAACAGCTCGCGGACTCTCCCATGGCCGCCAAGGACCGCGAGATCATGGCCTTCCTGGAGACGGCCATGCCGGACGAGGCACGGGAGCAGCTCGTGTCGGCGTTGGGTGAGGCCCTGGGGAATCCCGAGGCCGTGGCGCGAGCCCATGAGGCGTACGCGCTGCTCGACGCGCTCGCCGGGGCGGAGCCGGATGATCCGCATGTCGACGGGGCCGCCCGGGCTCTGGCCGACTGCATTCCCCCGGGACTGTTCCCGGAGGTCGGGGATCTCGACCACGACGACAGTGTCATGCGCGCCTTCTACGACGACCTGGCACCGGCCCAGGCGGAGGCGATCCGCCGGACGCTGCGCCTGCTCGCCGAGGAGCGGCGATGAGGATCGTGTGGCTGCTGCTCCGGCCTGAGGTGCGGGCGCTCGCGAGGCTCGTCACGGAGGAGCGGCGATGAGGATCGTACAGATGCTCGTCCGGCACGAGGTGCGTGTGCTCGTGAGTCTCGTGCTGTGGACGGCACGGCGGACGGAGGGGACCCGGGGTGGTCAGGCTTTCGGGTACGCGCGGGGGCAGGGCGCGATGATGTTCGGGTTCGCGTTCGTGTGTCTCGTCGAGACGGTCGCGATGTCCGTGCTGCTGAAGGACTGGCCGACCGTGCACGCCGTCTTCCTCTTCGTGGACGTGTACAGCGTCGTGTTCGTCGTCGGGCTGCACGCCTCGTCCGTCGTACGTCCGCATGTGCTGGATGTGGACGGTGGTGAGCTGCGGGTCCGGCGGTACGTCCATGTCGATCTGCGGGTGCCTCTGGAGCGGATCGCCTCGGTGCGGCGCGAGCTGCGGATGACGCATGAGCCGGCCGACGGGGAGCTGAATGTGGCGGTGGGGTCCCAGACCACCGTCACGGTCGAGCTGACGGAACCCGTCACTCATCTCACCTTCTTCGGGCGTCGGCGCCCGGTGCGGATGGTCCGGTTCCATGCCGACGACGCCGACGGGCTCGTCCGCGCCCTCGGCCGGGCGCGCGTCTGAGCCCAGCCTGAGCTCCCCGTACGCTGTCGGGCGGAGTTCGATCGAAGGAGTTCGCGTGCTTGTCCTGCTGCCGCCGTCCGAAGGCAAGGCCTCTTCCGGCCGCGGTGCCCCGCTGAAGCCCCAGTCGCTGTCGCTGCCGGGGCTGACCGACGCCCGGGAGGCCGTCCTCACCGAGCTGGTCGAGCTGTGCGCCGGTGACGCGGACAAGGCGCGCGAGGTGCTCGGGCTCAGCGAGGGGCTGCGGGGCGAGGTCGCGAAGAACGCGGAGCTGCGGACGGCGGGGACGCGGCCGGCCGGGGAGATCTACACCGGTGTGCTCTACGACGCCCTCGGGCTTGCGACCCTGGACGCCGCCGCCAAGCGGCGGGCGGCGCGGTCGCTGCTCGTGTTCTCCGGGTTGTGGGGTGCCGTGCGGGTGACGGACCGGATTCCGTCCTACCGGTGCTCGATGGGGGTGAAGCTGCCGGGGCTCGGGGCGCTGGGCGCGCACTGGCGTACGCCGATGGCGTCGGTGCTTCCCGAGGTGGCCGGGGACGGGCTGGTGCTGGATCTGCGGTCCGCCGCGTACGCCGCCGCCTGGAAGCCGAAGGGCGAGGTAGCCGGGCGGACGGCGTCGGTACGGGTGCTGCACGCGCCGACGCGGAAGGTCGTCAGCCACTTCAACAAGGCGACCAAGGGGCGGATCGTGCGCGGCCTGCTCACCGCCGGGGCCGACCCGAAGGACCCGGCCGAGCTGGTCACGGCCCTGCGGGAGCTCGGGTACGTGGTCGAGGCCGAGGCACCGGCCAAGGCGGGGCAGGCGTGGGCGCTGGATGTGCTGGTGGACGAGGTGCACTGACACACCCAGCATCGCGAGTTGCAGCATGCGCAATGGGCTTTGCGCATGTTGTTGCGCGGGCGGCAGGATACCGCCATGGTCTCTTCCCTGCCCGCCTCCGTGCTGGACCTCGCGCCCGTCATCCCTGTCGTCGTCATCGAGGACGCGGGCGACGCCGTACCGCTGGCGCGGGCGCTGGTCGCCGGGGGGCTGCCCGCGATCGAGGTGACGCTGCGGACGCCCGCGGCCCTGGAGGCGATCCGGGAGATCGCGGGGCAGGTGCCGGAGGCGCTGATCGGTGCCGGGACGGTGATCAGCCCGGGGCAGGTCGAGGAGTCGGTGGCGGCGGGTGCCCGGTTCCTGGTCAGCCCCGGTTGGACGGAGCTGCTGCTGGACGCGATGCGGGCGTCCGGGGTGCCGTTCCTGCCGGGGGTGTCGACCACGTCGGAGGTGGTGGCGCTGCTGGAGCGCGGGGTAAGGGAGATGAAGTTCTTCCCGGCCGAGGCCGCGGGCGGTACGGCGTATCTGAAGTCTCTCGCCGGGCCGCTGCCGCAGGCCCGCTTCTGCCCGACGGGCGGAATCGGTCCGGCCTCCGCTCCGGACTATCTCGCGCTGCCCAACGTCGGCTGCGTGGGCGGGAGCTGGATGCTTCCGCAGGACGCGGTCGCGGCCCGCGACTGGGGGCGTGTCGAGGCGCTGGCCCGTACGGCGGCGGGGCTCAGCGCAGGTGGGACGTGTCGTTGAGGAGGCGGACGCTGGCGTTGCCGTCGGCGTAGTACGCGACCACCGACAGGGACGCGGCCGAGAGTTCCATACGGAACAGGGACTCCGGCGGGGCGCCGAGGGCGAGCCGGACGAGCGTCTTGATCGGGGTCACGTGGGTGACGAGCAGGACCGTGCGGCCCGCGTACGCCGCGACCAGTTGGTCGCGGGTGGCGGCGAGGCGGGTGGCCGTCGCCGCGAAGCTCTCGCCGCCGCCGGTGGGTTGGGCGTCCGGGGAGGCCAGCCAGGCGTTCAGGTCGTCGGGGTGGCGCTCGCGCACCTCGGCGAAGGTGAGCCCCTCCCAGGCGCCGAAGTCGGTCTCGCGCAGCCCGTCGTCGACACTCACGTCCAGCCCGAGCCGGGCGGCGACGATACCGGCGGTCTCCCGGGTGCGGGCGAGGGGCGACGACACGATCGCCTGGATCGTGCCGCGCCGGGCCAGCATCGCGGCGGCCCGTTCGGCCTGGTCCCGGCCGGCGTCGGAGAGGGAGGGGTCGGTTCCGCCGCTGCCGGAGAAGCGCTTCTGGGGGGTGAGAGGGGTCTCACCGTGGCGCAGGAGGACGAAGGTGGCGGGGGCGCCCATGTCGGCGGGGGCCCAGCCAGGGGTGGCGACGGCCTTGGCGGCGCGGGTGTCGGCGTCCCCCTGGGCGGACCTGTCGACGTCCCCGTGAGCGGACCCGGTGGCGTCCCCGGGGGCGGACCCGGTGGCTTCAGCGGTCCCGGAAGGGGCTGCGTCCAGCTCCGCCGTCGACGCCGGCTCCGACCACTGCTCTCCCCTGGCCCCCGCGTCCATCGCCTCGTTGGCCAACCGGTCCGCGTGCTTGTTCTGTTCCCTCGGCATCCACTCGTACGTGACCCGCCCCGGCGGGAACACCCGGGCCGCCTCCGCCGCCAGGGGCTTCATGTCGGGGTGTTTGATCTTCCAGCGGCCCGACATCTGCTCGATGACGAGCTTGGAGTCCATGCGGACGTGGACCGTGGCCTCCGGGTCCAGTTCATGGGCGGCGCGCAGGCCGGCGAGGAGGCCGCGATACTCGGCGACGTTGTTCGTGGCGACGCCGATGTACTCGGCGACCTCCCGAAGGGTCTCCCCCGTCGCCGCGTCGCTCACCACGGCCCCGTAGCCCGCGGGCCCCGGGTTGCCCCGCGACCCGCCGTCGGCCTCGACGATGAACTCCCGCACGGCCACCGCCCCTGTCACCTCTTACAGACCCGACCGCAGACCCGGAGTGCCCGGACTACAGCCCCGACTCGGACGTGCGCACCAGGATGCGCCCGCAGTTCTCGCAGCGGATCACCGTGTCGGGCGCCGCCTTGCGGATATCGGCCAGCTCCGTGAGGGCCAGCTCCTGCCGGCAGCCCTGGCAGCTGCGTGCGTACAGCTTCGCCGCGCCGACCCCGCCCTGCTGCTCGCGCAGCCGGTCGTAGAGCTTGAGCAGATCGGCGGGCACCGACCCGGCGACGACCTCGCGCTCCTTGACCGCCGTGGCGGCCTCGCCGTCGAGCTCCTCGAAGGCCGCGTCCCGGCGCGCGGTCGCGTCGTCGATCTTCGACTGGACGGAGGAGACCCGCTCGGTCAGCTCGGCCGTACGCTCCTGCGCCGACTCCCGGCGCTCCATGACCTCCAGCACGACGTCCTCCAGATCGCCCTGCCGCTTGGCGAGGGAGGCGATCTCGCGCTGGAGGTTCTCCAGGTCCTTGGGGGAGGTGACGGCACCGGAGTCCAGGCGCTGCTGGTCGCGGGTGGCGCGCTGACGCACCTGGTCCACGTCCTGCTCGGCCTTGGTCTGCTCGCGGGCGGTGTCGCTCTCCTCGGTCTGCGCGGCCACCAGCAGGTCGCGCAGCTGGACGAGGTCCTTGGTCAGCGACTCGATCTCGGCGTGCTCGGGCAGCGACTTCCGCTTGTGCGCGAGCTGCTGGAGGCGGACGTCGAGGTTCTGGACGTCGAGGAGGCGGATCTGGTCGGCGGGCGCGGCGTTCAGTTCGGGGCTCCCAGGGGGTCAGAAGTGGTTGAGGCCGCGTGCGCGGTCCAGGGGTCGGTGACCGTCTTCGAGACGTGGACCCGCAGGTCCCATCCGTGCCGGTCGGAGATCTCGTCGAGCTGGCTCGCGGCCAGCTCGCACCAGGGCCACTCGGTGGCCCAGTGCGCCGCGTCGAGCAGCGCGAGGGGGCTGTGGGCGCGGGCCTCCGACACGGGGTGGTGGCGCAGGTCCGCCGTGAGGAAGGCGTCGACGCCCGCCGCGCGTACGTGGTCGAAGAGGCTGTCGCCGGAGCCGCCGCTGACGGCGACCGTGCGGACGACCGCCTCGGGGTCGCCGGCGACGCGGATGCCCTGCGCGGTGGCGGGCAGCCGCTCGGCGGCGCGGGCGACGAACTCGCGGACGGCCATCGGGTGGTCCAGCGCGCAGACGCGGCCGAGGCCCCGGCGGCCCTCGGGGTCGGTGGGGTCCGGGACGAGCGGTCCGGTGACGCGCAGGTCCAGGGCGCCCGCGAGGGCGTCGGAGACACCCGGGTCGGCGGTGTCGGCGTTGGTGTGGGCGACGTGCAGCGCAATGTCGTTCTTGATGAGGGTGTGGACGACACGGCCCTTGAAGTGGGTCGCCGCGACGGTCGTCGTGCCGCGCAGATAGAGCGGGTGGTGGGTGACGAGCAGGTCGGCGCCCAGCTTCACCGCCTCGTCGACGATCTCCTGGACCGGGTCGACGGCGAACAGGACCCGGGTGACCTGCTGGTCCGGGTCGCCCACGACGGTGCCGACCGCGTCCCAGGACTCGGCCCGCTCGGCGGGCCACAGGTTCTCGAGCGCGGCGATGACTTCAGACAGACGGGGCACGGGAGCAAGGCTACCCGCCTGATCTGTGGCGTTGAACCGACACCGGCACTGCCGCCGCCTGTGCCGGCATCGGCACCGCCACCCACACCGCCGCTCGTGCCGTCGCCGCGTCGCCGCCCCGTCGGCCGCCAGTCGCCCCGCCGAGCACAAATGCGCCGTTCTCCTCAGGCGAATCGTTCCTGGAACACCCTTATGTGTGAAGCCGGAGCGCCCGGATTCCCCGCCTGTGGCACGAAAACTACGTTCGTCACTGGAGGTGACCGAACGATGACTGCCTGTGCGATCGAGCCTTCGGCGGGACACGAGGACGGGGACGGGGCGGAGCCGACGGGCTGCGCCCTCTCCGCGGACGGTGCCTACGCCGCACGCCTGGCGTCGGCCGGGGACTCCTGGTTCCCGGAGCGCTGGACCCTGGACGGCCCCGAGCCGTACGCGGTGCCGCTGCCCCGCAACCAGCCGGAGGAGCCGGGCACCGAGGTGCAGCCGATGACCGACGGGCGGGTCCTCATCCACCGCCTGGTCGCCGGGCGGCACGCCTTCTCCCTGCTGTACCCGACCGGCCCCGGCACCGGCGAGCTGCCCCTGGGCGCGATCGAGTGCCCGGACCCGGCCGCCCGGCTGCGGCTGCTGCCACCCGCCCCCGGCGGGGAGCGGGCGTATGCCCTGGCGGTCGGCCGGCGTTCCACGGCGGTGTGGCTGGTGGCGGGCGGGACCTTCGGACCCCGGCAGCTGGCCGAGCTGCCCGGCCGCTGCTCGGGCGGGGTCTGGCTGGACCCGGCCGGGCGGCTGCTGGCCCTGGACCGGGAGACCGGCGGGCCCACCAAGACCGTCGTGGTGGACCTGGAGCGCGGCGGCGAGGTGTCGCCGCTGCTGCAGATCGCCGCCGACAGCGACGACCGGCTGCTCCTCGCCGATCACGACAGCGGGCTGCTGATCGTCCGCTCGGACGCGCCGTCGCCGGGCCAGGACCGGCTGGGCTGGGGTGTCCTGGGCAGCACCCTGCCGGTGCGCTTCCCGGAGTGCCTGCGGCTGCGGGACTGCGCGGTCACGCCGTTCGCGATCCAGCCGGGGCAGGTGCTGACGCCGGAGAGCTGCGCGGTGGCGCTGCGCGTGGACGGGCCGGCGGGCAGCTGGGTCGCCGTCTGGCGGCCGGCCGAGCGGCGGGTGCATCATCTCCCGGCACCCGAGGGGTGGTTGGCGGGCACCGGCCTGTGGACACCGGAGGGGGTGCTGCGGCTGCCGTACGCGACGGAGGTCGTGCCGTGCGGCGTGGCGCAGGTGAGCCCGCCCGGGGCGGCGGTGCCGGTGCCGGAGCCCGGCGAGGAATCAGGGCGGGAGGCGGGCGGGCGGACAGCCTGCACGACCGCCGCCCCGGGGCATCCCCCTGAACCGGGACCGGCAACGGCACCAGGACCGGCAGCGGAGCCGGCACCCCCGGCCCCCTCCACACCTCGCCCGGTGCCGCTGCAGCAAGCGCCATTGGGACGGCTTGTAACGAACTAGTGCCGGTTGGCGTGGCCGCCTGGATCACGGGTGAGGGGTGCCGGTTACACTCGCCCGGCTGTAAGAAAGATCATGTTGACGGGGTGAATTCCATCCGATGAGCGACGCCAGCACGAACCAGCTGCACACCGCCGACGTCCAGGAGACCTCCACCGGCCCAGGCCGGCACCGTGGCGAGGTCTCCACGCGGGACAGCGAGTCGGCTCCGCGCGGCCGCCACCGCAAGCCGGTGGCGGAGAGCGAGCAGACCGAGACGGCGGCCTGACGGAACGTCAGTGACCGGACAGTGAACGGCCCCACCCGTGGGAATGACGGGCGGGGCCGTTTCCGTTTCCCGTCGCTCAGCCGCGTTTCAGTCCCAGTACCTCGGCCGCCGCGAAGGTCTCCCCCGCCGGCCGGTCCGCGTAGTACGGCCCGAGGGCGGCGTCCAGTTCGTCGTACGTGAAGGTGTCCTGCTTGCTGTCGAACTTGGCGGCGACCCGCGGCCGTTCGACGACGGCGACCATTCCGCCGTGCACCACGAGGAGCTGCCCGTTCACCTGGGCGGCGGCGGGCGAGGCCAGATAGCCGACGAGCGGGGCGACATGCTCGGGGGCGAGCGGGTCGAGGCCGTTGCCGGAGGGCTGTTCGACGCCGGCGAAGACATCCTCGGTCATCCGGGTGCGGGCGCGGGGGCAGATCGCGTTGGCCGTCACGCCGTACTTGCCGAGGGCGAGGGCCGTGGAGGTGGTGAGGCCGACGATCCCGCCCTTGGCGGCCGCGTAGTTGGGCTGCCCGGCGGAACCGGCGAGGAAGGCCTCCGACGAGGTGTTCACGATCCGTCCGAACACCGGCTCCCCGGCCCGCTTGGACCGCTCCCGCCAGTGGGCGGCGGCGAACCGGGTGGTGTTGAAGTGCCCCTTGAGGTGCACACGGAGCACGGCGTCCCACTCCTCCTCGGCCATCGAGAACACCATGCGGTCGCGCAGGATGCCCGCGTTGTTGACGAGGATGTCGAGCCTGCCGAACGCGGCGACGGCCGCCTCGACCAGCTCGCCCGCCTGCCGGAAGTCGGAGACGTCACCGGTGTGCGCGAGGGCGGCTCCGCCCGCCGACCGGATCTCGGCGGCGACCTCCTCGGCGGGCCCGGGGGACGCCTCGCCGCTGCCGTCGCGGCCCGGCTGCCCGTAGTCGTTGACGACCACGGCGGCACCGAGCCGGGCGAGTTCCAGCGCCTCGGCCCGGCCGAGCCCGCGGCCCGCGCCCGTGACGACGGCGGACAATCCCTGGAGAGGCAGCGGCATGATGGATGTCCTCACATCTCGATGCACGTACGCAGGGCGGTCCCCGTCCGCATCTGATCCAGGGCCTCGTTGACGTCGGCGAAGGGGACCCGGTGGGTGATCAGGCCCGCCAGGTCGACCCGGCCGGCGCGCCACAGGGCGATAGTGCGTTCGTAGGAGCGCAGGACGTCTCCGCCGCCGTACATGGACGGCAGGATCCGCTTCTCGTCGAAGAACAGCTCGAACATGTTGAGCTGGAGGAAGTCGTCCATGGCGCCGGCGCCGACCACGACGAGGGTGCCGCCGCGCCGGGTGGTCTCGTACGCGGTCCGTGCCGTGGCCGACTTGCCGACGACCTCGAAGACGTAGTCGAAGCCCTCGCCGGCGGTGACCCGCTGTTTGACGTCGGGCAGTTCGTCCGGGGAGACGGCCCTGGTGGCGCCGAACTCGAGCGCGCTCTCGCGGCGCGAGGCGATGGGGTCGACGGCGACGATCTCGGCGGCGCCCCGCAGCCGGGCGCCCTGGATCACGGAGATGCCGACGCCCCCGCAGCCGATGACCGCCACCGACGAGCCGGCCTCCAGGTCCGCCGTGTTGAGGGCGGCGCCCAGTCCGGTCGTCACGCCGCAGCCGATGAGGGCGGCGATGTCGAAGGGCACGTCGTCGGGTATCGGTACCGCGCAGCCGGCGTCGACGACGACCTCCTCGGTGAAGGTGCCGGTGCCGGCGAAACCGAAGACGTCTCCGCCGGGGCGCTTGAAGTTGGGCGTGCCGGCGTTCATGAACCCGGCGAGGCACAGTTCGGTCTGCCCGCGCTTGCAGGCGGGGCAGGCGCCGCAGGCGGGCAGCCAGCACACGACGACCCGGTCGCCGGCCTTCAAGTGGCCGACGCCCTCGCCGACTTCGAGGATCTCCCCCGCACCCTCGTGCCCGGGCACGAACGGCGCGGGCTGCGGCAGCACCCCGCTCATCGCGGACAGGTCCGAGTGGCACAGCCCCGTGGCGCGCACCCTGATCCGCACCTTGCCGGGTCCGAACCCCACCGCCTCGACGTCGTCGAGGACCTCCAGTTTGTCCTGGCCGATCTCGTGCAGTACGGCTGCGCGCATGGTGCGGGCTCCCCTCGTACGGCGTGCGTTCAAGGAATCGAAGGACTCAGGTGTGTTCGACGATGGTGTCGGCGAGGGCGGGCGCGTCGTCCCGCTCGACGGTGCTGACGGCGACCCTCGTGGACTCGCGCGTCCGCCACATGCGGATCCGCAGCGTCTCCCCCGGGTACACGACCCCGGCGAACCGGGTGGTGTAGGCGCGCACCCGGGTCACGTCCCCGTCGAGGAGTGTGTCGACGACGGCCTTGAGCGTGATCCCGTAGGTGCACAGCCCGTGCAGGATGGGCCGCTCGAACCCGGCGAGCTTGGCGAACTCGGGGTCGGCGTGCAGGGGGTTCCAGTCGCCGGAGAGACGGTAGAGGAGGGCCTGGTCCTCGCGGACGTGCCGCTCGACGACCCGCTCCGGCTCACCGGCGGGCGGATCGAGCCGGGCGGAGGGGCCGCGATCGCCGCCCCAGCCGCCCTCGCCGCGGATGAAGATCTGGGCGTCGTTGGTCCACAACGGGCCGTCGGCGTCGCCGACTTCGGTACGCAGCACCAGGACGGCCGCCTTGCCCTTGTCGTACACGGCGGCGATCCGGTTGGTCGCGGTGGCGGTGCCCGCCGCCGGGAGGGGCCGGTGGAGGGCGAGGCTCTGGCCGCCGTGCAGGACGCGGGCGAGGTCGACCTCGATGCCGGGCATGGACAGCCCGCCGGTCACCCCGGGCTTTCCGCCGCCCGCGACGGTGGCGAAGCTCGGCAGGACGTGCAGCCGGGACTCCAGGGTGTAGCGCAGCTCGTCGGGGTCGGTGGCGGGGGTGCCCGCGCCGATGCCGAGGTGGTAGAGCTGCACGTCCTTGTGGTCCCAGGTGATCTCGCCGGTCCGGGGTTCGGCGGCGAGCGCCTTGGCTGCGTCGATGGGCATGGGGCTCCTGATCGCCGTGGGAATGGCCTCGGCGGCGCCGTGGAAGAGACCTCGGCACGGCCGTCCGCACCGTCGGCCGCACCGAGGCCGTCTGGGGCCGAACTGGAACGCGTTCCAGTCCTGCGACCTCTGTATAGCCCAGGCCCGCACACTTGTGAAGCCTCCTGACGTCGTGTCAGATAGCGAGGTTCCGGGAGATGGAGGCCCTACGCGAGGCCCGCAGCCAGGGCCGGCCGTGAGCCCCGCGCCCCCGCCCCGCGGAACAGCGCCGTCCACAGAAAGCCCTCCCCGAAGCACCCCGACTCCTCCGGCTCGTCCCGCATCCGTCGTAGCTCGACCTCGGTGAGCCCCGAGAAGATCCCCCGCACCGACTCGGCCGTGTACGCGAGCCCGCCCCGCAGTCCGCCCGCCTCCCGGTAGAAGTCCGCGTCGGACAGCTCCGACCCCATCCCCCCGGCACCCGCGGCGAAGCACGTGAGGCCGAACAGACCGCCGGGTGCCAGGACCTTCTCCAGCAGCGCCAGATAGCTGATCCGCCGGTGCGGAGGCAGATGGTGGAAGCAGCCGGAGTCGTAGACGAGGTCGTACGGCCCGGTGAGTTCCGTACCGGCGAGCGTGAACGCGTCACCGCAGTGGAACCGGACGCCCTCCACCCCCGCCTCTCGGGCGCGCTCCCCGGCCCAGTCGACGGCCGCCGGAGACAGGTCGACCGCGTCCACCTCGAACCCCCGGGCCGCCAGGTACAGCGCGTTGCGCCCCGGACCGCACCCCAGCTCCAGCGCGCGGCCGCCGCTGATCAGTCCCCGTTCCGCCCAACTCACCAGATTCTCGTCCGGCTTCGCCACGAAGAACGGCACCGGCCGGGAACGGTCGGCGTAGAAGCCGTCCCACCAGTCGGCACCCCGGCCCGTCCACCGGTCGGCCTCGTGCGCGAACAGCCCGTCGAGCAGGGCGAGTACGTCGTCGACGGTGCGTATGTTCCGGTCCATCCGGACCCCCTTCCGCATCCGCCAATCGTATGCCGGGATCCAACAAATCCCCAGGTCAGAGTAGGTTTTCGGGCATCGGCGGAACGCCGTACGCGGCCTCCAGCGCCACCGGGACACACCTCGCCGACGCACCACCTCACCCCCGGCCCGGTACACCGGCGGCACCCCGTCCAGGGGCCGCGGCGCCCCCATTCCGGACAACGCGACCCGCGCTGATTCGCAGCGCCGGGCAGGCGGCAGACGTCCGGTGGCCCTACCGGCCCTGCCGGCCCTACCGCTGCCGCGGCATCCTCGGCAGCCAGACCCACATCAGCAGCACCCCCGCGACCAGCACCCCGGTCCCCACCCGGAACGCCAGCGCGTACCCCTCCGTCAGCGCCTCCGGTGTCGCGCTGCCCGCCGTCCGGGCCGCCGCGAGGGTGGACAGGACGGCCAGGCCCAGTGAACCGCCCATCGTGCGGGAGGTGTTGACGAGGCCGGACACCAGGCCGGCCTCACCGGGGGCGGCGCCGGAGGTGGCCAGGGCCGCGAGCGGGGTCGACGCGAGGCCCGCGCCGAGCATCATCAGGACGCCGGGGACCAGGATCGCCGTCACGTAGGAGCCCTCGGCGGTCATCCTGGACTGCCAGGCGAAGCCGGCCACGGCGACCAGCGTGCCCAGCACCGCCACCGTGCGCGGCCCGGCCGCCCGCATCAGCCGGGGCGCGAGCTTGGAGCCGAGGACGACGGCCAGGGAGCTGGGGACCAGGGCCAGTCCGGCCTCCAGGGGTGTGTAGCCCAGGACGTTCTGCGCGTACAGGGTCATGAAGAACCACATGCAGAACATCGCGAAGCCGCACAGGAACATCGAGACGTTCGCCGACGCCACCGACCGCAGGCGCAACAGCCCGAGCGGCATCAACGGGCTCGCGGTGCGGGCCTCGACCGCGAGGAACAGGGCGATCAGCACGAGCCCGGCGAGCAGTGGCAGCAGCGTGGCCGCGGCCGTCCAGCCCTCCGCCTCCGTCTGGGAGATGCCGTAGGCGAGCGTGCCGAGCCCGGTCGTGGCAAGCAGCGCGCCCGGCAGGTCGAGCCGCCGCCGGTCCCCGGCCCGGCCCTCGACGAGGAACCAGGCGGCGGCGCAGAGCACCACCACCCCCACGGGCACGTTGATCAGCAGCACCCACCGCCAGTTCAGCGCCTCCACCAGGAGCCCGCCGGCCAGACCGCCCGCCGCGCCGCCGGCGCCCCCGACCGCCGTCCAGGTCCCTATGGCCCGAGCCCGCGCGGGGCCCTCCGGAACCGACGACGTGAGGATGGTCAGCGTCGCGGGTGCCAGCACCGCCGCGCCCAGCCCCTGCACGGCCCGCGCGACCAGCAACTGCCAGTCCTCCTGCGCCAGTCCGCCCACCACCGAGGCCAGGGTGAACACGCCGAGCCCGACGAGGAACATCCGCTTGCGGCCGTAGAGGTCCCCGGCCCGCCCGCCGAGCAGCATGAACCCGGCGAAGGCGATGGTGTAGGCGTTCACCACCCACTGCAGTCCCTGCCCGCTCAGCCCGAGCCCGGTCCGCATCGAGGGCAGCGCCACGTTGACGACGGACACGTCCAGCACGACGAGGAACTGCCCGGCACAGGTGAGCGCCACCACAAGCCAGGTGGGCGGCGCGGTACGGCGCGGAGTGCGGGTCCTTTCGGCGGTTTGGAGCATGGGTGTCATGCTCTCAACCAATCCACGCTCCTGGCATCGGGATTTCGGCCTAGGGCTCGCGACCGCAGACCTGGACCCCACCCCCAGGAGAAGGCCCCTCCCCCAAGAGAAGGTCAAGAATTCGTTAGAGTGCCGAAGCAACGGAATAGTTGCCTGCACATACAAGTTCAGACACCACGTAACCGCCCAGCCCGTCCCTGTGGCTCCCGCACACCTTCCCGGCCTGGAGGCCCCCCTCAATGACGCAGACGACGACAGACCGTCCCGCCGGCAGAGCGAGCGGGTCCGTGGTCCCGGTGCTCGCCTTCGCGGGCATCGTTGTCGCGGTGATGCAGACCCTGCTCGTCCCGGTGATCAAGGATCTGCCGCAACTGCTGGACACCGACCCCGGCAACGCGACCTGGGTCCTGACCTCGACCCTTCTCTCGGGTGCCGTGGCCACCCCGATCATGGGCCGCCTCGGCGACCTCTACGGCAAGCGGCGCATGCTGATCCTCAGCCTCGCCGTCATGGTGGCCGGCGCCCTGCTCAGCGCGCTCACCAGCGATCTGCTGGTCATGATCACCGGCCGTACGCTCCAGGGTTTCGCGATGGGCGCTATCCCGCTCGGCATCGGCCTGATGCGCGACATGCTGCCCCGGGAACGCCTCGGCTCGGCGATGGCCCTGATGAGCTCCTCCATAGGCGTCGGCGGCGGCCTCGCCCTGCCCGCCGCCGCGCTGGTCGCCCAGCACGCCGACTGGCACGCCCTCTTCTACGGCGCCGCGGGCCTCGGTGTGCTCTCCATCGTCCTGACCCTCCTCGTCGTACCCGAGTCCCCGATGCGCGCCGAGGGCTCCTTCGACCTGCTGGGCGCGCTCGGCCTGTCCGCCGGTCTCGTGCTGTTCCTGCTGCCGATCACCAAGGGCAGCGACTGGGGCTGGACCTCCGGCACCACGCTCGGCCTGTTCGGCGCCGCCGTGGTCGTCCTGCTCCTGTGGGGCGTGATGGAACTGCGCGTCAAGGCCCCCCTGGTGGACCTGCGCACCACGGCCCGCCCGGCCGTCCTCTTCACCAACCTCGCCTCGATCATGGTCGGCGTCTCCTTCTACGTCGTCTCCCTGGTCCTGCCGCAGCTGCTCCAGCTGCCGGAGTCCACCGGCTACGGTCTCGGCCAGTCGATGGTCGTCGCGGGTCTGCTCGTCGCTCCGCTCGGCCTGACGATGATGTTCACGGCGCCCGTCTACGCCCGGCTGTCCGCCAAGTACGGCCCCAAGGTCACCCTGATCCTCGGCCTGCTGATCATCGCCATCGGCTACGGCGCCGGCCTCGGCCTGATGAGCGCCGCCTGGCAGAGCCTGGTCATCTCGGTGCTGCTGGGCGCGGGCATCGGACTGGCCTACTCCTCGCTGCCCGCGCTGATCGTGGGCGCGGTCCCGGCCTCGGAGACGGGTGCGGCGAACGGCCTCAACACCCTGATGCGTTCCATCGGCACGTCGGTGTCGAGCGCCGTGATCGGCATGGTGCTGGCCAACACCGCGAACGATGTCGGCGGCGTCGCGATCCCGACCATGCACGGCTTCCGGGTCTCCTTCCTGATCGCGACCGCCGCGGTCGCCGTGGGCCTGGTCCTGGCCCTCTTCCTGCCCGGCCGCCGCCCGGCCGACCATCCGCAGCTGCGGGCCAGCAGCGAGGAGGACGCCAACCTGGAGCACGCCGAAGCGGTCCTGCGCGGCTTCCGCGGCCGGGTCCTGAACGCGGACGGCGCCCCGGTCGCCCGGGCCAAGGTCACGCTGATCGACCGGCGGGGCCGCCAGGCAGGCGCGACCCTCTCCGCCGAGGACGGCAGCTACGCGCTCACCGTCCCCTCCCAGGGCTCCTACGTCGTGGCCGCCCGGGCCCCGGGCCACGCCCCGCTCGCCTCGTCCGCGACCCACACGGGCGACGACCGCCCGGTCGACCTCGACCTGCCGCTGCCGGGCGCGACAGTCCCCGCCTGATCCTGTTACTGCTCGGTACCCCCCGTCGCTCCTGCGGCGGGGGTACGGCACGATGGGCGCCCGGACACCCGTACGACCGAGAGGAACCCCATGCCCGCGGCCCCCGAGCCCGAAATCCTGGCCGCGTTCGAGGCGGCGAAGGGGTTCATGCCCGTGGACGAGGGGCTGGCCCTGTACGCGGCGGCGGTGGAGGCCGGGCGGCTGGGGCTGCCGCTGCTGGAGGTCGGCACCTACTGCGGGCGCTCCGCGATCCTGCTCGCCGACGCGGCCCGCGCGGCCGGGGTCAGCGCACTCACCCTCGACCACCACCGCGGCAGCGAGGAGCAGCAGCCGGGCTGGGAGTACCACGACCCGGAGACGGTCGACCCCGAGATCGGCCTGATGGACACCCTGCCCACGTTCCGCCGCACACTGCGCAAGGCGGGCCTGGAGGACCACGTGGTGGCCCTGGTCGGCCGCTCCCCGCAGATCGCCGGGTTCTGGCGCACTCCCCTGGCCCTGGTCTTCATCGACGGCGGCCACACGGACGAGCACGCCAACGCCGACTACGAGGGCTGGGCCCCGCACGTGGCCGACGGCGGCCTGCTCGTCATCCACGACGTCTTCCCGGACCCGCAGGACGAGTTCACCGGCCAGGCCCCGTACCGCGTCTACCTGCGCGCCCTCGCCTCGGGCGCGTTCACCGAGGTCTCGGCGACGGACTCCCTGCGCGTGCTGCGGCGCACCGGCCCGGGCGTCTAGGAGAACGGCTGGCCGGGTGAACCGCACCGCCCGCGCGCTCTCCCGGTCGGCCCACGGGCGGCGTGGCGCGTCGGTCGGGGACGGTCACTGCCCAAGGATCCGGGCGCGTGGCACACACCATCGCATTCGCAGAGCTCGTGGAGAAGCAGCGCGCGGCGGACGAGGCGCACGCCCGTATGCGGAAGCTGCGGGACGCCTACGGTCCGCCCACCCAGACCAAGTGGAGCGACCAGCAGACCACGACGTGGGAGACCGCCTGGCGTGCCTGGCGCGACCTCGCCCGCGACGTCCAGGCGGCGCTGACCGCGTACGCGAAACAGGAGGACACACCCCGCCAGGAGATCGAGGCGGAGGTGAAGGAGGCGGTGGGCCGCGAGGACCCGGACGGGAACGAGCGGTAGCCGCCACCCACCCGGCCGTCCTCGGCACGCGGCCGGCCCGGGGCGGCGGTGGGGCCTGTCGGCCGGATCAGGCTGCAGGTAGCCGGCGGTACCTCTTCAACGCCGTGAGCGGGGACGCGCGCGCCAGGCCCCGCGTCTGCGACCCGTTCCGGACGACAGGCCCTAAGGTGAGGGACGTGTCGTACGTAGGCCCGGACTTCGAACCACCCCAGCCCCGCCGCCCCCGCCGCGGCCCCCTGACCGTCGCGCTCGCCGCGCTGGTGCCGGGGGCGTTGCTCGGCTGGCTCGTGTACGAGACCGTGGGCGGCTCGGGGGACGGCGGCGGCTCGGGTCAGGCGACCGTACGGTCCTCCCCGCCCGCCGCGTCGAGCCCGGCCACCGAGGACGCCACGGCCGAGGCCACCGACGACGGCAAGAAGCCGGACGCCGACCCCACGCCCACCGCCTCCGGCCCCCTCAAGGGCAAGGTCGTCGTCATCGACCCCGGGCACAACCCGGAGAACTTCCAGCACCCGTCCGAGATCAACCGCAAGGTGAACATCGGGACGAACTGGAAGGAGTGCGACACCACGGGTACGTCCACCAACGACGGTTACACCGAGGCCGAGTTCACCCTGGACGTCGCGCACCGGATGCGCGCGCTCCTCGAAGAGCAGGGCGCCGCGGTGAAGCTGACGCAGGACGGCGACCGGCCGTACGGCCCGTGCGTGGACGAGCGGGCCCGGATCGGCAACGAGGCGAAGGCCGACGCCGTGGTCTCGATCCACGCGGACGGCTCGGGCACCGGCAACCGCGGCTTCCACGTCATCCTGCCCGGCGCGGTCCACGCCGGCTCCGCCGACACCCGCGCCATCGTCGCCCCCTCCCGCGACCTCGGCGAGCGCGTCGCGGGCCGCTTCGTCGCCGTCACCGGCAGCGCGCCGTCCAACTACGTCGGCGACGGCTCCGGCCTCGTCACGCGTAAGGACCTCGGCGGTCTCAATCTGTCAACGGTTCCGAAGGTGTTCATCGAGTGCGGCAACATGCGCGATAGCAAGGACGCGGCATCACTGACCAGTGGCGCGTGGAGGCAGAAAGCGGCGCAAGGGATCTCTGAGGGAATCGTGAGTTTCCTGCACGGGTAGCTCTCGACGGTCGGATCCCGGCGGACACCCTGACAGGGCGGACGATAGTGTCATCCCTACGATGAGGGGCCACCCCCGCGCTTCACACAGGGGCCTGACGGCGACATGGTGACAGCGACGCCTCTACCGACGATGAGACGACCTACGAAGGACCTGAAGTGAATATCCGCTCCCTCACTCGAGGCGATGGCGTGGTGCTCGGAGCAGCGGTGTTGCTCTTCATCGCGTCGTTCCTCGACCTGTACTCGTTCGACAATGTCCCGGACAGCGTCGACCTCCCCATGCTGTGGGGCAGCGGCCCGGTCGTGTTCAGCGTCGTGCTGGCCGGGATCATCGGCGCCGCGCTCGTCGTCGTGGCCCGGGGCCTGCCGCAGGTGCCGAAGGTCGCCGGGCTCGACCTCGGCCAGTTCGGTGCCGCTTTCACGGTGTTCGCCGCATGGAGCGCGCTCGGCAACATCGTCGACGTGCCGGGCGGCTTCGACAACATCGGTGACAACCCGGGCGACAACCTCCCGACTCCCGGCATCGGCCTGATCCTCGCCCTCGTCGCGACGCTGCTCATGGCCGGCGCCGCGATCGCCACCCCCCTCGTCCCGGCCCTCAAGGGCGCCCTCCTCCCGGCTCCCCGCCCGGCCGCCCCGCAGCCCTACGGTGCCCAGCCCCCCGGTGGCTACGGCTACCCGGGCGCCCAGCAGCCCGGCGGCTACGGTCACCCGCAGCCCGGGCAGCCGGGTCAGCCCGGCCAGCCGCAGCCGGGGCAGCCGTTCGGCGGTCAGCCCCAGCCACAGCAGGCGCAGGCGCCGCAGGCCCCGGCCGGGGACTTCTCGCCGTTCTGGTTCGCGGTGCCGGTGCCGCGTCCGCTGTTCGCGGAGGACGGTTCGCCGACGCCGATCGCCGAACTCGCCCCTGGTACCTGGTACCTGGCCGTCGAGCAGCGCGGCCCTGCCCTGGTCGCGCAGACGCAGGACGGCCGCCGCGGCGTCCTCCAGGACACCTCGGGCATCCAGCGCGGCTGAGCCCACGGCCCCTTCACGGCCCCTCGCCCTTCCGGGCGGGGGGCCGTTGCCGTACAGTCGTCGCCCCAGTCGGCTGACGCACCGTCAGGAGGCAGGTATGCGGCTCGGTCTCGCACTCGGCTACTGGGGCCGCGGCCCCTCCCCCGACCACATACCTCTGGCGCAGGAGGCCGAACGGCTGGGCTACGACTCCGTGTGGACGGCGGAGTCCTGGGGCTCGGACGCGTTCACGCCGCTCGCCTGGATCGCCGCCCACACCTCCACCGTCAAGCTGGGCACGGCGGTCGCCCAGATGGCGGCCCGCCCGCCGACCACCACCGCCATGCAGGCGCTCACCCTCGATCATCTCTCCGGCGGCCGCATGATGCTGGGGCTGGGCCTGTCCGGACCGCAGGTGGTCGAGGGCTGGTACGGCCGCCCGTTCCCGAAGTCCCCGCTCACCGCCACCCGCGAGTACGTCGACGTCGTACGGCAGGTGCTGCGGCGCGAGGCGCCGGTCGAACTGGCGGGCCGTTTCCACTCCCACCCCTATCGGGGCTCTGACGCCACCGGCCTCGGCAAACCCCTCAAGCCGATCACCCACCCGCTCCGCGCCGACCTGCCGGTCCTGCTCGGTGCGGAGGGGCCGAAGAACGTCGCCCAGACGGCCCGGATCGCCGACGGCTGGCTGCCGCTGTACTGGTCGCCTTCCCGGCCGGAGGTGTACGGCCCGGCCCTGGCCGACCTGCCCGAGGGTTTCCTGGTCGCGCCGATGGCCCAGATCCGGGTCTGCGACGACGTCGCCGAGGGCCTGCTGCCCGTCAAGATGATGCTCGGCTTCTACATCGGCGGCATGGGACACGCGGCCCGCAACTTCCACGCCGACCTGATGGCCCGCATGGGCTACGAGGAAGACGCCCGCCGCATCCAGGACCTGTTCCTCTCCGGCCGCCGGGACGAGGCCGTGCGCGCCGTCCCCGACGCCTTCGCCGACGAGATCTCCCTGGTCGGTCCGCGCGAACGGATCGCGGAGCGGTTGGAGTCGTGGCGCGAGGGGCCGGTGACGGACCTGCTGGTGCTCAGCCCCGACCGCCACACGCTGCGCGTACTCGCCGAGTTGAACGCCTGAGCGAATCCCCGGGTTTCATCCCGAGTTCAAGGGCAATCCGAATGACATGTCCCCTCGATATCGCAACGGTGCGAATCAGGCCGGCACGATCGTCGCGGTCGTGGCCGACATCATGGCTCTCATCCTGGGTCTCTGGATCCTGATGTACCTGCTGGACGCCAACCAGGCGAACAGCTTCGTCCAGTTCATCCACGACGCGGCCCGCTGGCTCGCAGGCTGGTCCCACGACCTCTTCACCTTCGACGAGGCCTGGGCCCGAGTGGTCTGCGGCTACGGCCTGGCTGCGGTGGTCTACCTGTTCGTGGGCCACGCCATAGCCAATCGCGCACACCGGCACTGAAAAACGCCCTACGGGGCTCGTCCTCAGGGGCGCGGGGCTGTGTCGACCTGCGGCTCCGCCGCGTGGGCGCGACCAGCCACGCACAACCCGCGCCCCCCGAACCAGGCACAACCCCCCGAGCTCTCAGGCGCAGCACTCCGAATCCAGCCCACTGGGCAACTCATCCCCACCGAACACCTGGCACGTGGCCTCATGCCCACCCAACGCGGCCACGGCCAGCAACAACGACCCCGCCGTCCACGTGGTCAACTCCCGCGGCCAGACCGCGTCGTCGTCAAACACGTAACCGGTCCAGTAGAGGCCGCTCTCCGCATCCCGCAGATGCTGGATCGACTGCAGCACCTCCAGCGCCCGGTCGGACTCGCCCATCGCCCAGAGCGCGAGGGCGAGTTCGGCCGACTCACCCCCCGTCACCCACGGGTTGGGCACCACGCACCGCACCCCAAGTCCCGGGACGACGAACCGCTCCCAGTCCTCCTCGATACGGGCCTTGGCCTCGGCCCCGGTCAGCGCACCGCCCAGCACCGGGTAGTACCAGTCCATCGAGTACCGGTTCTTGTCGAGGAACCGCTCCGGGTGCCGGCGTATGGCATGCCGCAGCGCACCCGCCGCCAGCTCCCAGTCCGGCTGCGTCTCCTCCCGCTGCTGGGCGATGGCCAGCGCGCAGCGCAGGGCGTGGTGGATCGAGGAGCTGCCGGTCAGCAGGGCATCGGCCGTGTCCGTGCCGTCGTCGTCGCGCCGCCAGCCGATCTGCCCGCCCGGCTGCTGCAGGCTGAGGACGAACTCCACCGCCGCGTACACCGCCGGCCACATCCGCTCCAGGAACGTGTCGTCGCCGGTGGAGAGGTAGTGGTGCCAGACGCCCACGGCGATGTAGGCGACGAAGTTGGTCTCCCGGCCCCGGTCGGTGACGTCGCCGGCCTCTCCGTCCGCGTAGGCCGCGTACCAGGAGCCGTCGTCGTTCTGGTGCCGGGCCAGCCACAGGTAGGCCCGCTCGGCGGCCTCGTGCTCGCCGGCCGTGTCGAGGGCCATGGCCGCCTCGACGTGGTCCCACGGGTCGAGGTGGTGCCCCCGGAACCACGGGATCGCCCCGTCCTCACGCTGCACGGCGAGGATGCCGGCGACGGTCGCGGCGGCCTGCCCTGCGGTGAGGACCCCGGGCAGGACGAGGTGTTCTGTCCGGGGGGTCGTCACTTGGCGTCCACCCGGGGGAGATGGGGCTTGGTCGCGTACGCCACGAAGCTCTTGCCGATCAGCGGGTTGAGGGCCTGCTCGGCGACCCGGGTGGCCAGCGGCTTCTTCATGATGTCCCAGACGAGGAGCTTGTGGTACGCCCGTACCGGCAGCGCCTTGTCGTTGTCGACGCCGAAGGCGCACTTCAGCCACCAGTAGGGCGAGTGCAGCGCGTGGGCGTGGTGGGTGCCGTAGGGCTTGAGGCCGGCTTCGCGGACGCGCGCCAGGAGTTCGTCGGCCTTGTAGATGCGGATGTGGCCGCCCTCGACCTCGTGGTAGGCGTCGGACAGGGTCCAGCAGACCTTCTCGGGGCCGTAGCGCGGGACCGTGATGGCGATGCGGCCGCCGGGCTTGAGCACCCGCACCATCTCCGCGAGGACGCCCTTGTCGTCCGGTATGTGCTCCATCACCTCGGAGATGATGACGACGTCGAAGGACGCGTCGGGGAAGGGCAGCGCCAGGGCGTCGCCCTCCATGGCCGTGGCGGTGGCGCCCTCGGGGGCCTCGCCGGCCTCCTTCATCGCCGCGAACCACTTGGCGACCTCGCGGATCTCCTCGGCGTTCTGGTCCAGCGCCACGACCTGCGCGCCGCGCCGGTAGCACTCGAACGCGTGCCGCCCGGCACCGCAGCCGAGGTCCAGGACACGGTCGCCCGGCGCGAGCGGGAACCGGGAGAAGTCGACGGTCAGCACGTGGCCCTGCTTTCGGAGTTGACGCCTTCTACATCTGTGGGGGCCGCGGCTGCGGGGGCCGTGGGCACGACATCCGTGACAGCCACGCGCTCGGCACCTGGCAAGGGAGCGGAGCGGACCGCCCCGACGCCCTCGGACCTGGCGATCGCCTCGCGGTACCGGGCCACCGTCCCCTCCGCCGCCCTGGCCCAGGTGAAGTGCCGCAGCACCCGTTCGCGCCCGGCCGCGCCGAGCCGTGCCCGCAGCTCGGCGTCGCCCAGCAGCCGGCCCAGTCCGGCGGCCAGGGCGCCCGCGTCCCCGGGCGGTACCGCCAGGCAGGTCTCCCCGTCCCGGCCGGCGACCTCGGGTATGGCGCCGCCGGTCGTGGCGAGCAGGGGCGTGCCCGTCGCCATGGCCTCCGCGGCCGGCAGCGAGAAGCCCTCGTACAGCGACGGCACGCACGCGACCTGCGCCGAGCGCACCAGGTCGACGAGTTCCGCGTCGGAGATGCCCTTGACGAAGTCGACGGCGCCGGCGAGGCCGTACCGCTCCATCGCCTGGGCGACGGGCCCCTCCGTGGGCCGCTTGCCGACGACGACGAGGTGCGCGCCGGGGTGCTCCGTGCGCACCTTGGCGAGCGCCTCGACGAGGTGGACCAGGCCCTTCAGCGGCACGTCGGCGCTGGACGTCGTGACGATCCGGCCCGGCACGACGGGCACCGAGGGGTCCGGGGAGAACAGGTCGGTGTCGGCGCCTATGTGGACCACGTGGACGCGGTCCCGGCGGACACCGAGGTGGTCGACGATCTCCTGCCGCGACGTGCCGGAGACGGTGAGGACGGAGGGGAGACGGCGTGCGACGCGCTTCTGCATGCGGGTGAAGGCGTACCAGCGGCGCACCGACAGGCGCCGCTTCCAGCCGTCCGCCGCGTCCAGCTCCAACTGCCGGTCGACGGTGATGGGGTGGTGGATCGTGGTCACCAGGGGCGCGCCGACGTCTCCCAGCAGCCCGTACCCGAGCGTCTGGTTGTCGTGGACGACGTCGAACTCGCCGCGGCGGGCCCGCAGATGGCGGCGGGCGCGCAGCGAGAACGTCAGGGGCTCGGGGAAGCCGCCGGTCCACATGGTCGCCACTTCGAGCGCGTCGACCCAGTCGCGGTACTCGTCGCGCCCCGGGGTGCGGAAGGGGTCCGGCTGACGGTAGAGGTCCAGGCTGGGCAGCTCGGTGAGGCGCTGGCCGTCATATCCCTCGTCGAGGACGGGATAGGGCTGGGCACCGATGACCTCGACGCGGTGACCGAGGCGGGACAGTTCTCGCGAGAGGTGCCGGACGTAGACACCCTGGCCGCCGCAGAACGGGTTCCCTTTATAGGTGAGGAGCGCGATGCGGAGCGGTCGCAAGCCGTCGGCGGCGGGGTCCTCCGAGGGCCCGGCCTCCCTGGCCTCAGCGGTCACTCTGGCCCCCTTCTCCCTGCACTGTCCCGCGAGATTACGCCGGGACGCTAATCTAGAACAAGTTACAGACTTGATCGTTCGGAGGCTCTGAATCTACCGGCAGGTAGCGGCGCTGTGAGCAGTGGATCAGGTGATTCACGCCACGACCGACCCCGTGCCATGCTGTCTGATCACTCGCCCTCACGGACCGTCACGGAACGGGGACCCCAGCCCCGCGGAAGCCAAGGTGAACACAGTGGCCAAGGTGGAAGCCAGAGCCGCAGCCCCCGCCTCCCCGCCCCTCACGGAGCGGCAGGAGGCCCGCCGTCGCCGCATCCTGCACGCGAGCGCGCAACTGGCCAGCCGGGGCGGTTTCGACGCCGTGCAGATGCGCGAGGTCGCGGAGTCCTCGCAGGTGGCGCTCGGCACCCTGTACCGCTATTTCCCCTCCAAGATCCATCTGCTGGTCGCGACGATGCAGGACCAGTTGGAGCACATGCACGGCACCCTGCGGAAGAAGCCGCCGCAGGGCGAGTCGGCGGCCGAGCGGGTCGCGGAGACGCTGATGCGGGCCTTCCGCGCCCTGCAGCGCGAACCGCATCTGGCCGACGCGATGGTCCGGGCCCTCACCTTCGCCGACCGCAGCGTCAGCCCGGAGGTCGACCAGGTCTCGCGCCAGACGACGGCGATCATCCTGGACGCGATGGGCCTCGAGGACCCGACCCCGGAGCAGCTCTCGGCGGTCCGGGTCATCGAGCACACCTGGCACTCGGCGCTGATCACCTGGCTGTCGGGCCGCGCCTCGATCGCCCAGGTGCGGATCGACATCGAGACGGTGTGCCGGCTGATCACCCTGACGAAACCCGAGGGGCAGGGGCCGGAAGGGCAGAAGTAGGACCTACGAGACGGGTTCCCTTCGCCGGCATGGTCCGGATCAGGTACTGGGGGTCGCCTTCCGGCCGCCCGGCCTGTCGACCTTGCGTCCTTCCGGCCTCTCAGCCCTACCGTCGCAGTCGGCAACGGCGGAAACCCGATCGTCCTGGCTTCCTGCCACTGTCGGCTACTCCGGTCGGACTCCCTCACTCGCCTCGTAGGCCGATTTCCAGAATAAAACACCCCAACGGAAATGAACCCCCCGGAAGCATGATTTTTCGAGCGTTCTCGGGCGCTATTCCTCCGGGGGGAACACCGCCTCGCCGCCGCCCCCCAGCGTGATCACGATCGCCTCCACCGGACAGCTCTCCGCCGCCTCCAGCACCCGTTCGTTCGCGTCCGTGTCCGGGGCGACCGGATGGGACTGGCGGGCCGGGTCCAGGCGGAAGCCGTCCGGGGCGTGGTGGACGCACTGGGCGCTGCCGATGCACAGGGAGCGGTCGACCTCGACGTGCCAGCGGTCGCCCATCGCTACGCTTCCGCCGGGAGATGGATCATCTTGTGCTCCAGGTACTCCCCGTACCCCTCGGGCCCGAACTCCCGCCCCAGGCCCGAGTTCTTGTAGCCGCCGAACGGGCCCAGCATGTCCAGGCTGAAGGTGTTGACCGAGTACGTGCCCGTGCGGACCTGCCGGGCGATGTCGATGCCGCGCTCGACGTCCGCGGTCCAGACGCTGCCGCTCAGCCCGTAGTCGGAGTCGTTGGCGATCTTCACGGCGTCGGCCTCGTCGCCGTAGGGCAGCAGGCAGATGACCGGGCCGAAGATCTCCTCACGGGCGATGCGCATGGAGTTGTCGACGTCGCCGAAGAGGGTCGGCTCGACGTACCAGCCGCGGTCCAGATCCGCCGGGCGCCCGCCGCCGGTCAGGATCTTCGCGCCCTCCTCCTGTCCGATGCGGATGTAGTCGAGGTTGCGCTGCTGCTGCCGCCTGGCCACGAGCGGGCCCACCTGGGTGGCGGGGTCCAGCGGGTCGCCGACCACGAGCGCGCCGGCCGCCGCGGCGAGGGCGTCGGCGAACTCGTCGTAGCGGGAGCGCGGGAGCAGGACGCGGGTCTGGGCGACGCAGGCCTGGCCGTTGTTCATCCAGGCCGCGGGGGCGATGCCCGCGACGGCCGTCTCGACGTCCGCGTCGGGCAGGACGACGGCGGCCGACTTGCCGCCCAGTTCGAGCGTCACCCGGGTGAGGTTGCGGGCGGCCACCTCCATCACGCGCTTCCCGGCCGCGACCGACCCGGTGAAGGAGACCTTGTCGATGCCGGGGTGCCCGACCAGGTACTCGCTCACCTCCCGGTCGGCGGGCAGGATCGACAGCACGCCCTCGGGCAGCCCGGCCTCGCGGGCGATCTCGCCGAGCAGATACGCGTCGAGCGGCGACTCGGGCGAGGGCTTGAGGACGGCCGTGCAGCCGGTGAGCAGCGCGGGGGCGAGCTTGGCGGCGGCGACGAACTGGGGGACGTTCCAGGGCGCGACGGCGGCCACGACCCCGACCGGCTCGCGCCGTACGAGGATGCGGCCGAGCACGCCGTCGCGCCGCTCCTCATAGGTGAAGTTCCGCGCGACGGTGATCGCCGAGTCCCAGACCATCACCGCGCCGAAGGCCTGGGCGAGGACGCTCCACGAGTACGGCGAGCCGTTCTGGCCGGAGATCACGCGGGCGATCTCCTCGTGCCGGGCGACGATCCCGTCCTTGATCCGGCTCACGACCTCGATCCGCTCGTCGAGGCTCATACGCGGCCAGGGCCCCTCGTCGAACGCCCGCCGCGCCACCCCCACGGCCCGGTCGACATCCGCGGTCGAGGCGTGCGGGACGCGCCCGATGACCTCTTCCGTGTGCGGCGAGATCACCTCGATGACGTCCTGGCCCAGGGGGTCGGTCAACTCCCCGCCGATGAACAGCTGTCCGTGTTCCACGAGTCCGGTCATGGCCGACTGCCCTCATATCTGACGGTGTTTCAGAAACTGATACCAGTTCTCGTTATAGTGGGCAATGGCCTTGGGAAGGAGGGCAGATGACAAGCAGCCAGGACCGCGAACCCACACCGGTGGTGCATGACCACGGCGGAGGCGTCCGGTCCCTGCGGGTCCCCATCCCGGACAACCCCCTCGGCCACACGCTCGTGTACGTCGTCGACACCGACCGGGGCCCGGTCCTCGTCGACACCGGCTGGGACGATGCGGAGTCCTGGGACACCCTCGCGGCCGGCCTCACGGCGTGCGGCACCTCGGTGGCCGAGATCCACGGCGTGGTCATCACCCACCACCATCCTGACCACCACGGCCTGTCCGGCCGGGTCCGCGAGGCGTCGGGCGCCTGGATCGCGATGCACGCGGCGGACACCGCGGTCGTACGACGGACCCGCCAGGCCCGTCCCGAGCGCTGGTTCTCGTACATGACGGCCAAGCTCACCGCGGCCGGAGCGCCCGAGGAGCACATCGCCCCGCTCCGCACGCCCCGGCCCCGCGCCCTGCCCGGCCTCTCCCCCGCCCTGCCCGACCGCGACATCGTCCCGGGCGAACTCCTGGACCTGGCAGGCCGCCGCCTGCGCGCGATCTGGACCCCGGGCCACACACCGGGCCATGTCTGCCTGCACCTGGAGGAGGACCACCCGGCCCGGCTGCCCGGCCACGGCCGCCTGTTCTCCGGCGACCACCTGCTGCCCGGGATCACCCCGCACATCGGCCTCTACGAGGATCCCGACGACGCCACCGTGACCGACCCCCTCGGCGACTACCTCGACAGCCTCGAACGCGTGGGCCGCCTCGCCCCCGCCGAGGTGCTCCCGGCCCACCAGCACCCGTTCCCCGACGCCACCGCCCGCGTACGCGCACTGCTCGACCATCACGAGGCCCGCCTCACCGCCCTGCGGGCCCTCCTCGCCGAGCCCCTCACGCCCTGGCAGCTCGCCGAACGCATGGAGTGGAACCGCCCCTGGGAGCAGATCCCTTACGGCTCCCGGAACATCGCGGTCTCGGAGGCCGAGGCGCATCTGCGCCGCCTGGTGAAGCTGGGCCGGGCGGAGGCGGTACCGGGGAGCGAGCCGGTGACGTACGTGGCGGTCTAGGGCCTGTCGTTTGGATCACGCCGCAGACGCGGGGCCTGGCACGCACATCTGCCGCGTTCTCGTCGGTCGCCGACTCCCCCACGCTCGGCTT